>JALVWX010000198.1 GCA_027023165.1 Thermococcus sp. | reverse complement strand
TGAGGCACTCATGTACTTCGTGGTTCTTGCCTCGCGTGGAAACATACTCGGCGGTTTTCTGAGGCTCATAATCCTGATGTTCCACGTTGCATGGACGGCAGTGGCTCTCGAAAGCGCCCTCCAGGGTTCCCTCCTTGAGGGCTACCTGCGTGCCTCCCTCCTCCACGGCCTTTATGATGCCCCTGTCCTTCTGATGCCCTTCGGCGGGGAAATAGCCGGTCTGCTAGCACTTGGGGGGATATGGGCCATCATCAAGCTTTACAACTCCATTGACGAGGCGTTCAGGTTTGCCGTGGATTACGAGAAAAGGCTCCTCGAGCGGAGAAGGGCAACCGTTGGAACCATCTATTCGGACTCGGGAACCCCTCAAAATGAGCCGGAGGAGGAATCCGGGGAAGAAATCCTGGAAGAAAGCGGCGAGGACTTCACCTCTTGGCCTTGAACTTTTCCTGTAGCTCGTAGAGCTGGGCAATTCTGTCTATTGTATCGGCCTCCTCCGGACTTTTATCTTCCCTTAAAGCCACGAAGCGCGGGAAGCGAAGCGCGAAACCGCTCTTGTATTTGGGGCTCTTCTGTATCTCCTGATACGTGACCTCGATGACCACCTTGGGTTCGATCTCAACGAACTTGCCCTCTTCCCTCTTTATCAAGGGCTTAAGCATCTTTGTGAACTCTATTAGGTCCTCATCTGTGAATCCACTTCCGACTTTTCCAACGGGCAGAAATTCTCCACTCTGCGGATCATAAACAGCAACCAAGAAAGATCCAAGAAGATGTGCCCTTCTTCCTTCGCCCCACTCCGCACCGATGATGACAAGGTCAAGGTTCTCCATCGTCGGCTTAATCTTCAGCCACTTCTTGCCCCTGTTTCCGGGCTCGTAAACTGCATCAAGTTTCTTTGCCATCAACCCCTCGTGGCCAAGCTCCAAAGCCCTCTTGTAGAACTTCTCGGCCTCTTCAACCTTCTTCGTCACGAGTTGCTCAGCGAGTTTTATTTTCTCGCTTTCGTTGACGCTCTCTTCAAGCCTCTTTCTTCTCTCCCTGAAGGGCGTGTCTATGAGGCTCTCGCCTTCAATGTAGAGGATGTCAAAGAGGTTCAGCTCAAGGGGAATCTTCTCAATCATCTCCTCGATGTTGTACTTCCTTCTGAACCTTCTCAGGACGTACTGGAAGGGTCTAGGTCTACCGTTCTCGCCTACCGCGACCAGCTCGCCTTCAACTATGACCCTCGACGGCTTCAGTGAAGCTTTCACAGCCTCGACTATCTCCGGTATCGAGCGGGTAACGTTTTCAAGCCTCCTTGAATAGATTATCACGTTGTCACCGTCCCGGTGAACTTGAACCCTCGCCCCGTCGTACTTAATCTCGAAGGCCGCCTCACCCCCCATTTCGATGAGCGCATCCTTTACGCTGGCCGCGTTTTGGGCCAGCATCGGCCTTATGGGTTTTCCTATCTGTATCGTAACCTTCGCCAGTCCCTCGTTTCCTTCGAGCTTTGCAACTTTCGCCACGTAACCGAAGTCGCTCGTGAGCATGTAGGCCCTCTCTACGAGTTCTGGCTTGACTTTGAAGGCCTCCGCTATGGCGTCCCTTAGAATGCCCTCGGCAACACCTGTTCTCATCGTTCCAAGGACGGTTCTCGCTATGTACTTGCCCTCCTCGGGCTGGGCGTCCATGAAAAGGTTCGCCAGATACTTCATCTTTCTTTCCTGACTCCCCTCTCCCTGTGCTTCTGCAATCTTTACAAAGGTGTTGTAAACACGCTTTATCGTTAGAGGCTGGCTGAAGAAACTCTTCTGCCTCTTCTTTTTGATTGCAAGGGCAACGCTCTCGCCCAAATCACCGGTGTCTTTGATGGAGTTCTCTATCTCTTTCTCCGGAACACCCGTTGCCATGGAAACGGCCCTTATGAGCAGTTTCTCCCCAACGCCGAGTTCCCTTTCGTCCCAGTCAGGAAAGACCTTGCCGAGAATGAGGTAGGGCACTATCTCAAGCAACTCGTCCGGTGTTTTCTTGAGGAAATCTGCGACAAACCTGGTCTTCAGCGTCTTGAGCGTGGTTTTTTCGAGCCTCCTGTAGAGGTCGGCTAACTCCGCGTACTTCATGTCACCCATCCTCACCACCGGAAAGAATACGGCGAGGGGGATAAAAGGTTAGCCCACCCACCTTCCGACTTTAGGCCTTTCCGCGTAGATTTCGGCCACGTCGTATGGTAGATTAAGGTCCGCGAGCAGGTTCTTGGCGTTCTCAAGCTCCTTATCCCTCACCAGTGCGAAGAGGCCCTTTCCAAGCATTATCATCGATGGTGGGTTCGACAGGACTTTGTCCAGCTCCCTCGCTAACTCGAGGAGTTCACCACTCAGGAGGCCCGTTTTTTCGGCGAACCCCCTGGCGAGGACCATCATCAGCTCGGGCCTCGGTTCCCTGAGGAGGTTTTCAAGGGCTTTCCTTCCCTCGACTTTGATTGCTTTGACAACGTCGCCATCGAGCACTTCTTTCGTGGAAAGCCTTCCAAGGGGGATGACCAGAACGCGGTAGTCCTCAAAGAATAGGTTGTCAACGACACTGTAGCCCGGGCCGCCGGCCTTGACTCGAACCTCTATCCCTCCGGCGAGCTGTGCAACAACGTCACCGAGGCCTCCCCTGTTGAGAACCTCATGCTTGTGGGCGGTCTGAGCGGCCTTGAGCCACGTCCCGCCGAAGGCGTAGCCCAGTGCCAGGGCCGTTCCCAGGGCACCTCCGGCGCTGTTGCCGAAGCCGTAGCCGCTGGGGAAGTCGAAGTACTGCCAGATTTCCACTTCCCCTGTGAAATCCCTAGGGACAAGCTCGTTCGCGACGGAGTATGTTATGGTCGCCCTTTTCCTCTGCACCGGCTCGCCGTTGAAGGCAACGTGGATGTGCCTCTCAAGCGTTCTCGTCTCGATGCTCGCAAAGACGTTGGTCCCCTTCGAGAGGTTGATTCCAGCACCAAGGGAGCCTGCTCTCAGCGGGTCGTCGTGAAAGGCCGGGACGAAGAAGGCCGTTATATGAGCCGGAATGAACGCCCTGACGAGCAATCTCTCACCTCCGGGGGAAGCTGGGATTAGGGCTTTTAAAACCTTTCAAAACTCCAGAAGGCGCACTGAAAGTGGAAAGAAAAAGGAAAGGCTCACTCCTCGACCACGTAGACGGGCACCTTGCCGTGCGGGATGCCGTGCTTGCTGCCGTACCACTCGCTCAGGACGTACCAGGCCGCTATGAGGAGTATAAATCCTACAGGCAGGAGGATTGCCCAGTTGTGGACGCCGAAGCCGAAGAGGAGGTAGAGGATTATCCCGACGCTCGAGGCGGTCACCGCGTAGGGCACCTGCGTGTTGACGTGGTCTATGTGGTCCGAACCGCTGAACATCGAACTCATAATGGTCGTATCGCTTATCGGGGAGCAGTGGTCACCGAAGATGCCGCCGGCGAAGACGGCTCCAATGCTGGCGAAGACCTCAGGTCCGACGTTGCCTGTCACTCCATAGGCGAGCGGTATGGCTATCGGCAGCATTATGCTGAAGGTCCCCCAGCTCGTTCCGGTCGTGAAGGAGATGAACATCGCGATGAGGAACACTATCAGCGGCACCCAGCTTCCGCTCACTCCCGCCCCCTTGGCGAGGTCGACGATGTAGGGCGCGGTTCCGACGGCGTCGGTGGCGCTCTTGATGCTCCACGCCAGGAGCAGGATTGTGTTGGCGATGACCATCTGCTTCATGCCGCGGATTATCGCGTCCTCGGCCTCCTCGATTGTCATCTTCTTCATTGCAAGGACAAGGAAGAAGGCCACGACGACCATCGCGAAGCTTCCCCAGAGGAGGGCCAATGCAGAGTCAGAGTTTCCGAGAACCTCCATGAGGCCGCCCTTGGCGTAGGCCTCGCTTCCGCCGCCGGTGTACCACATGCCGTATAGGGTGACGAAGATCAGCGTCAGTATAGGCCAGATGAAGATGTGGACGCTTCCCTCCTCCTTGGGCATTCCTAGGTCAACCTCGGTCGTCATGAGCGGCTTGGCCCCGTCGCGGAGAACCTTTCCAGTCGTCCTGGCGCGGTATTCCGCGTGGAGCATCGGGCCGTAGTGCCTGTGGAAGTAGGCAACGAGGAAAACCAGGATTATCGCCAGAATCGAGTAGAACCTGTAAGGAACGCTGTGCATCCAGGCGACGTAGGCGCCGTAGTCAACGTTGAGGTCCTTAAAGGCATCTCCAATGAGACCGACCTCGTAGCCTATCCAGGTCGAGACTATGGCCAGTCCCGCGACCGGGGCAGCGGTTGAGTCATCAATGTAGGCGAGCATCTCACGAGAGACGCGGGTCCTGTCGGTTATGGGCCTCATGGTGTTTCCGACGATGATGGTGTTGGTGTAGTCGTCGAAGAAGATGAGCACGCCGAGGAGCCAGCCCATTACAGCCGCACCGCGGCTGGTGCGGACTTTGTTTGCCAGCGCCCTTCCAATGGCGAAGGCACCCCCTGACTTGTAGATCAGTCCGACGCCTGCTCCGATAAGGAAGTCGAAGAGGAGTATCTTGACGTTCCAGTCATCTGTGGCGTTCTTGACTATCCAGTCAAGGGTTTGGGTGGTTCCCGTCACCGGGTTCCAGCCTGCCACCATTACACCGCCGATCCAGACTCCCGCGAACAGGGCCAGGATGACCCTCTTCGTCCATATCGCTAGGATAATTGCCACCAGGGGCGGCAACAGAGATAACACACCGAAGTCCGACACACTTCCACCTCCAGGAATTTAACCTCGAAATTTCTTCGATGTATATAATCTTTTCTCGAAATTTCTTGTCAATTGACGGGATTCCTGCGAACGTCCTTAAAAATCCACGTACATCAGCGATTTCTTATCGTCATTGCAGTGCATATAGGAGTGCTCAAGTATCTTATAGAACATTGAACCGATAAAAACCTTTCCCAAAATTGTCCCATCTAGAGCCATAGAATCCGGATAAAATTAAAAATCGTAACATCACTGGACGCAAAATTCACGGAAAAGTGAATGGAAACTCAACCGAGTTCCTCAAGCAATTTCGCCAGTGTGGCAAAGTCCTTCCTGAGTTCCTCCCTAATCTGCGGTCTGTAGAGGGCCGCTGCGGGGTGGTAAGCGGGCATGATGATGATTTTCCCAAAGAGGGTGTAAGCCTCGAAGGTCTTCCCGTGTATCCTGCTTATCGGCTCCGGCTCGAAGCCGAACTTCTCGAGGATGTAACGCATCGAATGCCTCCCCAGCGGAACGATGACCTTCGGGCGGATTATGTCTATCTGTCTGTCAAGATAGGGGGAGCAGGCTTTAATCTCCTCCTCCGTCGGGTCGCGGTTCTCAGGCGGGCGGCATTTGACGATGTTGGTGATGTAAACTTCATCCCTGCTCAGGCCGATCTCCCGGAGGAGTTCGTCGAGCACCTTCCCCGCTCTTCCGACGAAGGGAAGGCCCTTCTGGTCCTCCCAGTAACCTGGTGCCTCACCGACGAACATCACCTTGGCGTCGTAGCTCCCGGAACCGGGAACCGCGTTCGTCCTGAGCTGACTTAAGGGACACTTCTGGCAATTTCTGATTCTCTCCTCGAGTTTTCTCATGAGTTCTTCCTTGCCCATGGTCATCACACGAGGGTCTTCTGGTTGAGGTAGGCCTTGAGGAACTCGACCCATGCCGTGTAGTAGCCCTTCTCGTAGCCATCACGGAACTCGTGCTCGAGTATCGTCTTCTGGAAGTGCTCGAGCAACTCCTTTGCTTTCTCCCTGTCGTGTTCGTTTATCAGACGGAAGATGAGGGAATCCGGGTCGTTGTCCTTTATGGCGCTGATAAAGCCGTTGACGGCCTTTGTGTAGCCCCTGCCCCACTCGTCCTTTCCGGCCATCTTCTGGAGCTTCTCGGCATGGGCCTTCGCCCTGCTGAAGTCCCTCTTCAGGAGCGCGCGCAGAAACATCTCCATCCTCATTTCCCTGGCAGGCATTCTATCACCTAAGATAGAATCCCGCGGGTACTTTTAACCCTAACCTTTCGGATTCCCCAATTTTGTCCCATACCTATGAAGGAAAACCTTCATATTTACGCAAAAGCTTTTATACCCAGCGATTGGATACCCATCCAGGAAAGCCCGAATTAAACGGGGTGAACCCCATGGCTGAGAACGTTGGTGAAATTCCCAGTGGCGAAAAAGAGTTTGCTGCCTCAACCCGGAGGATTAGGGATATAGTCGAGTTTCCTGAGATAAGCGAGGATGAGTTTTACGCTGAACTCAAGAAAGCGAGCAGGGCCTACGGTGGCCCCTTGCCCCACAGGACGTACTCACTCTGTCCCGAGACGAGGCGCGTCGTCCCCGCACTCGTATGGGAGAAGGACGGCAAGGTGTGGATAACCAAGAAGTGCCCTGAGGGGATGATAACGGACCTCTACTACGAGGATGTTGACCAGTACTACCGCTTCTCCAAGTGGCGCTGGGAAAAGAAGGAGCTTTACAGCGCCAACGTCGAGAACACCGGCGTCAACTGCCCCCTCGACTGCGGAATGTGTTCGAGGCACCGCTCCCACACGAACCTGCTCAACATCGTTCTGACCAACCGCTGCAACCTGAGCTGCTGGTACTGCTTCTTCTACGCCAAGGAGGGCCAGCCGATTTACGAACCGACGCTTGAGCAGATCAGAATGATGCTTCGCAACGCCAAGAAGCAGTACCCGATTGGGGCGAATGCAGTCCAGCTCACCGGCGGCGAGCCAACGCTGAGAGAGGACCTCATCGAGATCATCAAGATGGCCCGCAAGGAGGGCTACGACCACGTTCAGCTCAACACCGACGGAATAAAGCTCGCCTTCGAGCCGGCGCTTGTGAAGAAGATCCGCGAGGCCGGAACGAACACCCTTTACATGAGCTACGACGGAATGACGCCCCAGACCAACTGGAAGAACCACTGGGAAGTTCCCCTCATCTTCGAGAACGTGAGGAAGGCCGGCGGGCCGGGTATAGTCCTCGTCCCGACGACCATAAGGAACGTCAACGACCACGAGCTTGGAGCGATAATCAACTTCGGCCTCAACCACCTCGACATCGTCAGGGGCGTTAACTTCCAGCCGATTTCCCAGGTCGGCAGGGTTCCCAAGAAGGAGCGCCAGAGGTTCAGGATAACCATCGCCGGCGCGACGAGGCGCATCGAGGAGCAGACCAACGGTGTCATAACCAAGGAGGACTGGTACCCGATTCCGATAGCGGGCCACATAGCCAGGTTCTTCGAGGCGTTCACCGGAAGCAAATACTACATGACGAGCCACTTCGCCTGTGGCGCGGCAACCTACATCTTCCTCGACAGGGAACACAAGAGGGTCATTCCAATAAGCCGGTTCCTCGACGTTGAGGGCTTCGTTGAGTACCTCGAGGAGAAGGCCGAAGAGATAGAGCAGTGGAAGACCATGGGCAAGCTCAGGAAGCTCAAGCTCGGAACGGAGATATTCATGAAGTTCCGCTCGTTCTACGATGAGAGATATGCCCCGAAGGGTCTCAAGGTGCTCGACCTCATAAAGAACGCCTTCATGCACGGCAACTACGATGCCCTCGGAA
>JALVWX010000197.1 GCA_027023165.1 Thermococcus sp. | reverse complement strand
TCGACGGGCTTGAGCTTTTCCTTTCCGAGGAGGGCGTGTGCAAAGGGCTTGTACTCGGGGAGTTTGGCGAGGTTTTGAATTATCGAGCGGAAGTTCAGGTTCTTGGGGAGCTTCTGGGAGCTTGTCCTCGGATACGACTGAAGTCCCTTCTCGTAGAGCTTCTGCGCTATCTCAAGGGTTTTCTTCGGGGAGTAGCCGAAGGCGGAGTAGGCCTCCCTCTGGAGGGTTCCGAGGTCAAAGGGGACCGGAGGTTTTCTCTGCTGCTGCTTTACCTCGACCTTCTCAACGAACGCCGGCCCCTTCTTCGCCTCCTCCACGATGCGCTTCGCTTCCTCCTCGTCGAGTATCTTCTCCCTCTCGTAGATGGCGGTATAGGTTTCCCCGTTCTTATCGAGGAGCATCTTGATGACCCAGTAGGGAGTAGGTTTGAAGTTCTCTATCTCCTTCTCCCTGTCAACGAGGAACTTGAGGGTTGGCCCCTGGACGCGGCCTGTGCTTAGCACCATCCACTTGCCGCTCGCGCGCTTTATCGCCGAGGTGAGTGCCCTCGAGAGGTTGACGCCCCAGTACCAATCTAAAACATGGCGCGCTATTCCCGCGTCTGCCATTCCGAAGTTTATCGTCGGCTCGAGGTTGTACCAGGCCCTGAGGAGGTCCTTCTTCGTTAGAGCTGAGAACTTCATCCTCTTCGCATTTGAGGGATCGACGCCGCAGGCGTATTTGAGGGCCGTGTAGCCTATCACCTCGCCCTCGGTATCGTAGTCGCAGGCAACTATGAACTCGTCCGCCCGCTTCGCAAGGGTTGCGAGGGCTTTGATGTAATCCTTGGCATAGCTCTTTCCCTTCTCGGCGACGTATACGGGCACCCACTCTATGTCGAAGATGGGATAACCGTAGGTCTTAACTTTGGGAGCCAGGGAGAAGAGGTGTCCTACCGCCGGAGCGACGATTACCCTCTTCCCGTCGCGGGTGAACTCGTAGTAGCTCACCTTTCCGATGGTTTTTCTCACAGGTTTACCTTCAGCGAGGGCGTAGGCGATCTTTCTCGCGACGTTGGGCTTCTCGGCGATGATGAGCGTGACCATGGCGACACCTTAAACGGATAGGGGAAGGGGTTATAAAAATCATGCGGAGGAGACTTTGCATGGCAAAGTTTCATCAAAGTTTGGCATTCTTAGAAAAGCACGCCTTTGCTCCGTCAACGCTGAAACTTTGCTCAGTGAAGTTTGATCAAAGAGTATCCTTCTCCTTAAAGAGTAAAAGTTAGTCGTGCCCCCGTTAAATATAGCAAGTTTCAAGGGGTTCAACCTCAAGTCTGGCCCTTCAACCAGTTTCAACTTTAATCCACGCCCGAAGGGCGTCAAAAGGAGAGGAACTCTTCTGGAGGGCAAATACCGAAGGAATTCACGCCCAAAACACCACGTAAAAAGAATCCACTCACACTTTGACATTCCAAAAAAGAATCACAATCTCCCGCCAGCGCTCCGTGGGAAGCAAAGCTTCCCAAGGTGTTGAGGCTTTGCCTCAACATGCGAAGCAAGGGCTGTTGTGGTGCGGGGGCGGGGATTTGAACCCCGGAACCCCTACGGGACGGGACCCTCAATCCCGCGCCTTTGACCAGGCTTGGCAACCCCCGCGCTGCCAGATTATAACGCTCGCGGAGCGTTTATAAAGTTTACGGTCTGTCAAGGGGTTCGAACTCCCGCAGGAGTATCTGAAGGAGGGGCTTATCAATCGTGGCAGGATCCACCATAAGGATCAATCCGGCACCCCTATCGAGTAGATAATCTTTGAGACTCAGGAGAAACTTTAGAGACGCCTCTCTCCCATTGTGCAGGATAAGGTAGTCTAGGCTGTCGAGTACCACAAAGGTGTTCTCATCGGCGCTCTTAATGATGTAGTGCAGAAGGGGCGCAAGCCGGGTGGGGGAAACACCCTCCGGATGTTCCACGTTGGTCAGCCATATTGCCGGAACCCCCAAGCGCTTCCACTTCTCTGGATACCTCGTCACTGCAACGACCTTTTTGCCCGCGAGGAGATTTAGAATGGAGCGAACCGAAAGGTTGAGAGCAATATAAGAATCCAGGGGAAGCCCGGAGCCGTCCCCCTGAACCATTTTGGGTTCGATGCGGAGTTTTATCCGCCTACTCACTCCCCCAGCCGCAACGGCCAGTATAAACATACCAATGGCAACGAGAACGTCATCGGCCACTTTCATAAAATCAGTCACTATGACGTCGTTGAGAACGTTGACAAGATAGCCGACCCAGAACACCAAAATTCCCGCGGTTATTAAATCCAGCTCTCTCTTGCTCAAAAGCTCACGCAGGGCGGAGCGCAAAGTAAGGGCTACGTAAACAGCCGCGCTTAGGGAGAGGAATGCCACAATTTCAGCAACTAATTTAACATGCTGATACGTTATCATCGTTCATCATTTGAGTACTTCGCCTTATATCCTTTTCTCCCGTAATCCGAGGATGGGAGTGACCGAAAAATTTATAAATGCACTTCCCTTCTATGGTTTCGGGTTGAGGGCCGGTAGCTCAGCATGGTTAGAGCGCGGGACTCTTAATCCCGTGGTCGGGGGTTCGAATCCCCCCCGGCCCGCCAGATCGCGTTTCTTCTCGGCGCGTTCCGTTTGAGAAGGGGTGCGTCTGAGTAACGTATAAGGAGTTAGAAAAATGAGTTTTGAAAATTTGGGCTTATCCGAGGCCACGTTAGTGGCAGTCAGGAAGAAAGGCTTCTCACAGCCAACCGATATCCAAAGGGAGGTCATCCCCAGGCTTTTAGCAGGGGAGACTGATATAATCGGACAGTCCCAGACCGGGACCGGAAAGACGGCCGCATTTGCGCTCCCGATAATTGAGGCAATTGATCCCAAGGAGAGGGGCGTCCAGGCGATAATCCTCACCCCAACGAGGGAATTGGCCCTCCAGGTGGCGGACGAGATCAAGAGCCTCCGCGGGAGAAAGAGAATCTACATCTACGCGGTCTACGGCGGCCAGCCGATAGGGCCGCAGATAAGGGCGCTTGAGCGGGGCACCCACGTTGTCGTTGGAACTCCCGGCAGGGTTCTCGACCACATAAGGCGGGGCACTCTTGATTTAAGCGGCGTTAAGTTCTTCATCCTCGATGAGGCAGACAGGATGCTCGACATGGGCTTCATAGACGACATCGAGGCGATATTCAGGGAGACGCCGGAGAGGAAAAGGGTTCTCATGTTCTCGGCTACGATGCCGCCCGAGATAAAGAGGCTCGCGAGGCGCTATATGGGTGACTACGAGGTCATAAGCGTCAGCAGCGACGAGCTCGTGCCCGAGATGGTCGATCAGGAGTACCTAGAAGTCGTCCCCGCCAGAAAGTTCACCGTGCTGAAGAAGATACTCGACGGCAACGAGGACTTCTACGGCATAGTCTTCTGCGCCACGAAGAGGGAAACGCGCGAGCTGAGCGAGAGGCTGAGGAGGAGCGGCTACCGCGCCGAAGCTTTGAACGGCGACATGAGCCAGGCCGCCAGGGAGAGGACCTTCTGGCGCTTCAAGAACAAGAAGACGAGGATTTTAGTGGCTACCGACGTCGCCGCGAGGGGGCTCGACGTGCAGGACATCAACCACATCGTAAACTACTCCCTGCCCATGACGGCCGAAGACTACGTTCACAGGATAGGCAGAACAGGCAGGATGGGCAAGAAGGGAAGGGCGGTCACCTTCATCATGCCCGGCGAGTTCAGAAGACTCCGCTACATTACCCAGCAGGCTGGCGTTGAGATAAGGAAGTCGGAGCTGAGCGAGGAGATACCGCGCGAGTACCGCGAGAGGTACGAGAGGAGCCAGGGGAACTCCGGTTCAAGGGGCTACTCCAGGAACTCCGGCCGCTCCAGAAACTACGGTAGTGGCAGAGGAAAGGGAAGCAACGGTGGGGGCAAGAAGAGCGGGAGGAGAAACTACTCCGACGGCTATTCTGACTACCGCTACTGAACTTTGAAATTAGCCGTTTTTGGTTCCCTTTTTAAGCTTCTGCCGCGCAGGAGTCAACAAAAGCTAGCCTCATACGAGCTTGTTCCTGTTATGACGTTTTGAGAAGAATCCTTCTGAGGGGTTTGCCTCCGTTGACGCTCCCCGGGCGTCTATTTTTAAACACACATCAAAAAGAAACCACACCGAGAACTTGCACTTCAAGAAGGAGCTACAGACTTTGATGAAACTTTTGCTCAGCAAGCAAACTTTGCAATGCAAAGTTTGACCAAAATGCTCTTTGCCACTCAAAAAGGGCAAAGATTACTCGTGCACTCTTCAAAGAATAAGTCTCAAAGGGGTTAACCCAAGGATACCCCTTCCAGGCAGTTTCAACTTTAATCAGCGCCCGAAGGGCGCTTTGAGCAGTAAAACACTCACCAAAGGGACAAGCGAGTAAAAAACCTTTCCGAAATGCAACTTGTAAAAAAGGCACTTTTAGAGGATAAAAGTGCTGGAATCAAAACGGAGGTGTCGATGACTACTCTAGGCCGAGCTTTTTCAGCTTTCTCTCCAGCTTTTCCCATCTCTTGATCTCCTCCTCGGCTTCATAGTAGAGTTTAACAGCCTCTCCCTCACTCATGCGAGGCTTTTCCTTCTTCCATTTTTTAATGAATTCTCTTGCCTTTTTCTTAGTCATCTTCTCGCTGGATTCCTTTATCTTCGCAAGGTTAGCCTTCCACTCGTAATACTCAATGAGTTCCTTGGGTGAGACTCCAACAGCCTTTGCGACTTCCTCAATGAAGAGTTCAACACCCTCCGAGTTCTTCACACTAACGGCTATCCTCCGCACCATTCCCCTCTTAGCCTTCCCGCTCTTAAGATTAACCCTCACTTCTTCGCCTCCGCTTCTTGCTCTTTTCCGGATAAATCAACCCCGCGAATGTCATACCTGTCCGGGTGCCGGTAACCACACGTCTAGTTGCGTCCTTCTGAGGTCCATCTCGACGAATTCTAATAACCGCAAGATTTATAAACCCACCCTGATAGGTGATTACGGCATCGGGAGTGGGCCGGTAGCTCAGCCTGGTATGAGCGCCGCCTTGGCAAGGCGGAGGCCCCGGGTTCAAATCCCGGCCGGTCCACCATCCCTGGGGGCCCGTGGTCTAGACTGGTTATGACGCCACCCTGACAAGGTGGAGGTCCGGGGTTCGAATCCCCGCGGGCCCACCACAACAGTCCTTGCTTGCGCAAGCGCCGCTTTCACTGTCGTTCAAGCGTCCTTAACGGATGACGGGAAATGGGTCATGCTTTTGAGGTAATTAACCTCCTTTTCGAAGAGAAAATAATAAACTATTATTCTAACGCCACCGGGGAGGAGTACTACAATGTAATCGCCTACCCCAAAATCATGAAGGGAATTCCCCAGTCCCTTGCTAGGGAAAGGGTTGATGTGGTCATCTTATACTCGGAGAGAGTCTCGATAAAGCGCTCTTTCAAAAAGTCCAAAACCCTCCTTGAGAAGGTTCGTGATCCAAAGGACATCCCCTTTCTGGACGTGGTGTGTAACTCAAAGGCCGAGTTTCTGATAACTTACGACAGGAAGCACCTCTTAAGAATCAGGGATAAGAACAAGCGGTTCAAAATAGTCGGCATGGGTTCTACATTCTCATCCCAAAGGAATTCATGGAACTTTACAAAAAGGGAAAGGTTTAATCGAGAAAGGCAAACATCCCCTTCTTCATCAGCTTTTTATATTCTCTCACCACACGTTCAGCACTTCCTGAGGTTCAGATAATTCTGCAGGACTCCAATCCATACACCCCCCCATTTGGTAGAACATGCTTTGGGATTGCATAGTCCATTAAGATATCCATCGAAAAGTTAATATCCATGCCGGGCGAAATACGATTCGGTGGATACTATGGGCGTAGATCCCGTTTCCGAAGCCAAAAAAATTGAGAAGGAGATCGTAGCATGGCGCCGAGACTTCCACATGTGGCCGGAACTCAAATATGAAGAGGAGAGAACATCGAGAATAGTCGAGGAGCACCTGCGAGAGTGGGGTTACAGGATAAAGCGCGTTGGGACGGGGATTATAGCGGACATTGGAGAAGGGGAGAAAACGATAGCCCTGCGCGCGGACATGGACGCCCTGCCGATTCAGGAGGAGAACGACGTCCCTTACAAGTCAAGGGTTCCCGGAAAGATGCACGCATGTGGACACGACGCACATACCGCAATGCTCCTAGGGGCGGGGAAAATAATAGCCGAGCACATAGAGGAGTTCAATGGAAGGGTGCGTCTTATATTCCAGCCCGCCGAGGAAGGTGGCAACGGAGCCGTCAAGATGATTGAAGGCGGCGCCCTGGAGGGCGTTAATGCCATCTTCGGCTTCCACGTCTGGATGGAACTGCCAAGCGGAGTGATTGGAATCCGTGAAGGGCCCTTCCTGGCCGGTGCAGGGTTCTTTACGATAAAGCTCAAAGGATTGGGCGGACACGGGGCTTATCCTCACCTCGCGCGGGACCCGATTATAGCAGGTGCCGAAATTGTAACGGCACTCCAGACCATTGTGAGCAGAAACGTTTCTCCCTTTGAGACCGCAGTCGTTAGCGTGACCGCCTTCAACTCGGGCACCGCCCACAACATTATTCCGGAGGAAGCCGAACTGAAGGGCACTTTCAGGTTCTACAGTGAAGAGGTTGGGAAGCTAATCCAGAGGAGAATAGACGAGATAGCAACGTCCATAGCGAAGGCCCACAACGTAGAAAGCAAAAATGATATAGTAGAACTCGTCCCCCCAACGATTAACGACGGGGAAATGGCCAACTTTGCTAGAAAAGTTGCGGAAAAGTACAGGCTAAAACACGCCGACGTCCCGATGTCAATGGGAGCCGAGGACTTCGCCTACTACCTCCAGAGGGTTCCCGGGGCGTTTCTGGCACTGGGCATAAGGAACGAGGAGAAGGGGATAATCTACCCGCCCCATCACCCGAAGTTCAACGTTGATGAGGACGTCCTCTACCTGGGAACGGCCATGGAGGTTGCCCTGGCCAAGGAGTTCCTCAGGTGATTCTCTTTCCCACAATTTTGAGTTCTCCAATCTTTCGTGCACCAAAACCTTCCTTTCCCTCTGGAAGAACCGTCAGAATTCTCGTATATCCAAGACTCCTCGCCCGGCCGATAACTCCTCTCGCGTCCTCAAGCCTGCCCCAGAGGAGCATCGCGACCCCTTCTCTACCGGGGAGGTTTCTAAGGACATAGTATGACTCCCCGCTCCTTCCGCTTTCAACTGTGTAATGAATCCCCGCTATGCTGTCCCTGAAAGCGGAGAAGAACATGCTGTAGGAGCTCTGGAATCTCCCCGCGACGAGTTCAAGGGTCTCAACGTCTCTCCACGTGAAGGAAGACACGCTGACCTGACCATCACCAACCGCGGGAATCGAGACCACCGTGCCCCTGAAGAGGGTAACGTTGAAACCCAGCCTCCTGTAAAAGCCCAGAGCGCTTTTATCAGGCTGAGCCGTCATCAGTTCGGCCCCTTCCTCCCTCGCCACGTCTTCAGCGAACTCAATCAGTGCCCTGCCTATCCCCATGCCCCTGTAATCGGGATGGACCTCTATCAC
>JALVWX010000196.1 GCA_027023165.1 Thermococcus sp. | reverse complement strand
CTTCCACTCCTCGGGGTGGAACTTCAGCGTTCTGACGTGGGGCGAGTCGGTAACCCAAAGCTCCACGTCGGGGTTGACCTTCCTGTTGCGCTCGTAGAACTCCCTGACCTCGTCCACCTCAATAAGCGGGTCCTTCTCCCCGACTATGAGGAGGAGCGGTTTTCTGACCTTCTCGGCCAGCTCAATGGTGTCCTTGGTTTCACCGCTGAAGAACCTTCCGAACGGCTTGACAAATGGATAAAGCCACTCCGGCAGGTTGGCGAAGTACTTGAGGCTTCTTGCCCCGGTTCTGTCGAGGTACATCGGCGGCGAATCCGCGACGCCGCAGCAGACCTCTCCAAGCTCGGCCAGAGAGCGGATGGTGACTATCGCGCCCATTGAGAAACCTATCAGGGCTATGCTTTCGGCCGCTTCTGGATGCTTTTCCCTCAGCCAGCGTACGGCGGCTTCCACATCCTTAACCTCGTCCCTCCCGACGGTGGTGTACTTACCCTCGCTCCTGCCATGGGCGCGGAAGTCGAAGGTCAGGACGTTGTAGCCCTCCTTAAGCAGGAACTCGGTGGTCTGCTTCATGTAAACGTCGTCCCACCTGCTCCTCGTGTAGCCGTGGAGCGGGATCACGGTTTTATCGCTTCCGTTTGGAATCCACCAGCCGCTCAGCTTCAGCCCGTCGGGTGTTTCAAAGGTTATCTCCTCGTAGTCAAAGCCCCACTCCTTGGGCGTCCAGTCGCCGACGAAGCGCGGCGGCTTCGCCATCTTGTAGGCCACGAAGATCGCGAAGAGGATGAAGAGAATAACGAGGATTATCACGATCTGCATGATCATGTCCCATCACCCACCTCTCTGAGGATTTTTCTGAGAGCCTCCCTCAGCGGAGGCAAATCTTTGACAACGGTTATCCAGACAGTTTCTGGGTTTACACCGAAATATCCGTGGATCAGTCGGTCCCTCATCCCGGCCATCGCCCTCCAGGGCACCTGGGGATACTTTTCGCGAACCTCGGGGGGCACGGCTTTTGCGGCCTCTCCAATGACCTCAATGCACCGGATGACCGCATAAACGGTTTTTTCGTCCCTGACGAAGTCCGCGAATTCCATCCCCTCAACGAAGCTCTGTGCTTTCTCTATGTTCTCCAGGATGTCCCTGATGTATAGGTCATAACGTCTCATACCCTCACTACCTCCCTCCTCACGCTTTCCCACAGCTCCCGTCTTAAGGAATCCCTGGGAATGACGTCCACCTTGATTCCGAGCAGGTCTGAGAGGTAAATCTGGAGCATCGAGATCGTCAGCAGACCCACAGGTTTTTCGAACTCGACGAGGAGGTCGAGGTCGCTGTCTTTTTCCTGCTCGCCCCGGGCGTATGACCCGAAAATCTCAATGGTGCGAACGCCGTACTTCGATCTCAGTTCGCCCATGTGTTCCCGGAGGATTCCCCTTATTTCCTCGAGGGTTCTCACCTTCTTCACCGAGAAAAATTGTGGGAAGGGAATATTTAACCCTTCTCAACGTCCAGGTGTTTCATGCTCCATATCAGCGGCAGGGCTATGAGGACGAAGAGCGCTCCCACAGGGAAGAGAACCCGGTAGTTCCCACCGGCGAGCTGAACGATGGCGCCGCCCACAAGGCCTGCTATGAGTATCGGGAAGGACTTCGTTGCCTCAAAGAAACCGTAGTAGCGGCCGTTGAAGGCCTCCTTCTCGTACTTGGTGAGCAGGTCGCCGATGACGGGCCAGGAGGTTGCCATGAGCATTCCCCAGCCGATTCCTGCGAAGCCTATGAGGGCCGTGACCTGGAGCTTGGTGTGGATGAACCACCCGAGGATGAGTGGGATCAGGAAGAGCACTCCCCCGATGATGATGGACTTTCTCCTGCCGATTCTGTCGTAGAGCGGGCCGCCGGTGATGGCCCCGATGAGGACCGTGACGTTGAAGAGTGCCATGATGGCGTTTCCGAGGGCCGTGACGTTCGATGTGCCGAGAACGGACTCAAGGATGCCGAACATGAAGACCGCTATGAACTCAAAGCTGAGCCACCAGAGCATCTGGGCGGTGTAGAAGCTCAGGAAATCCCTGTCGGAAACTATCGCTCGGAGGTAGTCCCAGAGGCCCTCCTTCGGTATTTCGCCCTCTATTTTCGGCTCCTTTACCCTGAAGAAGACGTAGACGGCTGAGCCTATGAGGAAGACTGCGACTACCGTGAAGGGAATCCATAGGTAGCCAGCCTGGATCATGGCCTTTATCCCGTTGTCTATGCCCGTGACGGCGCTGGCCTTCGCAGCCAAAAACGCTATCATCCCGAAGAGAAAGAGGTTCCCCATCCACTCGAAGAGCGTTATTATTCCGCTGACCTTGCCGCGGGAGCCGCTCTCGATGACGTCCGGCATCAGCGAGCGGTACTGGGCGACGAAGAAGTACATGAAGAAGTAGAACGCCGCCAGGATTACCGCGAAGGCTGCAAGGGGCATTCCAGCGATGTAACCGAAGTATATCACGAGTGCGGTTGAACCCGCGAGAACGCCGCCTGCGAGCACGAAGGGCGTCCTCCTGCCCCTCCCGGACGAGTAGATATCGCTGTAATAGCCCATCAGAGGCGGCACGATGAGACCCATGAGTCCCTGGAGCGAGAGCACGGCCCCTATTACCGCCGGAGCGTTGGTGTAGCCCTCCTGTAGCAGTTTAAAGGTCAGTCCCTTGTTTATTGCCCAGCCCGTGCTCATGCTGAATCCGAGCAGGGCCAAGCTCAGAACCATCCCCCAGCTGAACTTCCTTTTATCGTTGCTCATCTCCATCACCTTTATTCTACCCTATACAGTGCCGGAACGTTGGTAGTAATGCGGAAGAAGCTTTTAAGGGTTGTCAGCCCATTTCTGGACGATGGGAATCGGAACAGAAATGAACAATGAGGATATCTTCATGTTGGGGCACAGGGGCTTCAAAGGCCCCATGGGGAACACCCTTCCGGCTTTCAGGAGGGCTTTGAGGTACGCGGATGGTGTAGAATTCGACGTCAGGGTTACCGGTGATGGGAAGCTCATTGCCCACCACGATGGGACCTTTACATCCGGCGGAAGGGTGTTCAGGATCGGGGAAGTTAGCCTTTCCAGGCTCAGGAAGCTCCATCCCATCGGTCCCATTGTTCCGGAGATTTTCGAGGTGCTGTCCCTCGATGCCCCCCTTTTCAACGCCGACATCAAGGAACTCAGGGCAGTGGAGCCACTCCTCGCGCTCGCCGAGAGAATGAAAGCCCTTGACAAAACGGTTTTCTCAACCGACGATGTGCATATAGCAGAGGCCCTGCTGGGAGAATGCCCCGGCTGCAGGGTCGGCTTCTCGATAACCGGTTTCTCATCGATCTCCAGGCTTTTGCGCCTGAGGGGTCTTTATTCCGTTCATGTTCCAATCGACGTCGTCTCCTACATCGGCTACCGACCCTTCATAACGTTCCTCCGCGCCTTCAGGCGGCGGAAGCTCAGGGTTTACCTCTGGAACTACCGCATGGACGAGCTTTTCTGGGTCCCGAGGTTGGCTCGCCTCGTTGACGTTGTCATTTCCGACGACCCCGCGAGGCTGGGAAAGGTTTTTTAGGTTCCTTCTTAACTCACACGAAGGTGACCGCCATGGAGGGAAAGATCCTCGTTCTCGGACACAGGGGCTACTCCGCCAAGTACCCGGAGAACACACTTCTGGCCTTCAGGAAAGCCATCGAAGCTGGAGCAGATGGGATCGAACTCGACGTCTGGCTGACCAAGGATGGCGAAGTCGTCGTGATCCACGATGAGACCGTTGACAGGACAAGCAACGGAAGCGGTAAGGTCAAGGAGATGACCCTTGAGGAGCTTAAAGCCCTCGACTTTGGAAGCGGGGAGAAAATCCCCACCCTCGAGGAGGTCTTCGAGGTCGTTCCCGAGGATGCGATAGTCAACGTTGAGATAAAGGACGCCGATGCTGTTGAGAAAACCGCTGATATCATAGGGGGGAACAACCCGGGAAGGGTCATCGTCTCGTCCTTCCTCATCGATGCCCTCAGGGAGTACAGGAAGCTCGATTCCGAGACAAAGCTTGGAATACTGATCGACCGCGAAGAGGTTCTCGCCCAGCTTCCTCAGCTCATAGCGGAGCTTAGGCCCTGGTCAATAAACCCGCCGATAGATGCAATGGAAATCCTCGGCGTCGAGAAGACCGTCGGGGCGCTCCAGATGGTCAAGAGGGCCGGTCTTAAAGTGGCACTCTGGCCCCTCAACGCCGAACTCTACTACGAGAACGACAACCTCGTCCGCCTCGGCGGCCTCTACGACGTCATCATAGCCAACGACGTCGAGAGGATGCTGAACTACCTCGGCTCAATAGGGCTGAGATAACCGAATCCCTAATATACTCTCCCTCCTTTCTTACCTTTCGGTGAGACCATGGAGAAGTTCATCATGTCGCTCGATGAGGGAACCACTTCGGCGAGGGCCATACTCTTCGACAGGGAGGGCAACGTGCACGGAATCGGCCAGTACGAGTTCCCCCAGCACTACCCAAAGCCCGGTTGGGTGGAGCACGACCCAGGGGAGATCTGGGAAGCGCAGTTCAGGGCCATAAAGACTGCCATCGCGAGGGCCAAAATCGAGCCTGGGCAGATAGCCGCCATCGGAGTCACCAACCAGCGCGAGACGACGATAGTGTGGGACAGAAGCGGAAAACCTCTTCACAACGCGATAGTCTGGCAGTGCAGGAGAACCGCCCAAATGGTCGAGGAGATAAAGCGCGAGTACGGAGGGGTTATAAGGGAAAAGACGGGACTCGTGCCCGATGCCTACTTCTCCGCGAGCAAGCTCAAGTGGCTCCTCGACAACGTGCCCGGCCTGAGGGAGAAGGCCGAGAGGGGCGAGGTTCTCTTCGGAACGGTTGATACCTTCCTCATCTACCGCCTCACCGGCGAGCACGTCACCGACTACTCGAACGCCTCAAGGACCATGCTCTTTAACATAAGGAGGTTGGAGTGGGACGATGAGCTTCTAGAGATATTCGACATCCCAGAGGGCGTTTTGCCGGAGGTCAGGGAGTCGAGCGAGGTCTACGGCTATACGAGGAGAGACCTCCTCGGTGCGGAAATTCCGGTGAGTGGAGACGCCGGCGACCAGCAGGCCGCTCTGTTTGGGCAGGCCGCCTTTGAGACTGGAATGGTCAAGACAACCTACGGGACGGGGAGCTTTATCCTGGCCAACACCGGAAAGACCGTCCGCTACTCCGACAACCTGCTCACGACCATAGCCTGGGGGCTGAACGGGAGGGTAACCTACGCCCTCGAGGGAAGCATATTCGTAACTGGAGCGGCCGTCCAGTGGCTCCGCGACGGAATAAAGATTATCAGGCACGCCTCTGAAACAGAGGAACTCGCGGAAAAGCTGGAGAGCAACGAAGGGGTCTACTTCGTCCCGGCCTTCGTTGGCCTCGGTGCTCCTTACTGGGACCAGTTTGCAAGGGGCCTTATAATAGGCATAACGCGCGGAACCGGCAGGGAGCATTTGGCGAGGGCAACGCTGGAGGCGATAGCCTACCTCACAAGGGACGTCATTGAGGAGATGGAAAAGTTGGTCGGAATAAGGGAACTCCGCGTCGATGGGGGAGCAACGGCCAACGACTTCCTGATGGCTTTTCAGGCGGACATACTCAACAGGCGCGTCGTCAGGCCTGTAGTGAAGGAAACCACCGCCCTTGGCGCGGCCTATTTGGCCGGCTTGGCCGTCGATTACTGGAGCGGCCTCAACGAGATAAAGAGCCTCTGGAAGGCCGAGAGGGTCTTTGAGCCGACTATGGACGAAGAAACCCGGGAGCGGCTCTACCGCGGCTGGAAGGAGGCCGTGAAGAGGGCCATGGGCTGGGCTAAGGTCGTTGGAACGTCTTAACCCCTTTTCTTTATCCTTCACCTAACTGTGCTTTTTGTGTTTTGGTGGCCGATTTGTGCAGATAGAATGTGAAACGTGACAAGTCCCCTGCGCTGGTCTCCACGAGGGAGTTTGGAGTAACTTCACCGTGCTAGGCGCCTGGGAAGAATAGACACATTCGTCCATTCGCTAGATGTCCACACCTGTCCTGCCTTATTATGCCCAAAACTGTTCTCTCGTTTCTTTTGGGGCAAACCAAAGGTTAGAGAAAGCTTTAAAACGGAAAAATCCGTTTTTCGTTTTAGTTCGGAGGTGTGAGTATGAAGACAAAAGTTGCCATAATAGGCGCGGGAATAAGCGGTGCGAGCATAGCGCGCGTTCTGAGCAGGTACGAGAACCTTGAGGTTCACCTAATCGAGAAGGCACCAGACGTTGGCTGGGGCGTAAGCAAGGCAAACACCGCCTTAATTCACGGCGGTTACGACGACGACCCGGAGAAGTATCCTACGAGGGCGAGGCTCTGCATAAGGGGAAACAGGCTCTGGCACCAGTGGGTTAAGGAACTGGAGATTCCCCACATCTGGAACGGGGCTTTGATAGTTGCAACCAAGGAGGAGGACTTCGACGAACTTGAGAGGCTTTTGGAGCGCGGAAGAAAAAACGGCGTCCCCGAGATGAGGATAGTTGACAGGAACGAGCTCTTCCACCTCGAGCCAAACCTCACGAGGGAAGCTATTGGAGCTCTGTGGGTCCCCATAGTCGGTCAGATAGGCCCGATTCCAGCGGTTATAGCCATCGTGGAAAACGCCGTTGCCAACGGAGTAAAGACCCATCTCGAAACGGAAGTGAAGGGCATAAAGGTCGAGAACGGGGAGGTTAAGGGCGTTGAAACAAACAACGGCTTCATCGAGGCCGACATCGTCATAAACGCGGCGGGCCTTTATGCCGATGAGATAGCGAGAATGGCTGGAATAGACTACTTCGAGATTCACCCGAGGAAAGGAGAATACTGGATTTTTGATGACGACGTTCCCGGGCCGAGGAGAGTTCTTTTCCCCACGCCGACGCCGATAAGCAAGGGAATCGTCGTAACCACTGAGATATCTGGACATTTGATGATAGGGCCAAACGCCCAGGATTTGCCACCGGAGGAAAAGGACAACCTTGCAACCACAAGGGAAGGACTTGAGCAGGTGTGGGAAGGTGCCAAAAAGCTCTGGCCCCAGCTACCCCCAAGGAGCAAGGTCATCAGAACCTTCGCAGGACTGAGACCTGAGCCAACCGGGGGGGACTTCATACTCAAAGCGGAGGAAGAGGTCTGGGGTTTCATCAACGTTGCAGGCATTCGCTCGCCCGGTCTAACGAGCGCCCCCGCGATAGCTTATGAGGTTGCCCAGATAATCCAGCGCGACCTCGGAATTGAGCTGAAGGAAAAACCCAAGTGGAACCCCTACAGGAAGGAGATAAGCCACTTCTTCATGATGACACCCGAACAGGTAAACGAAGCGGTTAAGAGAAACCCTGCCTATGGAAAGATAGTCTGCCGTTGCAACAACGTCAGCGAGGGGGACATTCTGGAGGCAATCGAGAGGATGAAGTTCATAGGCGTCAAAACTCCGAGCGTTGATTCCGTCAAGTTCAGAACGAAAGCTACAACCGGAACCTGTCAGGGAAGCTTCTGCAGGCCGAAAATAGTCCAGCTTTTAGCCAAAGAGTACGGCGTCGAGCCCTGGAAGGTCACGCTGAAG
>JALVWX010000195.1 GCA_027023165.1 Thermococcus sp. | reverse complement strand
CCCCAAGTGCGGCGGTGATCTGGTCGTCCGCTACAACAGGAAGACCGGTAAGCGTTTTGTAGGTTGTTCGAACTGGCCGAAGTGCGACGTCACCTATCCGCTCCTCCAGCGCGGTGAGATAATCCCGACGGACAAAACCTGCTGCGGCGGTGCACCTGTGGTGAAGATACGGGAAAAGGGCCGTGAGTACGAGATATGCGTCGATATGAACTGCAAGGAGTGGAGGAAGAAGTGACGGCAAGGAACGAAGACGATCCCCTCAGAACTGCCCGCACCCTTCTTGAGAACGCAGAGGACGTTTTGAGACGCTTTGAAAGGGACATCGACACGCTGACGCTAGGCTTTCTCCTCGAGGTTCAGTCCTCGGTCTTCTTGGGGTTGGCGGATGCGGCCCTGTACTTCTTTGCGGCGGGCGATGATGAAGGGGTCGAGAGGGTGTACTCGACCTTTCTCCGCGCTTTGGATCTCATCAGACTGAGCAACGCCTATCTCAACGTGCCGGAGCTTGACCTCCAGCTCGGCTACCTCCGGGGTTTGGACCCCGGCAGGGGGTTCTCGCTGGACCGCCGTCTCTCGGGTCTGGGGGAGCCTAAGCCCATCCAGGTCTGGATCAACCGCGTCGTAAAGCTTAGGAACGCGCTTGAAGGCCGTCCACCCAGGGATCCCCTCCACGAGATTGGATACGGTATCGGAGAGGACGACAGGAGGTTTCCCGTGCTCCTCTCGGCAGTCAGGAGGATGTACCTGATGGATCCTCCTGAGTTCGAGAGGCTGGTTGAACTCCTCACCCTTGAGATGAAGCTCGGCATCGAGGCTCCTCCCCTTAAGTGCAGGGGTGGAGAGTGCACCGAGATCGACGAGCTTCCCGACGTTTCAGAATTCACCAAAATTGAAAGCGGGGGAGTGGACGTTTACTACAGAATCCCCACGAGAAAAAGCCTTCACCTCCCATGGGGCACGATAGAAGCGGGCGAGAGCAGGGAGACAGTCATCTGGTCAAGGGAAAAGAAAAGGGGCTTCAGGTGCGTTAAAGGAGCTGTCTGAGGAGGTTGATCCTTCTCGGGCTGAGGATAACCTTCGGGTGCTTGAGGAGTGCCTTTATGACCTCTCCGTAGTCACCGCCCGCTATCTTCTCCGCGTCGGCCCCGCTGAGTATCTGGATGAAGAGGTCGAGGTCCTCATCCGTGAGCTTCTCGGTGACCTTCCTGACCTTAAGAACCTTCTCGAGCCTCTGCCCATCGGTCTCCCACCACTCCTTCGTGTAGTTCTGAAGGAGCGAGATGTTCTCCTCCTCAAGGGCCTTGACTATCCACTTGCTCGCTATTGTTCCGGCCTCCATCGCTTCCGCCATTCCGCCACCGTGCATCGGGTTGACCTGCCTCGCGGCGTCGCCGACAACCAGCACGTTGTCCTTCGCCAGCTCCTTCACGAAGCCGCCGACCGGGACGACCCCGACGTTTACCTCGAGTATCTTCTTAGCGGGAATCTTGTTCTCCTCGAGCCACTTGTCGAGGTAGTACTTTGCCGTCTCCGGGTGGTCTGAGGCGATGCCTATCCCCACGTTGGCCCTGTCCTCGTCCTTCGGGAAGACCCAGACGTAGCCCCTTGGGGCGACTTCATTGCCGAACCAGAGGTGTATGAGGTCTGGG
>JALVWX010000194.1 GCA_027023165.1 Thermococcus sp. | reverse complement strand
AGCTGGTTCATCGGGGCGATCCTCTTTTTAATCCTCTGGGACATAGGCTACACCCCCGATTTCCAGATGAGACTTCAGGACGCTTCGACCCACGGCGGAATAAACGCCGGCACGTACCTCTTAGCCTACCTGGGGCCTGCCCTCGCGGTTTTCCTGGCGATGGTCTTCGAGTACGCCTTCATAGTCAAGAACCTGGTTGCCCAGGAGAGGGTCACGGACCACGTTCTCGCGGACAGGGCCAAGGGTCTCCCCGATAGGAGGATAAGAAAAAAGGTCCTGAAAACGGCGCTGCCGCAGTTCCTTGCCTACACAACCTACAACCTGCTGGAGGTTCTAACGGCTGTCTTCGTCGTTGAGATGATCTTCGATGTGAAGGGCCTGGGCTACCTCCTGTTTGCCTCGTTCGGGGTCGTCTACAAACCGCCCCAAGGTATAAAACTCTACTTCTACCCTCAGCTCCTCATATTCGTTTCCCTTGTAATGTTGGCGCTCTACTTCGTAGTCTCCACTGTGATGGAGGGAATTTACGTCCGCTTGGATCCGAGGGTGTCGCGGGGTGATTGAAATGGGATGGAAGCTCAAGCTCGGCCCCGGTATAGTGGCCTTTTACCTGCTCTTCGCAATCATCGCTCCATACATCGTAAACAGAGAGAACGTTGAGAACTGGTACTCCATCACGTACTGGACTCACAACCCCCGCTTTGCACCCCCCGAGTGGGTCAACCTCTTTGGAAGGAACCTTCCAGTGACAGAGACGATCGAGGCCGTCAAGGCCGGTGATGGCGTTTACAGGATGGCCTACAGCTTCCACTATTCCACCCTCCCCGATGATGTAATCATCCCCTTCAAAACGCCTCCCAAAGGAATCGTAACCGTCAACGTGACAACCCCTGACGGGAGAACCTTCACGGTGTACTCAGGCCCGCCCGTTGAGCTTGACTTCAGGAAGTCCCCTCCGGTGGCACAGAGCATAATCCGGAACTCGGGCATGAACTTCACAATCGATGAGAGAATAACCCTGATGGTGACCGGCAAGGTCCTGAACGTCATCTTCTCGCGTAGGGAAGGTGAATCATGGGTGCCCGTGAAGGGGACCTACCTCTTCACGGTGTCTGCCTCATCCGAGCCTTACCTCAAGGTCGTTGGCAAGGTGTGCTGTCCGATGGGGACCGACGCCTTCGGCAGAGACCTCTGGAGCGCTTTCCTGTGGGGAACTAGGCAGACCCTGGAGCTTGTGTTCTCCATTGCGGCGACGGCGGTTCTGCTCGGACTCCTGCTTGGACTGGCCGGCTCCCTCTCAAGTAAAAGCGGGTCGGCGGTTGACTTCGCGTCACAGGTCTCAACGATGCTCCCCATGATACCCCTCCTTATCGCCCTCATCCCAATCCTCCAGACTGTGGGCTACTACGGGAGCCTGAGCGTTCCTGTCTGGGACTTTGCCATCGTCCTCGGGCTTCTCCTCTTCGGCAGGATATCGAGGAATATAAAAACGATGGCGGTGGTGGAGAAGAGCAAGGAGTACGCGAGGGCCGCGAGGGCGCTTGGGGGGAGTGAGTGGTGGGTTACAAAGCACCACGTAATGAGGATAGTCCTGCCCTACGCTCTCTCGGAGTTCATCCTGCTCTCGGCGAAGGCCCTTGCCCTGATATCAA
>JALVWX010000193.1 GCA_027023165.1 Thermococcus sp. | reverse complement strand
GGGAATCGCTATTCTGAAGGCCCCAACTTCGAGGAGCTTTCTAAGCTCGAAAGCCCTCAGCGTTATCCTCGAGCCGAAGTAGATGAGGAGAAGCGGGATGCTGAGCCAGCCGATTGTTTTAACCGGCTCGATGAACCAGCCCGGGATGTGAATTCCCGTGACGACGAGGCCAAGCGCGAGGAGGTTCGCCAGCGTCGGTGGGAACTTTAAAGCCTTGAGGAAGCTCCCCTTAACGCTCGCGCCGCCACTCGAGTAGTGGGCGGCAATGAAAGTCACGATTGGGATGACTATCATCGAGTTGGTCGTTGAGTAGAGTATCGCCGGTGTTATGTCGTCTAAGAAAAGGCTCGCTATCGGAAAGCCGAGTGCTGCTGTGTTGGGGTAGACCGAGAGGACCATCAAAGCCCCGGCCCAGGGGTCGTTCTTGAGAACGAACCTGCCGTAGAGGTAGGAAAAGCCCAGACTTATGCCAATTATCAGAAAGACGTAGAGGAAGACCGTCTTTATGCTGAGCAGATACTCTAAATCCTTGCTCGCGACGTTTCCGAATATGAAGAAAGCCAGGAGGATGTCGTTGGTAATGAATCGAAGCCGGTCAAAGGGTTTTTCCTTCCTAACCACGAGTTTCAGGAGGTATCCGAATCCGATCAGCGCGAGCATCTCGGCGATGTTCATAATGAAAGCTCAAGTTTAGCGTTTAAAAGTGTGTCGAAAGGAGCTGAAGGTATTCGGAGGGAGTGCTTATCCTGCACTTGGGGATAGCGTCCTTCAGCCTGAGGAGATCCGAGTCCCACGTCAAAAGTGCATTCAATTCGGTTTCAATGCAGTTGGCCAGTATTATGGCATCGCCCGGAAGAAGACCGTGGCTCTCAATTAGCTTTTCCGCTTCTCACAACGTGTGCTCGCTTACTGGCGAGTAATTAAGGACCTCAAACAGTCTAAGGGCAGGCCTTAGGGCGTTCGAGGATTTAACAACAAGTTCCGGCTTCTTTTTGAGAGTAAACGGCTTTTCACCGGCCTCATTTCTGATGACCACATACAGAACCTCGGAATAACGATGTCGTTGTAGTACGGTTCCATGAGGGCGAGAAGCTCGGAGATGTTCCACTTGCCGAAGAGGTGCTTCAGTATAACGTTTGAATCGAGCATCACGCGGTCCATGCCTCATCGGCCTCGGCGATAAGCTCATCGACGTTCTTCTTCGGCTTGAGCGTCCCAAGGGTCTCTCTGGCTACTTTCAGCCTTTTGAGCGCCCGTTCTATAACGAGCTTTGCGAGCCTTTCATCTACCCCGTCGGGAACCTTCACAACTATCTCACTCATGTGTGGGAGTAGTCTCAGGGGAATAATAAACCTGGAGAGTATGTTCTTGTCAAAAGCCTCACTCCGAAAAATATAGAGAAAAAGGGTTAGGGGGCATCACTTCTTCTTTTCCACCTTGTGAAGTGGCCACCAGGCCTTCTCGCCGAAGAGGGCCATGGTGGACGGGCCGATAAAGTACACCGCCAACGTCGCCGTCAGGAGTACGCCCAGGGCGAGGGCAAAGCCTATCTCCCTTATGCCCCACGTTGCTCCAGTCATCAGCGAGCCGTAGGTGGTCGCGAGTACAGCCGCCAGTCCGACGACGAGTTTGTCCATAGTTCCGGCGGCGACCACCAATGCGTCCTCTGGAGAGCGGCGCTCGAACTCGTCCCTGGCCTTCACCAGGTAGAAGCTGTTGTAGTCGATGCCCACTCCCATGAGGACGACGAAGACCATGAGTGGCAGGAACCACATGACCTGCTGGCCGAAGACCCTCTCAAAGAGCCAGCTGGAGATGCTGATGCTGAGGAGCACGCCGACCGCTATGGTGCCCATCGTCGCTATGACCGCCGGAATTCCCTTGAGCGTCGGTATGAGGGACAGGAACATCAGCAGGAGCGCCACCGGGAAGATCCTGTGCCAGAAGACGTCGTTGATGAGGTTGCTGAGGTCGAGCGCCAGGGCGGTGTTTCCTCCGACCATTCCGCTCTCTATGGTGCCCTTCTTCTCCTCGCTCTTCACGATGCTCCTTATCTCCCTGACCATCTGCTTGGAGCGCTCATCCGTTGCTTCGTACTTTCCGGTGACCTGGATGAGTACCTTGCTTTCGTCCTTCGAGAGGTAGCGGTCACCGCCGAGGGACTTGAGGGTCTCTATGTCGTCGGTGTTCACCCTCTTTCCGTAGGGCTGGGTCAGGGTGTAGACGTGCTCGACACCGCTCACTTTGCTTATCTCTTCCGCTATCGCGTTTATCTTGGCGAGGTCCGCTGGGGTAACCTTATGGCCAAGGTCTATGACCACGTAAGTTGGTGAGCTAACGCCCGCTCCAACCGTCTTATCGCTGAGCTGGAGGAAGTGGTAGGTCTCGCTGTCCTTCGGGATGAAGAGCTTGATGTCGTGTGTGCCGTGGAAGTTTGCGAAGTTGTAAGCCGCTGGAACCGCTACGAGGAGCGCTATCAGCACAACGACCTTCGCGTGTTTGACCGCCCACTCCGCTATTCTACTTCTCTCGTGGAGGTCAACGCCCTTGAGGTGGTGCTCTATGTGCCTCGGCCACCAGAATACCGGCTTGTCGCCGATGAGCACCGTTATGGCCGGGATGAAGGTCAGGCTCGCTATTAGCACCGTGATTACCGCTAAGGGAGCGATTATGCCCATCGTCTTGAATATCGGGAACTCCCAGGCAAGGATGAAGCTGGCAAAGGCTATGATATCGGTTGATGCACTGGCCAGAACGGCATCTTTAGCCCTCTTCAGAGCCTCGCTCGCCGCCCCGTCGTGGTCGTAGCCTTCCGCGAGGTACTCCCTAAACCTGTGCAGGTAGTAGGTGGAGTAGTCGATGCCGAGACCTAAGGCGGTTGTAACGGTGAGCATCTGCGCCCAGCTTCCGACGTTAACGATATCTCCCTTGGCGAGGAGGTAGAGGATTCCCAAGGCCGTCAGCGTTGCGGTGGCAACTCCGGTGAATGGCAGGAGGGTTGCCAAAACAGCGACTCCCATGAGGAGGAGGAGCACTATCAGAGCACCGATGATGCTGAACTTCGTTGTCTTGTCGTTGTCCTCTTTACCGTAGTGTATCATCTCGTAGGTCTGCACCGGCGTTCCGGTGATGTAAGCTTCTACGCCTTTGAATGACTTCCCGAACTCTTTAAGCGCTAGCTCCTTGACCTTCAGTGAGTTCTCGTACTGTGCTCTGCTCTGCTTTTCGAGGTCGCTCACGCCTTCCAGGCCCTTTGGGGTGAAGAGGACGAGCATGGTCCTGTTGTCCCTGCCCTTGAGCATCTCGATGTAGTCTTTGGCCGTATCGTAGAGGGTCGGGTAGATTTCTGCCGAGATGGGCTTCACGTCGTCCTTCGTTATCGCATCGGGGTCCTTCCTGAACTTGAAGGCAATGTCAACGAGCTTGGTTGTATCGATGTGAAGCTCCACGCCGAGGTCGTTGTCGTTCAGGTGCTTCGCTATGATTTCCGCTGCCTCGCTCTTGGCCAGCTTTTCCATCTCCACCTCGCCCATCGGGTACTTCTCGGCGGCCGTGAGGGCAACCTTTCTTATCGCTTCCTTAACATCCTCGGGAGCGGAGACGTTCGAGAGCTTCTCGTCTATTCCCTCCCTGAACAGTTCGAGGGCTATCTCCCGCGGCGTCTTTCCGGAGTAGAGTTCGTCGATGACCCTGTTTAGGTCGAACTCTGTTTCCCCTGCGAGGCTCGTGACGATCTCCTTGACCGCGTCCTTGACGCCCCTGCCCTCGGCAAGCTCCTCAGCGTTCTTTCTGACAACATCCACGATCACCTCAGCGGTCTTCTCGTCCTTAACTTTCTCCGCCGTCTTCTCTGTCAGTATCTCGACCGCTATTGGCTCAACGTCTCCGCCCGATTCGTAGACCTTTTTGATAACGTCCTCCGGAAGCCCAACGCCCCTGCTCTTGAGGATTCCGGAGAGAACCTCGACGGTCGCGTTTTCGAGGAGGGCTGGGTTCTTTGATAGGGTTCCCTCGGCGTGGGGGTCGTATTTGACCACGGTTCCGGCTATTATCGGCGCGAGGCCCTTCTGCTCCGCCGGGAGTTTCTCCTCGAGACCCTCCGTCAGAAGGCTCTTCTCGAGCTTCTCTGTCGGTCCTTCTTTGAGCAGAGTAATGAGAAGGCTCCCTGGGTAGCTTCCGCCGAAGAACTGTTCCGCCGTGCTCACCGTGGCGTTCTCAACTTCCTCAGGGGATGGATTCCTTCCGAGGCTTATGGCGACCTTAACGACCTCCGAAAGGGTCCCAGCTGAGACCCTACCGAAGCCTGGAACCTCGAAGGTTCCGCCTGCGGCCTTTATAACGTCGGGAAGGGTCGAGAGTGCCCCTCCCGCTATCTCGTGGACCGGTTTTGCCGCGTTCTCACCGAGGTTGAGGAGGGCGTAATCGCTTCCGGCCTTCCCGTCGAAGGCCTCAACGCCGCGGTAGAAGGCTATCCCGTAGGCCCTGATGAATGACTCCTCCAGCGGGTTCTTGGCGCTTCCCAAAACTATGCCCTCTGTGACGTTGGCGAGAAGGGTATCCGTGATTCCGGCCGGACCTTTGGCGGCGTAAACCGGGTAGGTGGCGTTGAAGGTCGCGTAGACGAACTCGACCGGGACCCCAAGTGCCCCTGATACTGCTTCCGCGGTAGTGCTGTCAAGGCTTCCCTTCGTGTAGGCCCCGGCCTTGAGAAGCGCCCCGTAGGTGCCCATGACGCCGAGATAAGCTTTCTCGTAGCCGTCGCTCAGGTTGTAGAGTTCCGTGTTGAGTGACGAGAGCGTCGAGTTGAGCGCCTTGAGTTTTTTGGAGGCCTCTGTGAGGTTTTTGTGGAGAACTACATAGGAGCCGTCGGTCCCGTTGAGGGCCGCGCTGAGTGCCATGCTCTGGTTGTAAAGCTCGGTGAGGTTCTCGTTAAGCTCGAGATAGGCCCTCGCAAGCTGGGGCAGGGTTGAGTTAAGCTCCTCAACCTGGTTGTCGAGGCGTTCAATTCCTATTAAGGCCTCGCCGTAGGCTGCGCTCGAGTTCAGGGCCGTTTCGTAGAGAATCCCCGTGAGGTTTGCGGCGGTTTTGGTCAGGTTGAGCGCTATGTCGTCGGACTTGTTCTGGAGGAGGTCAACGGCGTCGTAGTAAGAAACGAAGTCACTTCCGTAGGGCTTTGCTTCCTCCTTCAGCCGCTCGTAGGCTTTTCTCGCCTCCGGGCTGTTCACGTCAATGCCGCTGATTATCATGTACGTCTGGTTCGTGCTGTTGGCGAAGCTCGGGAACTCCTTTTCCAGGGTATCCTGCACCTTGACCGACTCGACGTCCTTCGGGAGGAACTGGTCCATGCTGTAGTTGGTGACGTCCTTGAGCTTTATCGCGAGGGGCGTTGCGAGCAGTATCACGATTATCCACGCGATTACGATGCCCTTCGCGTGCTTCACAACCCAATCGTTCCAGGCCATAGTCATCACCTATTTCGTTCTTCAACATGCATTTTTAAGACATGTCTAATTTCGACATGTCGTTAACAGATGCATTTATAAAGGTTTTGGTGCAAATTTATGGCACAGGTGATTGGTATGGGAACTGACGTCGAGCGGAGGATCATCAAGGGACTCTTTACGGTCCCCTTGAAGGACATCATTCTGGTCATAGTCGGACTTAAAGGCGAAGCCCACGGCTACGAGATACTGAAGGAGCTTGAGAAGCTCGCCATCGGCCTCTGGAAGCCGAGCCACAGCAACCTCTACACGATACTCAACAAGATGGTTGAGGAAGGCCTCCTTGAGCCGAGGGAGGAGTACCGCGGAAAGGTTCGCAGGGTGAAGTACAGGCTGACGCCGAAGGGAATAGAGTATCTCAAGACCTCGAACGACCTAGCCCTTAGAGTCCTCTACACCGCCGCGAACTACCACGAGGCCCTGAAGAAGAAGCTCGAAGCCCTCGGCGAGAGGCGGGAGATGAAACGGGAGACCGTGATGGAGTACCTTGAACTGCTGAAGAAGATACGGGACATCCTGGACGAGGAGATAAGGACCATCGAGGAGGAGCTTTCAAAGGGGCAGTAACTGCCTCTTCTCTTATCCCCCGTTGTCCCGTGGAGGACATTTCCAGTAATTAGATAATTATTCAATTCAGTGATTCAACTGTCCTTCAATTGATTTGCCCGCTTAAAGGCGCGTGGGAACCGATAAACTTTTATATACCCAAGACCCAAATTAAGTACAGAAAAGTGTACTACAAAAACATGTACCCGGTGGTATCATGGACGACCTGAAAGTCCAGCTCGAGGAGCTGAAGAAGAGGCTGGAACTCCTTGAGGAGAACATAGATCCCGTTGATGAGGTCATGCTCTCCATAAAGGCCCGCCTGAGGAGGAAGCTCGAAGGGGGGAAGCTTCCCGAACTCGACGAGGAGAAAGCGGCAAAGACCCTCAAGGCTTTGGCGAATCCTGACAGGATAAGGATACTCAAGATGCTCTCCGAGAGGCCGATGGGCTTCAAGGAGATAAAAGAAGCTTTAGGCGTCGAGAGTCCAACCGTTTCCCATCACCTCAAGCTCCTCACGAAAACAGGCATGGTGAGGAAGGGGGACGGATACGAGATCTCGCCCAACGGACGTTTGTTTCTGCGTTTGCTCGAGATAATCACTGCCCTTGAGGAGGTGGAAGAATGAGTTTTAGATGGGAGTGGAAATATCGGGCCGTTCAAAAGGAGGGGCCGCGCTTTAAGCTCGCGGAGTACCTGAAAGCCTTAACCGCCATACTTCTCATAATCTGGCTCTTCAAAGGCCCGCTGAGGCTCGAAGCCTACAACGACTACATGGTCTACGCGATAATAGCACTACTCTTCGCCTTCGAACTGCTGAGCGTCGGAAGGTGGTTTGGGGTAACGGTCAGCGGGGTCGTCTTCGCCCTCGCCAAAGGCTTCTTCTGGACGAGCGTTTTCCTGTTCTTCGGCCAGTGGCTTGGGATGAGCGACAGACTAAGCTCCTACGACGGAACCGCCTTCGCCTACGCCGTTGTCCTCTCCATAGCAGGCCTCCTCCTTTCGAAGTTTGACGAGAGGCGGCTTGATCTCAAGGTGGAGAAGAAGGCCTACGAGTTCAGCGGGGCCGACTTTGGAGAAGTGAAGCTGAAGGGAAGCGGAAAGGCATACCCCGTCAAGTTCGGGAGGAAGAGGTCCGGCTGGGTTCTCGATGGAGAAGTCGAGGTCGAAGCAGAGACTCCTCTCGGCAGAATCTCCAAGAAACTCCTCCCGCCGGTGGTCGTCTGGACGGAGGAGAGCATGGTGGGCAAAAAGACCGCCCCCGATCCGGGCTTTGTTGCCAGGGTAAACGAAATGATGAACCCAGACAGGCTCTACCGGGACAGGAACAAGGCCAGCATTGTCGACCTCGGCTTCATAAAGGTCTACGAGGGCGAGGGCTTTGAGTACGTTAAGGTCCCCTTTGTGGAGGTGCTTGAGACCCCCACCGGAGAGGAGGTTAAGATTGGGCCGATACGCATCCATGAGGGCAACCCGGGGATGCCGCCTGGCGAGATGCTGACCATCAGGGAGCTTCGCAACGGCTTCCAGCTCACGAAGGTCGGCGACAGGCTGAGGATACAGACCGATGAGTACAGCATAGAGGTCGATGGTGGGAGGGTTACCTACAG
>JALVWX010000192.1 GCA_027023165.1 Thermococcus sp. | reverse complement strand
AGAGAGCGTTGCTAAAAAAGTCCTCCTAAACGAGACCCTTGAGGCATGGTGGACGTAGATATACCAGAGAGTTGTGTAGAGTATGTACCCCACAAAACCAGTGGCTACCGCCGTCAGAAAGTAGGGGGATAACAGAGAGGATAAACTCAAGTGTGTCTTTGATGCTTCTGAATAAACTTTGTGAATTAAGTACGATGTTATGGCCACAGTAAGTAACAGTGCTCCAAATTTTCTCCTGTCCACTTTCTTCACTCCTTCTCAAGGAGTTCTCTCACGTATTTTGGCATCTGGAAGAGGGTCTCGTGCCTCTCGGGGTCGTAGTAATAGAGCTCCTTGGGGGCCCTGCTAATGTCAACCTTTCTGAAGTCTATCTCCCCCTTAACCCCAACGAGGAAGGCCCAGGGTGAAGCGTAGCCTATCACAGGAAAGCTGAAATAGTAGACCCTGTCGAAGACCTTCTTCATGGCCCTGTATGCATCAAGGAGCTCGTTAGTGAAGAGATAAACGCTCCCCGCCTGGGTGATGTATATTCCTGGGTCGTTGAGCTTCTCGTAGGCCGTTCTGTAGAAATCCTCCGAGAAAAGCAACTTGGCCGGCCCAACGGGGTCGGTTGAATCAACGATTATGGCATCAAAGCGCTCTCCGCTTTCCCTCAGGTATTTCACGCCGTCTCCAATTATCAGCTCAGCCCTTGGGTCCTCGAAGGCTCCCCTGTCAATTCCGAGGTAAATCCTCGAGACCTCTACTACCATCTCGTCTATCTCGACCATCGTGACCTTTTCGACGTCGTGTCTGAGAACTTCCCTCAGCGTTCCTCCGTCACCGCCGCCTATGATGAGGACTCTCTTCGGGTTCGGATGCGCGAGCATTACCGGATGAACTAGAACTTCATGGTAGCTCTCCTCACCGACCTCGACGAGCTGAACCGTGCCATCGAGAACGAGGAGTTTACCGAAGCCCTCAGTTTCGTAGAGTTCGAGTCTCTGGTATTTTGTCTGGGTCTCAAAGAGCCTCTCCTTGACTTTGAATCCAACGCCGTAGCCCCGGGGATACCACTCGATGAATGCTCTCTCTTCCTCGCTGTATCCCATAAACCTCACCTGAGGTTAGCTTATCTTTTGAGTTTTAAATCTATGGGTTTTCACGGGGCAAAGTTATTAAGGCCCCTCTGAGAGTTGGTATTGATGTCTGAGACGGAACTTAGAAAAAGGCTTGCTCAAAGGATATCTACTCTGTGGAGTGAAATAACGCGGGACGATAATGGGATACCCCACATAGTTGGTGAAATAAACGCTAACCCCAAGTTAGATGTTGACATTAACGTGGCCTTTTTCGATGACTATCGTTTAGAGCGTTTTCTCGATGATGGGGTGCTTTTCTTTGTCTTTCCTGCTGATGAGGACAGTCCAAGGGCATTGTTTGTTTCTCTCTGGCGTTTTCTCCAGGGAAAAGGTGTCCCCAAGCTCCTGATTCCCGGAATAAGGCTTGAAGGTCCCTTGAGTGAGTCCCTTAGAAAGCTTGGCTTTGAAGTCCTGTGGATGACTGGCGACTCGATAGTTGAAGTCTGGGCTACTAAGGGTAGAATTCGATACGCGATGGTCTTCCAAAGAACAGGGGAAAATGAGTCACGGCTGGCTGCAAAGGAGCGGGGTCCG
>JALVWX010000191.1 GCA_027023165.1 Thermococcus sp. | reverse complement strand
CTCCAAAGCGAACGCTCCAGCCCCGCTGACCGCTCCGACGGTTTTAACCTCGCGCTTCCCGAACTCGTAGGTTTTTACAGTTGCATCGAGCTTCTCAGCTATGATCTGTGCGACCTTCTCAATTGGTTGAGGCCCCTCAAACTCGCCCCAGTAGCCTATCGACAGCCCCCTGTAATCCCCGAACGGACCCTTTGGCTTCAAACCGAGCAGTTTTAGCAGTTCGACGTTGTTTCCAACCTCTGGATGAGCATCGAGCGGTAAATGCGCCGCGTAGAGGTTCAGACCGTTCTCCATGAGTGCCCTAAGACGTTTGTAGTGCATCCCCGTGATGTAGCCGAGGCCGCCCCATATCATGCCGTGGTGGACTATCAGCATGTCCGCTTTTACCTTTGCGGCCCTCTCGATGGTTTTCAGTGTGGTGTCAACGGCAAAGGCAACGCGTTCGACTTCTGGCTTTCCCTCCACCTGAAGGCCGTTGCTCGACTTGTCAGGGTAGGCCGAAACCTGGAGATACTCATCAAGAAAGGCAACAAGCTCGTCGCGGTTCATTTTTCCACCTCCTATTCACTTGGTGAATTACTCACTAACTTAATACCTCCACAAACCCTTTTAAAACCGCCCTCCAATCTGGGCGGGAGTGAGCAACATGAACGGTGAGAGGTTTGAGAAGGCGGTCGATGAAATAGCGAGAGCTGTCTTAGCCGGCGAGATAAAGAGCAGGGAGGAGCTTAACCGCTACAAGATAATCGTATCCAGGAAGTATCACCTCTCAAAGATTCCGGGCAACTCTGATATCCTGAAGGCCCTCCCTGAGGGGGAGCGCGAGCGCTTTAGGGATCTGCTCAAGAGGAAGCCGACGAGGACGATAAGCGGTGTTGCGGTAGTCGCGATGATGACAAAGCCCTTCCCCTGCCCCCATGGAAGATGCATCTACTGCCCCGGCGGGCCGGCGGTTGGTTCCCCTCAGAGCTACACCGGAAAGGAGCCTTCGGCTTTGAGGGCCGTCCAGAGTGCATATCATCCTTACATAATCATGATGCGCCGCCTCAAACAGCTCACCGACATAGGCCACGACGTGGACAAGGTGGAGGTCATAATCCAGGGCGGGACTTTTCCGGCGGTTGACCTCGATTACCAGGAGTGGTTCGTCAAAGAGGCTTTCAAGGCGATGAACGACTTCCCGCACTTCAAAGACATTGAAAACCTTGAGGAGAAGCTCGTCAGGCTGATAGTGAAGAAAGACGAGTCGGTTTTCAAGGAAGACCCCAAGTTCCGCGAGGCCTGGCTTAAAACCCACGGGAAGCCCTACTACTACCTTGAGGACGAGCAGAGGAAGAACGAGAAAGCCAAGGTCAGGATGGTGGGTTTAACGATAGAGACGAGACCAGACTGGGCCTTCGAGAGGCAGATAGACCGGATGCTCCGCTTTGGGACAACAAGGGTAGAACTCGGAGTCCAGACGGTCTTCAACTTCATCCACGAGAGAACCAAGAGGGGTCACGGCGTCGAGGAGATAGTTAAAGCTACGCAACTCCTCCGTGATGCGGGTTTGAAAATCAACTACCACATAATGCCCGGCCTTCCTGGGAGCAACTTCGAGAGGGATCTGTACACGTTTAAGGCCATCTTCGAGGACTCCCGCTTCAGGCCAGACATGCTGAAAATC
>JALVWX010000190.1 GCA_027023165.1 Thermococcus sp. | reverse complement strand
CTGAGGACGACCATGGGCATGACCAATCAGCGGGAGTTTGGAAAAAGGCTTTATAGGCCTTTTGGAACATCAACCTAAGGTGGTAGAATGCTGAGGGAGATACTGGAGTGCTTTGACGAGACCGTTGTGGTGGAAAAGCCCGTGAGTAAGGAGCTTGAGATTACTAAATACCTTCTCAAGTACCGCGACAGGCCCGTTCTTTTCAGGGACGTGGGGGGCTGGAGCGTTGCGGGCAACATCTGGAGCACCCGCGGGAGGATAGCGGACTACCTGAACCTCACCGTTGGCGAGCTTACGCCCTTCATAGCTGACGCGATGGAGAACCCAGCCCCCTACGAAACTGTTAATGATGCTCCCTTCCTGAGGAACTCAACGGAGGACTTCTCCCTCCTTGAGCTTCCAGTTCCAAAGTACTATCCCAAGGACGGCGGCCAGTACTTCACCTCGGCAATGGTGATAGCAAAGGACGAGAGCGGCTTCGTCAACGCCTCCTTTCACAGGATAATGGTGCGCGACGAAAAGACGGCCGCGATAAGACTGGTTCCGAGGCACCTCTACTCGATGTGGAAGGACAAAGCTGAGCACAGAGAAGAGCTTGAAGTCAGGATCATCGTCGGAAACCCCGTTCACCTTCTCTTGGCTGGAGCGACGAGCACCGCCTACGGAATAAGCGAGCTTGAGATAGCGAGCAGGATGAGCGAGGGGGCCTTTGGGAAGCCTCTCAGGGTGGTCGACCTCCACGGCATTCCGGTTCCGGTGGAGACGGAGTTCGTCTTCGAGGCTAGGATAACGCCTGAGCTGGTGGATGAGGGGCCTTTCGTTGACATAACGGGCACCTACGACTACGTGAGGAAGCAGCCGCTGGTGGTCTTTGAGAGGATGTACCACGTTGACGAACCGGTTTTCCACGCCCTCCTTCCCGGAGGCTACGAGCACTTCATGCTCATGGGCCTGCCCAAAGAACCGCAGATATACGCGAGCGTCAAGCACGTCGTTCCAAAGGTTCACGGCGTCCGCTTAACTGAAGGGGGAGCCATGTGGCTTCACGCCGTTGTTTCAATAACCAAACAGCACGACGGCGACGGCAAGAACGCTATTTTGGCGGCCTTTGCAGGCCACCCCAGCTTAAAGCACGTGGTTGTCGTTGACGAGGACATCAACATCTACGACGACCGTGATGTGGAATGGGCGATAGCCACGCGCTTCCAGGCCGACAGGGACCTCGTCGTTGTCCCCAACGCGAGGGGAAGCTCCCTTGATCCCTCAGCAACGAAAAGCTTAACCGCCAAATGGGGGATAGACGCAACAAAGCCGCTCGAAAGAAAGGAGGAGTTCGAGAGGGCCAGGGTTTAGTCCTCCTCTTTCACCAGGCTCAGGAAGACCTCCTCCAAACTCGGCACGCGGACCATGAGCTGGAGTATCTTCGCGCCCTGCCTCCACACGAGGTCGTTCACCTCCTCCCTTACGTCCCCAGGGGCTTTTATCTTATACTTCGTCGGTGAGACCCGCTCGACCTCCCAGTCAACGCCCTTGAAGCTCACCGGCTTGTTAGTCTCGAGGAGTATAACGTAGCCCGCTTTCTTCAGGAACCCCCTTTTGATGTTCTCGATGCTGTCCTCAACGCGGAGTTTGCCCCTGACGATGACTCCAACGGTGTCGCAGACTTCTTCGA
>JALVWX010000189.1 GCA_027023165.1 Thermococcus sp. | reverse complement strand
GTGGAGCCCTTCAGAATCACGGGGTAAGATTTTGATTTAATTGAAACGTTGGAGCAGGGGCACAGCTCCCCTTTGATTTTCTCCGGAATCGTGACGTTTTCCACAACGCAGGCCCCTCGGGATAAATCACCCTCCCGTCGCTCAGGTACCAGAGACCGTCATGGAAGACGTAGAACAGGTCATATGCCCCGGTTGAGTTTCCAAGATAGTATAGTAGAGCCTCCCGTCCTTGAAGTAAAAGTAGTAGTCACCGACCATGCTCGGAGTCGGCAGGCCGGACATTCCCGGGCCAAGGGCGTCCCAGGAGAGGTCTATAATTGCATCGCCTTCACCGGTTTTGATAAAGGGGATAAAAGGTGCAGTATTCATCCGGCGCGAGGACTGGGTGGGGACCGCAGATGGAACCGGTGGCGTAGGTCGGCTGAGTGGCAACTAAAAGCATGACCCATAGGACGGGGAGAGCAACTTTCCAGTTCATGACGTTGGATTTGGACTGAGGATTAAAAGCCCTTTCCTTTCCCCATTTCTGTCCAGTAAGGCCTTTAAGCGGTTAAGGTTACTCTTCTCGGTGTCGCTATGAAGGTTAAGATAATCCTCGGAACGGGAAGAGATGGAAGGGAAAGCGAGAGAGTTGCAAAATATCTCACAGAGAAAGCGAGGGAGATAGGCTTTGAGAGCGAGCTGATAGACGTTAGGGATTACCCGCTCTGCTACACCCACCGCTGGAAGGTTCCGCCGGAGATTGAAGAATACAGAAAAAAGATTATCGAGGCCGATGCCCTCGTCATCGTTGCCCCCGAGTACAACGGCGGTTTCCCGGGGGAGCTCAAAATTCTGCTCGATACCCTCTTTGAAGAGTATGAAGGACTTCCGGTTGGTATCGTCACAGTCTCGAGTGTCACCGGCGGGGCGAGGCTCCTCCAGGAGCTCAAGCTCCTCGCAACGAACTACAGGATGTTGCCCGTCTCATGGGTGCTGTTCTACAACGTCGGCGAGCTCTTTGATGGGGAAGAGCTCAAGGACGAAAAGTACCGTGAAAGGGTTGAGAGATTCTTTGGGAGGCTTGAGAAATACGCCCTGGCCCTGAAACCCATACGAGATGAAGTCCGGAGGGGACTCCAATGAGGGTTTTCAGGGTTCCAAGGGAACCCGGGGCTGGAGGGACTATAATTCTGGCGATGATTGGAGGCTTGATTTTGAGCCACGCAGACTGGAGGGGCTGGCTCATAGGAATCGCCGTTGCTTTAATCACTTTCTTTACCTTCGACTACGCCTTCGACTCATACAGGGCGTGGAAGCTCAGAGACATGGCCCTCGCCCTCGGCATTAACGGGCTTGCATACCTCATTCCGGCCCTCTACTGGTGGAGGAGCATTAAGAACCTGATTAACGTTCTTGCAATTCCTATGTGTATTGTTGCCGTTCTCTTTGCCCTCCACTTCGCGTTCTCCAGAAAAAAGGGCTGGAAGAACCCGGTAACTTACGCCCTCGGCAACCTCCTCCCGGCGGTGCCCGCTCTGTTCGCCCTAGCGGTTTCGGGAAGGCCCTTCAACTACGACGTCCTTGTCTTCTGGTTCCTTCTCGCTTATTACGAGGCCATTGGAGCGGCCTACGTCGAGACAAAACTGGCGTTCAGAAAGTTCCCGAGGAAGTACCCGCTTATAGCCTGGCTT
>JALVWX010000188.1 GCA_027023165.1 Thermococcus sp. | reverse complement strand
CTTCAAGGCCTATCAAACCGGCGCCGATTACGACGGCTTTCTTCGGCTTCCTTTCGGCGATGTAAGACTTAATCCTGCGCACGTCGTCGAGGCTCTTGAGGGTGAAAACTCCTTCGTTCTCGACGCCATTTATCGGCGGGACGAAGGCCTTTGAGCCGACGGCCAGGACGAGCTTGTCGTAGGGGACTTCGCCCTTGTCGGTGACCACGACCTTTCTTTCGCGGTCGATTGATTGGACCTCGGTACCGAGCATGAGGTTTATCTTCTGCTTCTCGTAGAACTCGTTAGGGAAGACGATGACATCTTCGGGCCTCTCGATGGTTCCGCTTATCACGTGCGGCAGGGCGCACGGGGAGTACTGCATCGTGGGTTCCTTTCCTATGACGGTTATCTCGACCTTCCTGTCGGCCTTCCTGAGAAAGAGGGCGAAGTTGCTCCCAGCTGTGCCAGAACCGATGACTACGATTTTCATCGACACCACCTGAGGGAGAAGGGGAAGGAGGTATAAAAAGTTGCCTTAGCCGGGAGCCTCCCCGCGTCCATTTAATGGATGTAAGATACAAAAGAAGTGATAACAATGGGTCATTCCTCAAATTCTTCTACAAATAGTTCTTTTCCAAGAATTGCTGAAATCATGGCAGCATAAATTACCCCTAAAAATGCCTCAATGCTTGCTAATATCTTAACAATACCTACCGGGTGAAAATCACCGTATCCCAGAGTTGTAAATGTAACTGCGCTAAAATATATGTAATTTAAAATGTCTGTTATAATGTGAGGGGTTTCTTTTAAGATACATCCACGTAAGCTGTTATTGTCCCTGGTCGCCATAGCGATCGTGTTGCTTGATAGATTTTGAACTGTGAAACTCTTATTAAGAGTTACATTAAAAGAGTTAGTCCATTTAATGCTAACATTGTTGCTTATGCTGATATTAGCTCCAGAAAACTCACAACAGCTGTCCCTAATGCCTCCGCCTCCAACTACACTGATCCCGTAGTATATTGCCCCAAAAATCAAGATTGTAAGAATGCTGGAGATCACAGTTCTTTTCCAATTTGTCAGGTATTCACTAGGTAATTCAAGAGCTATCCACTCTATATACGCAGTTAATTTGTCTTTTATTGTTCCTTTCTTCCTCCGATCTCTATTTAGCTCTTTCTTAAATTCTAGGGCAAATCTATAAGCCTCTTTGATTCGTCCTTCTTTTTTTAGAGCGTCTACGTAGATTCTTACAAGTTCTTTTTTTGCATCTATGTCTTTAACTACAACCCTATCCCAGTCTATTTGAACCCCAAGATAAAATGCTGAACGCTTAAAGCTGAGTTTGCCGTGATATTCTGCCGTTAACTCTACAAGGCCTTCAAAAAGAGACCAGTCAAATATAACATCCTTTTTAAAGATAGAGTCTAGAAACGTTACAGTATCTCTGAACTTATCTCTCAAAAACTTAACATGAGACTCGAAGGTGACACGTCTAAATTCAACGGGTTTCAGTATTGTTGCTTCATTAAATTCCATATTATCCTTAAACACAGAGAAGTTGAAAATAGCAGTTCCAAACTCTGCAAAGTCAAAAGCAGCAACATCTTTAAAAATGGAATTGGCAAAGGAAATTTCGACATTTTCATCACACTTGCAATTTCTAAAATCCGCGAATCCATTAAACATGCACCTACTAAATTTGACCTTGCTGTGTTCATTATTTTCTATTGCACTATCGCTCTTCTTTTTAAATTCAGCGTCTACAAAGAACACGTTTCCATCAAATGTAGCAGATGAGAAATTTGCATCTCCTTCAAATGTAGTGTCTTTAAAATTGAAAGTGCCAAATTCAAGTGCACCTTTGGTAAAGGTCGTGTTTTTGAAAAATACTGCCCCTTCAAATGTGGCATATCTAAATGAAGGGTTTGTTAGTTTGGCCCCGCTGAAATCAGTATCTCCTTTAAATTTGCAACCAAAGAATGACACTCCAACTGAATATTCCCCATCACTAAGGTACATTGTTCTGATGTCAAATTTCGAGTTTTCAAAAGTTACTTTTTTCTCAAATTTTGCACCACTAAATTCAACGCCCTCTTTAAATACAACCTCTTTAAACTTTGATTCTATCTCAAATGTTGATCCTTCAAAAGTTGTAAGCCCCCGAAATTCTGAATATTCAAAGACAGCATTCCCTTTAAACACTGCACCCTTAAAGGAAATAGAATCTTCAAATATCGCATCACTGAATATTGCATCTTGCTCAAAAACTGCGTATTCAAACGGGGATGTACCTCTCCATGTATCTCCCGTTTTTGGATCTGTGTATTCAATCTCAAGTGATATCTTTGGAAACACAAAACCTCTCGCATCCACCGGCTTTTCAAAAACCAGCCTCTTTATCTTATGCCAATCAACTTCAATCTCCTCAACCCTTGGCTTGAACCTCTCTAAAAACTTCCTGTAAAATTCAACGGCCTCTTCTTCGCTCTTGTTTGGCTTGTGAAAAATACAGTACTCCTGATCGGCAGTCTCTGGATCGCAGTTACCAAAGTGTGCCATCTTGCACATACGTGCTCACTAACCTAACTACGCTCCAGAGTTTTTATCCCTTTCGACGACCTCAAGGAACTCGGCTGGAGTCAGGATTAGAAACTCGTGTCCCTTAAGGGAAAACCTCCTCTCCTTATCTCTCAGTCTCAGCACGTGCTTCTTGTCGAGACTTATCAGAAAGTCCGCCTTGGCAGAATAAACAACATCGAAGAACTTGTTGTCATCGGGGTCAGGCGAAACGTCGAAGTGTTCGGCTGGCTCAACTAGGGCGGAGGAAGCCCTGAAAATCCTGTAAATCCATAGTGCATAAACCCTGCTCTCAAGGTATTTGAGAACCTTCTCGTTCGTGAGCTTAAAGCGCAGCTCCTCAAGTATCGCTTCGGAGGTGTAGGAGCGAACCGCTCCATTGACGATCATGTCGAGTACCTTTCCAGAACTGCCGAAGGGGTTTATCGCCGCCGCTATGACGACGTTCGTGTCTAAGACGACCTTGAGCGCTTCCATTCCTCGTCCACTTCCTCAAGGAGCTTTTCGATTTCCTCCTCAGATGGAAGCTTCCTGCTCCTCGCGAGGAGCTTGTACTCCTCCCAGAGTTCTTTGGGAGACTCATAGTGCAGGAGGAAGAACCTGACTGCTTCCTTTATGAACTCGCTCCTGCTTGAGAACTCCCCCCGCTCAATTAGTCTGTCTATCTCGCGCATCAGGCTAGGAGGAAAGCGGACTGAAACCTTCTCCGCAGTGGGCATTCAACCACCGTAGGACAATAGTCGGACAAAATATATAAGCGTTTTGAGGAAAGAGAGAACCCTCAGGGCTCCACGACCGTTCCGCTGTGCTTCCCCTTCACGACGTCAAAGAGATGGTACGCATCGCGCTTGCCGACTATGTATGTCCTTATCCGTCCGCGCTGGATGAACTTGGCAGCGAGAGCATCAACGACCCCACTGCCACCGGCCTTGCTCTCGGCCTCCATGGCTATCTCCACGAGTTGCTCCGGCGTTATCCTGTCGAGCTTTTTGGCGTTCGGGTTCTTCCGCGGGTCGGAGTCGTAGACGCCGTCCACGTTGGTGACGACCACGAGAAGGTCGGCCTGCAGGTACTCGGCCAGAAGGGTTGCCACTGCATCTGTGGTGTGGCCAGGATGCGTCCCGCCCATTATCGGTATCTTCTTGAGCTGTATGACCTCCCAGGCCTTACGGAAGTCCTGGATTACAAAGGGATATGCCTTTTCTCCGAGCGCCGCTATGAGGAGCATTCCGTTGGCGCGTGTGATGTGAATTCCAATGTAGTCCTTGAAGGTCTCGTTGGGCGTGAAGGTTTTGGCCGCCTGGATGTACTTCCGGGAGACCTTGCCTCCACCGACGACGACCGCTACCTCGTGGTCCTCGCTTATCTTTACGAGTTCGTATGCTATCGCCTTGATGAAATCGATGTCTGGGTCGTCCGGAACCAAAACAGAGCCGCCTATGTCGAAGACTATCCTCATGATGACCCTCACGGTGCTAATTTGAGGGCCTTTATAACCTTTTCTTGCCGCGGAGAAGGCAATCACTCACAGTAGGCCTCGACTATGCGCTGGATTATCTTGCTCGTCTTAGCGCGATCGCTTTTGTAGAGGTAGGGTATCCTTATAACCTCGGCGTTTATGCCGTGCTTCCTCAGCTCCTCCTTCATCCTCTCGCAGTTGAAGGTCTGGTCGGGGCCTATCGCGATTATATCCGGGTCGATTCTCTTCACCAGATCGTAGTCTATCGTTCCGGGCGAGCCGATGTAAACCTCATCGACCATCCTGAGTGCCCTCAGCAGTTCTGCCCTGTCCTCGGCACTGTTCACGGGTTCCCTGCGCTTTTGCCGCCTCACAGTTTCGTCGTTCGCCACTATCACGACGAGTTCGTCCCCGAGTTCCTTCGCCTGGCTCAAAAAGTGGACGTGGCCGACGTGGAGGATGTCGAAGACTCCCCCAACGAGAACCCGGATTTTCCTCTCCCCTTTTTCGAGCGGCTTTCCGCCCATCTCAGCCCACCGTTAGCTTCCATATCTTGTCCTTGGCGTGGTGGATGTTTTTGACGGCTTTGCCTTTGGGCATCTCCTTCATGGTCTTGCCGTCCATGAGGGCTATTCCTATCGCGAGGGGCCTTCCATAGTCCTCTTCCACAACAAAGACGAAATCGCCCTCCCTGATGTTCTCATCGGCGTCGGTTATACCGGCGGCCATGACATCTGCCCCTTTGAGGATGAAGGGAACCGCTCCTGCGTCCACCACAACCCTCCTCGGCCACTTCCTCAGATCCTCCTCGTTGGAAAGCTCGTAGAGAGCTATGACCAGCGGAAAGACGAGTTCCTTCCGTCTGATGAAGAATGGCTTTCCGTTGACCAGGATTATCTCCGTCGTCTTGTCGAACTCCGCCAGCTCAACCCGGTCCTTCTTGTTCAGCATCTTCTTGGCTATCTCCTCGCCGAAGATCTCGCTCATCTCGCGGATTATCTCCTTGACCTCCTTCTTGCTCAATGGATGTTTGACCTTCAGCTCCATGCCCCCACCTCCTCGAAAATCCTCCCTGCGCTCTCCCTCGGGTTCTCACTCTGATAGATGGCCCTCCCCACGATGATGTAATCGGCTCCGGCCTTTAAAACGTCCCCGGCCTTTCCCCCCTGGGCACCAACGCCGGGAGTTATCACCTTAATCCCCGGCTTCAGCTTTGAGCGGATGTAAGCGACGCGTTCCGGCCTCGTTGCAGGGGCTATAACAACAAAGGGCTCAAGCTCGTTGGCCATCTCGATGAGCTTATCCGTTACCGGCTGGATGAACTCCTTTGCTCCGGGGTGGCTCATCTCGACGACGATTATAGTCTCTCCAAGTTCCATAACCGCTTTAACACTGTCCCTCCCAACGAAGCCGTGGGCTATGGTATAATCGGCCCCGGCTTCAAAAACCTCCCTCGCTATCAGCCGGTTCGTGTTGGGAATGTCAGCGAGCTTCAAATCGGCTATGATCGGCAGTCCCGTCACCTGCTTCAGCTCGGTGATTACTTTAAGGCCCGAGCCGATTATCAGCGGCCAGTTGACCTTGATGGCCCAGAGGTAGTCCGCGGTGCACTCCGCTATCTCAAGTGCTTTATCGCGGTCGTAGACGTCCAAAGCAAGAATAAGCCTGCTCACGGTTTCACCTCGCGAGGGACTTTATCTCCTCGGGAACCTCTTTTTCCTTGAGGAACAGGGCCACGTGGTAGGCGCTCTTCATGGCCTTGGCCGGGCTTTCTGCCCAGGTCACGACGACCATGTCCCCTTCCTCGGGCTTCAAAAGTTTGAGCCTCCCATCAAGCTCGGGCATCGTCTCCTCCAGCGGTCTCCCGTCCTCGGGGAAGACGATTCTCCCGTCCCTGACGACGAGTATCATCGCCCCCCTCGCGTGGAACCTTATGGCCTCGTCTCGAAGTTCGATGCTCTTGAACTCCCCCGGCTTTCTCACCCTGAGGGCGAAGGCCGGGAAGCCCTCCACGGTTCCCACGGGAACTGCCCCTGAAAAGCTTCTCTCGATGCCCTTCAGGAGTTCCTCTCCTTCCCTGCTGAGCGAGTGGCCCCTCTGCGTTGACCGTATTGCCCCCAGGTAGGAGAGCTTCTTCAGAAGCGTTCTGACGCTCCCCTCGCCGAGTTCGAGAACCTCTGAGACCGTCTTCCTCCCAACCGGCTCCCGGAGCATGAAGAGAACCGCCACAACATCTTCGGGAGTGAACTCGGGATAGGCTCCCCTCTTCCAGCTCATTCTTTTCCCTCCGAGAAAACTTGGAAAAGGGGATTAAAAGGTTTGTTGAAAAGAAGGGATCAGAGCCACTTGGGCTTGAGACCGGCCCACTGGCGCATCTTCTCGTGAGCTATTATGCGCGGTATGTTGCCCCTCTCCTTCGGTCCCGGGTTCTTCATGTAGAAGGCGTTGACCTCGTAAACGGTTCCGAACTCCTTTCTGTCAACGGCTATCTTTCCGAGCCTGACGAGGTCGACGAGGAGGCCAGCTAAAGCTGGACTGTCGTTTATCCTGCCGGTGATGACGAGTTCGTCGCGGGCGCCGTTAAAGGAAACGTACTCGATGTGCATCGCTATGAACTTCTTGTCGCCGAGCGGCTCTAGGAAGCCGGTGGGCTTGATGTAGTGCGGCGCGTCGTAGCCGAGGAGGTCCTTGACTATGCTCGACTTGGTGAACTCCTTGCTCTTGTTGCGCTCTTTGTCCGTCAGGGCGAGGAAGTCGTTGTTTCCTCCGATGTTGAACTGGGCAATGTCGAGGACGTAGCGGTTCCTCTGGGCGAGGTGGCTGAGGACGTCGGCGGTGAGCGGTGTTGCTCCGGTGGCACCGTCGTCGCCGAAGATAACGAGGTTGCTCTCCTTCGCGAGGTCAACGTAGACCGGGTCGTTGGCTATGAGGGTCGGGATGGCGTTGACGAAGGCCGCTCCTCCGGTCTCTTTCGCGTACTTGGCAGCGGCATAAACGTAGACCTGCGTCGCTGTGAGCCTGTCCCTCTTGTCCTCCTCGATGGCCTTCTCAAGCTCCTCCCTGCTCTCGAAGGGGACGAAGGCCTCGGTGGTGCAGACGTTGACGAAGACGTCCGGTTTAAGCTCCTTCCACTCGCTCACGAGCCTCTCAACGGCCTCCTTGAGGCTCATCTCGTCGTCTAGACCGGTAGCCTCAAGCGGGAGGTTCCTGAGGCTTCTCAGGTGGATGCCCTTCCTCACGGTTATTCCCTTGAGGCTCTCCGGGGCATCGGGGTCGTAGGCCTTAACGACCTCGTAGAGGTCCTTTCCAACCTTGCTCGCGTCGACATCGTAGGAGCCGACTATCTCTACCTCCTTTATCTTGATCGGCAGCTCGTCGGCGAGGGGAACGCCGTAGGGCTCGAGCTTTCCGGCCTTTATCTTCTCAAGACCGCTCGCGAATATGCTTGCCACGTAGCCCTGCCCGAGTATAACAACCCTGACCATTTTCTCCCACCTCCTTTGTTGGTTTAAGATATTTTACAGCAGTTAAATAGTTTTCGCTTACAAAACTTTTCTGGAGATGAAATAGAGTGTGAGAGCCACCCGCAGGTTCGTCAGAACGGCGAGTACAGCAAAGAGTGCTTTTATTGAAACTGGAACGGGATACAGCAGGAACAGCATCGTGAGAAAGACCCTCTCGTCCCTCTTTCCGGGCAGTTTTCTGAGGACAGGTACTTCAGAGTAGGCATCCCTGCAGAAGGCCCCCTTGAACCTCTCCGTCGAG
>JALVWX010000187.1 GCA_027023165.1 Thermococcus sp. | reverse complement strand
CTCTACACCAAGCTCCACCCCATACTTCCCGAAAATAACGACTAAGACCTCAGCTGCAGCTAGGCGTGTGAGGAAATTATGTACGAACTTTTTCCGGTCGTTGACAATCATGGGAGTCCCCCTATAACTAAAAACCATTGTGCTTCTGGAGTGAGGGGTTCCCTACCCCCGGAACTTTAAGGGCATCCGCATCGGTGAGGACTTTGGCGTAGACCAGTGCCCAGGCTAGGCCGAAGAGTATCAATGAGGGTACGTTCTTTTTAGTGCACTTCCCTATGAGGGCACTGCAGCATATTAGAATCCCCATAGAAAGTCTGACTGCGAGCAGTCTCTTTGCTATTCCACTCCCGTTTTTCCACCCGTACTCTCTGGTGAGTTTCACCCTTTCGGTGTTGTAAAGATGCAGAATGTACGGGCTTAAGATTAGCGTGTACAACACGGCGAACTTGAACCCGAAATCTGGATTCAAGAGGCCGAAGGTTAATGCCAGCATCTCTGTTCCTATTAAACCTCTTAAAAAATGATAACGAAAGCGATACGGCGCTTTCACGGCCCTTCACCTTTGATTTTTGTCGGGATGCTATTCTTATAAGTTTTTTCGTACTCTAAGTAAAGATCCTTTCTCCTTCAAGATATAAATCTGTTCCAGAAGGTATCTCTCATCTAGAGCGCCTCAAACGGATCATAGAAAAGGTGGATTAAAAGAGAAGCTCAGAAGACGAGCTTCATGTTGACCTGAACGACCTCGGGGCTGATGGTGTTGCCCCTGACGGTCTTCTTCTTCCTCTCACCGCGCTCCTTGGGCCTGAAGCCCGGGCCGCGGGAGACGAGGATCTTGACCCTCCTCGGGCCGTGAACGTCGGGCCTCATGGCGAAGCCGTCCTTGTCGGTTCCTCCGGTTATCTTGAGCTTGACGTTGCCCGGGATCTCCTCGCCGAATATCTCCGTGAGGTTCAGTCCGAGTTCACTGGCTGGAATCTCCTCTCCAATGCGCTTTCCGATGAGCTTCTCTGCCTCTTCTCCGCTTATCTCAACCTGTCTGGCTATGCCGTTCTTGGGGTTGGATATAACAAGCTTGAAAGTAGCCATTTCCTCCCACCTCCTGTGTCATTAGCGGGATTCATTGGGATGATCCCTTATCCACCCCCGGGTGCGGCTCAGTCTTTAAAAAGTTTCTCTTCCATCATCACAACTTTTTTATACCCGGGCGCGAGCTTTATGTAAAGGGGTGAGAGAAATGGCGAAGGAAAAGACAACCCTGCCGCCGACGGGAGCGGGATTGATGAGGTTCTTCGATGAAGATACGAAGGCAATAAAGGTCAGCCCCAAGGGAGTCATTGCGATGACCCTTATCCTTGTGGCGGCCGAGATACTGCTGTTCGCCTTTGGACCTCAGATCTTCGGTTAAATGAAGCTCGTCTTCTTTAATCCCCTTGCGTTCAGTTCCTCGTTTATTATGCCCCTCACAACCTCTTCCAGCTGGGTCTGAAGGAGCCTGTCGACGTCCTCTTTTATCTTGTCTATGTCGTGCCTAAGTCCCTCCAGGAGCCTGATGTACTCCTTGGCCATCTCGAGCTGGCCCTCCTGTCTGACCAGCTGCTCTTTGAGGTGCTCGAAGTCATCTTTCATGACCTGGAACTTCCTAAGCTCGCGCTGGAGTTCCTCAATCTGCTTTGTGAGGGAGTAGTTCTCCTCCTTCAGCTTCTCTATCATCTTTTCCTTCTCCTCAAGCTCCCTCACCAGGGTGTTGTACTCCTCCGCCACTTCGTTGAGCCTCTCTATCTCCCTCAGCGGGGGGACCTTGCCGTTTCCAAGGATTATAACGTCCGGGCCAACGTTCACTATGTCGCTTGGCTTTATCTTCAGCTTCTTTTCGCTTGAGAACATGCTCTGCCCCTTTCCGAGGTTTTCAATCTCCCTCATCTTCAGGATGAAGTAGAACTGATCCCCCTCAACCTCGACGTTTATATCCGTCACGTATCCGAGTATCTTCCCTTCAGTTAGAGATATGACAAACTTGTTTATGAGCTGATTGGCCTTCGCCTCGCTCCCTTCGGGCATAGAACACCACCGCACATATTTTGAGGGGATGATACTTAACCTTTCCGGCGCCGTAAGGTTTTATAAGCCCCCGCCTGATCCCCTCCGGTGAGACCATGATAATCTTTGCGGGGCGTTCGAACGTTGGGAAGAGCACGCTCATATTCCGTCTAACCAGAAAGTGGGTGAAGCGCGGGAAGAGGCCTGGGGTGACGAGAAAACCAACGGAGGTCAACTGGAGGGGGAAGACGATAGTCGACCTTCCGGGCTTTGGCTTCATGAGTGGCGTTCCAAAGAAAGTCCAGGAGAGAATTAAGGACGAGATAGTACACTTCATAGAGGACAACGCTGATGGGATAGAGCTTGCCGTCCTCGTGGTGGACGGCAAAGCGGCCCCGGAAATAATCGAGCGCTGGGAAAAGCGCGGGGAAATACCGATTGACGTTGAGTTCTACCAGTTTCTGAGGGAGCTGGGCATACCCACTATAGTCGCGGTGAACAAGCTCGACAAGATAAAGAACCTCGGGCGGACGATAAACTTCCTAGCTGAGAAGTTCGGCGTTCCCTACTCTGAGATCGATGAGACGTTTGTGCCAATATCCGCGAAGTTCGGGAAGAACCTCGATAAGCTTAGGCTACTGATGGAGAAGAAGATGCGGGAAAAGAGGGCAAAGCAAGAGAAATCAGAGGACCTCGAGGACGATGTGGGTGATGGTCTCCTTGACGCCGTCGAGGGATGATATCTCCTCGAGTATCTCGTCGAGCTTCGTCTTGTCGGCCTCGACTATGAGGTCGATGTCTCCCGTGACGCGGTAGATTTTCTTTATGTGGAGCTTCTTTATGGCATCGTAGACCTTCTTCCTCTTGGTCGGCTCTATCCTCACGAAGACAAAGACGTCGCCCTTCTTCTCGCCGAGGAGGTCAAGGGCCTTGTCTGTGAGGTCGATGAAGCCCCTTCCGGTCCTTATGTAGCCCCTCTCCTTGAGGACCTTAAGGTGGTTGCTGAGGGCTTGCCTCGTGATTCCAAGCTCCTCTGCCAGCTCGTCCTGGGTCTTCTCAACCGTGTGGACCTCGATGGTTTTACCCTCCTCGTAGAACTTCCTGAGGAGTCTTATCTGTCTGGGGGTGAGGGTGCCTTTGTCCTCCATCTCAAAACCTCCTTTGCATGCCTCACTTTTACATTTTATTAAACCAAGGTATGCCCCTTGCCAATGTCAAATTCTCGGGTCTATATCCATGCCACTTGAACCACTTATAAGCCTTTTCATTCCATTTCAGTTAGATTTTTAACGCCCCGCGCTTAGCCAAAACCATGAACAAGGCCTCCTACACGACGGACGTTCCTGAAGACAGGTTTGAACTGCTCAACGCGATACTCCACGCCCCGGAGCGCCCCCTGCGCGTCATGCTTATAGGCGGCACCGACAGCGGCAAGACCACTCTCCTCACCTTCCTCGCGAACGAACTCATGAAAGACGGCCTGCGCGTTGCAGTTGTGGACAGCGACGTCGGCCAGAAGGGGATTCTTCCGCCGGCAACCGTGAGCTTTGCCCTGCCGGACGGGCCGTTCTCAAACCCCAGCGAGCTTACCGGTGCCGCCCACTACTTCATCGGGACGACCTCCCCTGGGCAGTACGTCGGTGAGATGGCGGTTGGAGTCGAGAGGCTTACCAGGGAAGCGTCGTCACTCGCGGACGTGGTTCTCATCGACACCACTGGCTTTGTAACCGGTCCCGGGGCGGAGATGAAGCGCCTGAAGGCGGAACTCGTAAAGCCGGAGCTTACCGTTATCCTCGAAAGGGAGGGAGAGATGGACTACCTTGCCAAGCTCCTCGCCCCGTACACTGAGGTGGTCAGGCTCGGAATAAGCTCCCGTGTGAGAAAGCACTCCCTCAATGAGAGGCGCTCCGTCAGGGAGACGAAGTGGAGGGCATATTTTGCCGGCTCCTCCCTTGTGGAGGTTGACTTAAGGGAGCTTGCCGTTGGGGGGACCTCGCTCTTCCAGGGCAGGCCGCTCACGGAGCACGAGAGAGAGCTGATCTCGTCCGTCTTTGAATGGCTCGTCCTCGCCGGCTGGAAGGGGCAACGCTACACGGTCGTCAAGTCCGACGTTGAGAGGTTTCCAAGGCACTACAGCAGGTTTTCGCTGAGGGCAATTGACTTCGAAAAGCTGGGCAACCTCCTGGTGGGCTTCATCGACGAAACCGGCCTCTGCCTCGGCCTGGGCATCCTGAAGTGGATCAGCTTCAGCTCGCGCACTGCCCAGGTTCTTACGCCCCTATCCCAGGAAATCCTTGAGAATGCCGTTGAACTTCGCTTTGGAAGGATACGGGTCCTTGAGACGGGCGAGGAGCTTGGTCTACTCGGCAGGGACGAGCTTTAGCAAAGATTTTTAAGGCAACACCCTAAATGAATTAGGTGGCCCTAATGGAACCCAAGGCGTTCATCGAGATTACAAGGCCTCACAACTGCGTTCTGGCAGGGGTAGTTGGCCTTCTCGGCTCTGTTGTGGCGGTGGGACGCTTTCCCGATGCCCTAACAGCGCTCCTCGTCTTTCTCGTGGTGACGCTTGGGTGTGCCGGCGGCAACACGATAAACGACTACTTTGACTACGAGATAGACAGCATAAACCGCCCCGGGAGGCCGCTTCCGAGGGGGGCGATGAGCAGGAGGACGGCCCTTTACTACGCCCTCTTCCTGTTCGCGGTGGGACTTTTCCTCGCGGCCCTTATAAACGTCTACGCCCTAATCCTGGCGGTTGTGGCCTACGTCACGATGTTCCTCTACGCCTGGAAGCTCAAGCCCCTCCCCTTCATTGGAAACCTCGCCGTTGCGGGGCTGACGGGGGCCACGCCCCTCTATGGTGCGGTGGCGGTCGGTCACATCGGACTCGCCGGAACTCTGGCGGTCTGTGCCTTCCTGGTCAATGTCGCCAGGGAAGTCGTGAAGGACATTGAGGACGTGGAAGGCGACGTCGCCAAGGGCGCTAAGACGCTTCCGATACTCTGGGGGAAGCGGAGAGCGGCCTACGTCGGAGCCGCCTTCGCGGTGCTGACCGTTCTGGCGTCGTTCCTCCCTGTTAGGGGGGGTGTAGGCCTCGGCTACTACGCCATGCTCCCCGTTGACCTGATAATCCTCTACGCGGCTTACCTAATACTCCGCTCCCAGGACAGGGAGACGGCGCACAGGGCGCAGAAGCTGCTGAAAATAAGCATCTTCCTGGCGGTGATGGCGTTCCTGATTGCGGCTCTGGTTTGAGGAGGTGATGCTCATGGAGATGGAGTTCTGGGATGAACTCGTGAGGGCACTGGAAGGGGACGGTCTCTGGACCGTTGTGACGTTTAAGACCCCCCACGGTCCGGGGACGACCCTTGAAGAGCTTGTTAAGGCGGTTGAAAAGGCCGGCTGGCGCGTTATCTTCAAGGCCAACTGGTGGACGGCAGACATACCCTATGGTTTGGTGAGGCTCGACCTCAGAAAGGACGGCCGGGAGAAGATACTCCTTGGGAAGTGGATACTCGGCGGGAAGTTCGAGCTTGTCAGGCTTGAGAACATGCCCCTCGAGAAGGGACGTGACGAGTTCTTCCGCATGGTGGACAGCATAACGTCCACCCTCATCCACGACCCAGTCATAAGGACGATGAGGGAGCAGTACTAACTCCCTCGACTTTTTGTTTGGACGTCTTTTCTGAACTCCGCTGATGGGAAAAGAAAAGCTCAGAGCGGTTCGTAGTAGCCTATCTCCGGCTCGTAGATCTCTCCCTCTGCCAGGAGCTGAGTTATGGCCTCCTCAAGGACGTCCTCGTCGAACTCTGAGGAGAGCTTCTTGATGATGAACTTGTGGGAGAGTGCTTTTCCCTTCTCCCTCAGGAGCTGTATGACGGCCTTCTTGGCTTTCTCGACCTCGGGGTTTTCCTTTGGCTCCTCCTCCGGGAGTTCTTCCTCCTCAAACAGCTCTTCCTCGAGGTTCCTCTGCTCCAGGATCATCGTGTAGAGTTCGTCCATTGTTATCAGCAGGTCCTCGTCAACGCCCTTGTTCTTGGCTATGACCTTCGCCTTGGCCGTTATCCCGTAGCGGTTGTATATGTCGAAGGCGAGCTTGGCCTTCTTCGCGTGCTCTACCTTCTCCTTGAGCGTCTCGAAGCGGTGGAGTATCCAAAAGTTCGGGTCGACTTTCGCAACCCCCTCCACCAGTATCTGCTTGTCGTCGCGCCATTCTGCAATTTTCCCGATTATCTGAACCAGATCACCTTTCTTTACAATCCTGATGAAGCGCGTGTCATCGCGGAAGCCCAGAACCCAGATGGTTCCGGTTCCATCGTCGATCTGGAACTTTCCGTAGGTTTCGTCGTCGCTTATTACCGGCTCCCTGACGACCGTCGCGACAACTTTGGCGCGGTAGACCTTCCTCGCGTCCCTCGTTATGAGGTAGTTCGGCTCAAAGTCGCCCTCGCTCTTGACGTAGTAGCCGTTGAGGATGTCCTTGATGTAGACCCTGCTCGCTGGGAGGCGCTTCTTCATGGCTCATCACCTCCAAAGAAGTCCACTATGGCTTCCAGCTTGGGAAGGACTTTCCTCTCAAGTTCCCTTATCTCCTCGAGTGCCTCCAGGTCGGCATCGCTGAAGTCCTGCACGACCTCGCCGTAGATGTGGATTCCCTCGTCGTTCCTGATGACCCTTCCAATGACCCTGACGATCTGTCCGTTCTCCGGAAGAACGTTCTCCTCGCTCTCAATGAGTATGACGCCGGTTCCGTCGTCGAGCCAGAAGGTGTAGTCCATCTTGTCAACCTTGAAGGCCTTTCCGATGAGGGAGACGCGCGTGTCGTCGTCCCTTATCTCCCCTATCTTCCTCTCGACGGCCGGCTTTCTCCTCCTGAACTTGACCTCTTCCATATCACTCACCACCCTCAAGCTCGGCCAGGGCCTTTCTCAGCTCGGCCCTTGCCCTCGCTATCTCCCTCTTTGGATCGATCTCATCCCAGCCGAAGGCCTTGAGGATAAGCCCGAGGAACTTGTCGTCCACCGCATTGCCCCTGACGATGATCTCCCTCCCTAGAAGGTGGTAGTACTCGTCCTCGGCCAGCTTCCTTCCCGCTTCTCTGATCGTCAGGCCGCTTTCGACGAGTTCTTTGAGCTTCTCGGCTATCTCCTCCGGGTCGGAGCCTATAAGCTCGGCCGCATCGTCCCCGAAGAGCGTCGTCCTTATGTAACCCGTCGAGTCGTCGAGGCCGAAGTCGAGGATAACTATCTTGACCGGCTTTACCTCGCCATGCTCGGGGCATATCCATGTGTCCGTGGTTGGGTCGTAGTCAACCTTTCTCCTGCACTGCGGGCACGCATCGTAGGCCGTAACACGGTAGAGCCTCGCTATCGTCCCCCTGACCTCAACGAAGCGCTCTCCGCCGGTAAGCTCGCCTATCTTTCTCCGCTGGTAGTTGTAGCTCCTGACCTCTTCGAGCGGGGGAATCTCCTCAACGCGCGGGTCTTCTGGGTTGAGTATTATCCTCGTCCTGAAGTTCGCGTGGAGTTCTATCCCGTTCCGTCCTTCCCTTACGGAGGGGTCGATGACCTTTATGACGTCCCCTGGGTTGAGTTCGTTGTAGTACTTCGCGACCGCGTTGTCCCACAGGACGAGCCTGGCCTTGCCCGTCGAGTCGTAGATTATGAGGTTCGCAACCCTGCCGGTTGACCCGTCCCTTCTCTTGTATTCCCTGGGCGGGTACTTCCTCATGATCCTCGCGACG
>JALVWX010000186.1 GCA_027023165.1 Thermococcus sp. | reverse complement strand
GGGATAGAGCTCTACGTCAAGGTCGGGGAGAAGGTCAAAGAGGGAGACCCGCTCTTCACGATCCACGCCGAGACCGAGGCCAGACTCGACCAGGCGATAGTCTTCGCGAGGCGTGCCGAGCCCGTGAGGATAGAGGGGATGGTTCTTCAGAGGATAGGGAACATCTGACTTTTCTTTTCTTGCCGTTTTACCCTCTCTTCCCGTGCCTCTCGTACCAGCCCCAATCCTTCTTCGGTCCAAAGGCCCTGACCCCCTCATGAGCCAGGATCACACGGAGCCTTTTAGCGAGTTCGTGGCTTATCTCGCCGCGCTTCTCCATCCAGTTGATTATCTCAAGGGCCTCATCGTCAGTCTCACACCTTTGGAGGAAGTCTATAACCGTCGGGTTGTAACCCGAGAAATCCCTGACGTCTTCGTCTTCCGCCTCCTCTGACCTGCGGTAGGCATCGACCGGAATGCCCTCCCCTTCAAGCTCCCTCGCGAGGGCCGGGAAGGTCTCCTCAAACTCTTCCCTGTCGTACTCCTGCCAGGCAAAGCCATCAACGGGTTTCTTCTTCCGCTCCTTCTCCCCCATTTCGCACACCGCAGTACTTTCGGTGCAATGGTTTATAAACCGGCCGGTGAAGCTCCGCCCATGAAGGGGTCTTACTTCCTCGTGATACGTCTCACCGGGGACAAGACGGTGAGAACGAAGGCCAGGGAGTTCCCGCTCAAGGCCGGCCACTACGTCTACGTTGGCTCGGCCATGAACTCCCTTGAGAAGAGGGTTACGAGGCACTTCTCGAAGGAGAAGAAGCTCCACTGGCACATCGACTACCTTCTGAAGGAGGCCGAGCTTTTGAGGGCCTACCTGATTCCCAGCGAGGGGAGGCTGGAGGAGAGGCTTTCGCTTGAGGTTTCACGCTTTGGAAAGCCCGTTAAGGGCTTCGGTGCAGGGGACGTCAGGGTGAGCACGAACCTGTACCGCTTTGATGGGGAGCCGGATGAAGTACTGATGGAGATCCTCGACCGGCTCGGCCTGAAGTGGAAAAGGGTTAAAAGCCGGGAAGAGGTTATGGAGTTCGGTGGGAGAGATGAGGCTCACGATCGGTAGAGTTGAACACCACATCCTTGAAAGGCTCGAAAAGGAAAAGCTCCACTTCGTTCTCCTCGACCCGGACGACGTTGACCCCGAGACGGCAGGGAAGATAGCCGAGATGAGCGAGGAGATAGGCGTCGACGCGATAATGATAGGCGGATCAACCGGTGCCGAGGGAGATGTCCTGGACGGCGTTGTCAAAGCTATAAAGGAGGCCTCCTCGCTGCCAACGATACTCTTCCCGGGTTCCCACGGAGGTATAAGCAGGTACGCGGATGCCATATTCTTCATGAGCCTGCTCAACTCGCGCAATCCCTTCTTCATCACCGGCGCCCAGGCTTTGGGAGCGTTCCAGGTGAAGCGCTACGGCATAGAGCCCATCCCAATGGCATACCTGATAATCGAACCCGGGGAAACAGTGGGCTGGGTTGGGGATGCCAAGCCCATTCCAAGGCACAAGCCCAAGATAGCGGCCGCATACGCACTGGCCGGCCAGTACCTCGGGATGCGCCTTGTCTACCTTGAGGCCGGTAGCGGGGCAGAGAAGCCGGTTCCCCCTGAGATGATTTCCATCGTGAGAAAAGTCATAGACGTCCCGCTGATAGTAGGG
>JALVWX010000185.1 GCA_027023165.1 Thermococcus sp. | reverse complement strand
ATTGTTCAGTTTAAACTGAACAAACGATATTTACCAAAAAACTTAAATAGTATGAACATTATATGAACATTGAAAATCGTGAGGAGGTGATTTCATGGCGAAACTCGTTGCAAACATGAACGTTGAAATAGCCGACGAGGTCCTCGGGAAGATGGCCGAGGCCTTTGGAGGCGGTGCAGGAAAAGGAGTTTCCGAGGTTGTAATGGAGATAAGGGACGTCGGCGGAAAGCTTATCATAAAGGCTACACCCGCGGAGGACAACGTCGTGGTCGGTGGAAGCGGGGGAGGAGAATGAGCTCCCTCTCCTTAACCCTTGTCCTTTTTATCGACGATGAGCTCGTAGCTGGAGAGCTTTTTAAATACGGTGAGTGTGTTATCGTTTTCACTCAAATTGGACGTGATAAAGTTGTAGCGTTCTCAGAAAGAACAGGCAAAATCCTTGGAAGGGGAACAATTAATTGGAATTAAAGAGAAAATCTAAGACCCTTTTTTAGCTGTGTTTTTCTCGGCTTTGGCCTTCTCCTTGGCCTTCTTCTTTTCCTCGAGCTTCTTCCTTATCTCCTCGATTTTCTCCTCCTTCAGAGGGATGAACTTGTCGTCGTGGTTGTCGTAGCTCGCCAGGAGGAAGTCCCTGCTCATCTGGAGCGCTCCGGTCGGGCAGACGTCAACGCATTGCCCACAGTAGACGCATCTTGCCGTCCATAAAGCCACTTTCCTGATGTCCGGTAAATAGACGAAGACTCCCGCAGGACAGACGGTAACACACATTCTACAGCCGACGCACTTGTCAACGTCGTAGGCTATTATCCCCCTGAAGTCCTCCGGGATCGGAACTGGCTCCGTCTTTGGGAAGAGGTTGGTCGCTGGCTTCCTTGCCAGGTTCCTGAGCACCGTTGGGACTAGTATCGGTGCCCTCACATTATCACCTCCATCGCTATGAGGAGTGACCCTATGAGGGAAGCGAGGAAGACGTTCTTCCAGAGGAAGTCAACAGCTTGAGTTATCTTCAGCCTTCCCGTCACCGCTCTAAAGACGCTCTCGACGACGAAGAGCAGGGCGAAGACCTTGAGCGTGTGGAAGAGCAGGTCTGCAACGTTTGCTGAGAGACCAGTGAGGCCGAAGTAGCCCGAAATCCCCCAGGGGAAGAATATGGCCACGACGAGGGAAGCGGCTATGTAGGCCTTTAGTGCTTTCGTCAGCTTAAGTAGGGCTAAATACCTCCCGCTGTATTCAACCAAAAGCCCCTCGGCTATCTCTTCCTCGGCATCGGGTATGTTGAAGAACCCGACCTCAATCTCACTCGCCAGCCAGACGCAGAAGACGTAGAGCAGTATTATTGCCCCGACGAAGCTCATTGGAGTTCCAATCTCCCAGATGTTGTGGACGTAAAAGATTCCCATGCTGAAGGGCTTTGGAACGCCGAGCTTTCCGAGGCGCCACATTATGGCGAAGATTGCCAGCATCATAGCCGGCTCCCTAGACACCATTATCGTCGCTTCCCTGGCCGCTCCTATCTTCGCGTACGGATTGCCGGAGCTTATTGCCCCGACTATCTTGAAGAAGCTTATGAGTGCCAGAAGGTATATGAAGACTATAACGTCGCCCTTGCTCGCTAAAATCGGTGTGAAGCCCATCGGAGTGTAAGCTAAGAGCGCTATAGCCGTAGCCAGGGCCATAACGGGTGCAAGTCTAAAC
>JALVWX010000184.1 GCA_027023165.1 Thermococcus sp. | reverse complement strand
CTCGTAGTCGAGGTAAATCCGCTCAACCCCCAGGGCCTCCTCAAGGAGGGAAGCCCTCAAGAGGGGGCCGCCGTCATCATCGGGGTTTTTCTCGGCCTCCATTTCCGGCCACCAGGTTCCTTGTTTTCGTCCAAACGCGGTTATATAGCACTTTTCTTTTATGCCATCAAATTTACTCCCTTCATTTTTGGAGGGGAGCCAATTGGAGTTCCTCAGGAGTATATAAATCTTTCTCCCAGGTATGGCCATTTTTCGCCCCTAACTTTGTTTTCGTCCGTTAAGAATTTTAGACAACCGAATAATTGCCGTGGAAATGCAAAAGAAAAGTTTTTAACCCTTCGTTCAAGCATAGAGCGCCCCACAACGGGGCGAGGTGGTGGAGATGTACCCGCCCAGGAAGAAGGTCCAGCCCAAGGTTGAGGAGGAAGAGGAAGAAGAATTCGACCCCCTCGATGAGGTCGAGGAGGCCTACGAGGACTTCGACGAATACGAAGACGACTGGGACGAAGGGGAAGAAGACTGGGACTGGGACGACGAAGATGAGGAGTGAGTATTTTTCCTGTTAATTTTCTTTGAAATCTTCTTTTGATTTCCCGTGAACGTTAAAAGGTATTCATGAAAATTCTGAATGGTGATGTTTATGTTCTGGCTGAAGACAAAGGTCGTTGAAAGTTGGAACTCTCTGGAGAGACTCAAAAAGGAAGTGAGAAACCACGAGAGAGTTCTCATACTCGCATCAAACTCGATGAAAAAACACGGCTTCCTGAGCGAGGCCGAGGACTACGTGAGGGAAGCCGGCGCGGAGGTGTTCTCAGTTACTGGCCTTCCGGCTGAGCCGAGCGTCGAGGTCATCGAGGAGTTCCTGCCGGATGTTAGAGAGTTCAAACCGGATCTCCTAATTGCCCTCGGCGGAGGAAGCGTGATAGACACCACCAAGGCCTTGAAGGTCTTCTACGACGCCCCAGAGCTGAACTTTGAGGAGATAGCCTTCATGGACCGCTTTTCAAGGCCCAAGCCGGTTCCGAAGCTGAAAACGAAACTCATAGCAATTCCCTCAACGAGCGGGGCTGGAAGCGAGGTCTCGGCGGCAAGCGTTCTGAAAAAGAACGGAATCAAATACAACATAGTAACGCCCGAGATAGCGCCCGATGTGGCTATACTCGACCCAAGGTTGCCGATGACGATGCCGAGGGAAGTCGCGAGGAACTCCGGGCTGGATGTTCTTGTTCACGGGATAGAGGCGTACACCACAAAGGTAGCCAACGATTTCAGCGATGCCATGGCAATAAAAGCGATAAAGGCAGTTTTTGCTTTCCTTGAGAGGAGTCTTGAGGGCGATGAAAAGGCAAGGGAGAAGATGCACTACGCTTCAACGATGGCTGGGATAGCTTTCCTCAACGCGCGCCTCGGTCTTTGTCACGCCATGAGCCACAAAGCGGCCTGGATTGGTCCACACGGACTGTTAAACGCGATATTCCTGCCATACGTTATCGAGTTCAACGCAAGCAAAAGCGAATACGCGAGGAAGCGCTACGACGAGATAGCGAGGGACCTCAACTTAAAGGACTGGGGAGAACTCCTTCAGGCAGTCAGGGAGCTCAACGAGAGAACAGGTGTTCCCAAACTGAGGGAGCTCGTTGATGAAGAAACGTTCATGGCGAGGCTGGACGAGATGGCGGAGAAGGCCTACCGCGACGGGCTGATA
>JALVWX010000183.1 GCA_027023165.1 Thermococcus sp. | reverse complement strand
GTTTGACGTTAAAATGTTAAAAATAAAAGGTATTTAAGCCTTTTTAAGCAGAAAAACGGCAAATCTTTTAAGCCTTCCATGGAACTCCACCGGTGGTGCTCATGCTGACCTATGCTCAGGCTGGAGTTGATGATGAGAAGACGGCTAAAGCATTGAAGGGCATAATCTCGCTCGCAAAGGCGACTTTTGAGTTCCGGAAGGGCAGAATCGGCGAACCTGCTGAAGATCTCGGCCACTACGCGGCACTGATGGATTTCGGGGGTTTTTACCTCGCGATGGCCACCGATGGAGTCGGGACGAAGGTTTTGATAGCAGAAGCGGTTGGAAAGTTCGACACGGTAGGGATAGACATGATAGCCATGAACGTCAACGATTTGCTCTGCGTTGGGGCGGAGCCTGTGGCGCTCGTTGATTATCTGGCTGTTCGTCAGCCCGATGAGGAAATCTTTGAAGAGATCGTCAGGGGCCTCTACGAAGGTGCGAGGCAGGCAGGGATAGCGATAGTCGGGGGAGAAACCGCTGTGATGCCCGACCTGATAAACGGATTCGATTTAGCTGGAACGGCCATTGGCGTTGTTGGGAAGGACAGAGTCATAACCGGTGAAAAGATACGGCCGGGTGACGTTGCCGTAGGAATCTCAAGCTCCGGGATTCACTCCAATGGCTTAACCCTTGCGAGGAAGCTTTTAACTCCAAAGTACGGCCTCGACTACGAATACGGAGGGAGAAAGCTCTGGGAATGGCTTTTGGAGCCGACGAGGATTTATGTTAAGGCCGTTCTCGAACTTCTGGAGGGCGTCGAGGTTCACGGCCTGGCACACATAACTGGCGGGGGCCTGACCAACCTCAAGCGCCTGACGGACTACGGCTTCTCCCTCCAGATGCCCCCTATCGAGGGAATATTCAAGCTCATTCAAGAGAACGGCGTCCCCCTGGGGGAGATGTTCAGGGTCTTCAACATGGGCGTCGGCTTTGTCGCGGTGGTTCCGGCGGGGGAGAAGGAGGAAGCCCTGGAAATCCTGGGCAGGCATTTTGAGGCTTTTGAGCTTGGAGTGGTCACAGAGGAATCCGGGATAGTGGTGAAGAACTACGGGGTAAGGCTTTAAGCCCACTCCCAAACTTTTCTCGGTGGTCGCATGGAGCTAACGGTAAAGAAGAAGGCCTTCCTTGAGAACCTGCCGGAGCTTGTTGAAAAGACCGTAGGCGAATACGGAATCCGGCTGAGGAAAATAGTGATAGAGGAGGATGAGAAAGGCTGCTACACCGTTCTAATCACGTACGACTCGGATTTTCGCCCGTGAGCCTCGTGTAGAGCTCCTCGTAGGCCTTAACAAGGTCGCCCCTGTCGAAGCGGAAGACGTCCTTGTCGAGGCTCTCCCTGGTTTCAGCGTCCCAGAAGCGGCAGGTGTCGGGGCTTATCTCGTCGCCGAGGACTATCTCGCCCCTCCCGTTCTTTCCGAACTCCAGCTTGAAGTCGACCAGGATTATCCCACGCTCGGCGAAGTACTTCTTCAGAATCTCGTTCACCCTGAGGGCCATACGCTCCATCTCCCTTAATTCGGCCTCATTCATGCCGAGAGCCCTGGCGTGGTGGTGGTTTATCATGGGATCGCCGAGACTGTCGTCCTTGTAGTAAAGCTCGACTATCGGCTCCGGCAGCTCGGCCCCCTCCTCAAGGGGAAGGCGCCTCTTCAGGCTTCCTGCAACGACGTTTC
>JALVWX010000182.1 GCA_027023165.1 Thermococcus sp. | reverse complement strand
TCTTGGTTGTCGTCACCAACGTGGACGGTGTCTACGACTCCGACCCGAGGAAGAACCCGAACGCCAAAAAGCTCGACAGGATAACGCCGGAACAACTCGTGGAGATAGCGATGGAGGCCGAGAGCAAAGCCGGTGGCAGTGGAGTCGTTGATGCTCTTGCTGCTAAGTTCATCCAGCGCGGACGGATAAGAACCTACATCGTCGGCAAGGAGGATGCATATCACCTCTTCGATGTCGTGAGGGGAAAGCACAACGGGACGGTTGTGGAGTCTTAATTGCTATTTTCTCTTTGCCAACTTTTCTCCGCAAAGCTTTGGGATTTAACCCCCTCTTACAAAAGCCACCTTTTTATACCCCCTTCCCATTCACCCTTCGGTGGTGTTCATGAAAGTCGTCGTCATCGGTTCTGGCACAGCGGGGAGCAACTTCGCTCTCTTCATGAGAAAGCTCGACAGAAAGGCCGAGATTACCGTCATCGGAAAGGAAGGAACCATGCAGTACTCCCCGTGCGCCCTGCCGCACGTTATAAGTGGCACGATAGAGAAGCCCGAAGATGTCATCGTCTTCCCTAACGAGTTCTATGAAAAGCAGAGGATAAAGCTCATGCTGAACACCGAGGCCAAAGCCATAGACCGCGAGAGGAAGGTCGTAATCACCGATAAGGGCGAAGTCCCCTACGACAAGCTCGTTTTGGCGGTTGGCTCAAAAGCTTTTATCCCGCCGATAAAGGGCGTCGAGAACGAAGGCGTCTTCACCCTCAAGAGCCTCGACGACGTGCGCAGGATTAAATCCTATGTCGCCGAGAGGAAGCCAAAGAAGGCTGTCGTAATCGGCGCCGGCTTAATCGGCCTCGAAGGGGCCGAGGCATTCGCGAAGCTCGGCATGGAGGTTCTTGTGGTAGAGCTGATGGACAGGCTCATGCCGACCATGCTCGACAAGGACACCGCCAAGCTCGTACAGGCCGAGATGGAAAAGCACGGCGTTTCCTTCCGCTTCGGCGTCGGTGTGAGCGAGATAGTCGGCAGCCCGGTTGAGGCCATCAAAATTGGAGATGAGGAAGTCCCGGCAGACCTCGTTCTCGTCGCCACCGGCGTCAGGGCGAACGTTGACCTCGCTAAAAAGGCCGGCCTCCAGGTCAACAGGGGAATAGTCGTCAACGAGCACCTCCAGACGAGCGACCCGGACATCTATGCAATAGGCGACTGCGCCGAGGTTGTGGATGCGGTTACCGGCGAGAGAACGCTCAGCCAGCTCGGAACTTCGGCGGTCAGGATGGCGAAGGTTGCGGCGGAACACATAGCGGGCAGGGACGTCGCCTTCAGGCCCGTCTTTAACACGGCAATAACGGAGCTCTTCGGGCTTGAGATAGGCACCTTCGGGATCACCGAGGAGGGGGCCAAGAAGGAGGGGGTTGAGATAGCCGTCGGCAGGTTCAAGGGCTCGACCAAGCCCGAGTACTACCCCGGCGGTAAGCCGATAACCGTCAAGGCCATTTTCAGGAAGTCAGACAGGAAGCTCATAGGAGCGCAGATAGTCGGCGGCGAGCGCGTCTGGGGCAGGATAATGACGCTTTCTGCGCTGGCGCAGAAGGGGGCTACCGCTGAAGACGTAGCCTATCTTGAGACCGCCTACGCCCCGCCGATAAGCCCGACGATTGACCCGATAACGGTAGCGGCCGAGATGGCGCTGAGGAGGTTGCGCTGAGTTTTTAGCCTTCCT
>JALVWX010000181.1 GCA_027023165.1 Thermococcus sp. | reverse complement strand
TCTCTGACCTTTCCTTTACTTCCTGAACCTTAGGAGGGACGGAAATGCAGAAGGCAAGGATTAAGCTCGCTAGTACAAACATCAAGGCCCTCAACGAGGTCACCGACCAGATCAAGCAGATAGCCGAGAGGACCGGCGTCAGGATGAGCGGGCCGATACCGCTCCCGACCAAGAGGATAAGGATCACCACCAGGAAAAGCCCCGATGGAGAAGGAACTGCAACCTTCGACAGGTTCGAGCTTCGCGTTCACAAGAGGCTCGTCGACATAGAGGCCGACGAAAGGGCCATGCGCCAGATCATGCGCATCCGCGTCCCCGAGGACGTCACCATCGAGATAGAACTCATCTCCTGATTCCTCTCATTTATGCGCCGGGGTAGCCTAGCCTGGGAAGGCGCTGGCCTGGAGAGCCAGTGGGCGTCAGCCCACCAGGGTTCAAATCCCTGCCCCGGCGCCATACAACCAAACTTTTCTGGTTTGGTTGAGTTTGTAGCTCTCCTGGAGTGTGTTCACAAGGGATTTTCATCCAGGTCCAAATTTGAACGGGAACTCCGTTGGGATTTTAGAAGTTCACACTAAAAGCCCTTTCTTCCTGTCATACGAGTCCTCTCTCCTGCTCTTTGGTCTCTCATCAAAGTACAAACTATCGCCTCGATAGTTAAAAGGATATTGCTCACGTCGCCCTCTTCTCCCCCTCCGGGAACTTCCAGCTCTTCGTTATCTTTGTCACGTTCCTCACGAGGGCCTTCTCCTCAGGGTGCCTTGAGACAAGCTCCTCAAGGAAAGAGATCAGCTCGTCGTAAGCCGGCTTGTCAATTGGAAATGGAACCCTGTCCTTGCCACCGACCGCGTAGCTGAACTTGAACGGGTCCGGCGGGTGGGTTACAGGGTCCTTCCAGCTCGGATGGACGTCGTAGACCAGCTCAAGGACGAGCGATAAGGCCCTCAGCGTGCTCGGCCCGAGTCCTTTCAGGAGCAGAAGTTCCTCATAGTTATTCATACCCAGCTCACGGGCGAACTCGAGGGCTTTTCTGTTCAGCTCGGCCCTTCCAAGGCTCTCGTAGCGTTTTAGCAGGTCTTTTTCCCATGGCTCCCGGGGCTTATAGTAAACGAGGGGCCTGTAGCCATTCGCTATCGCCTTCAGACTCTCAAGCTCGCGCTCTATCTTCGCCGGCTTTTCCTGGATGACGTCAATGAGCGTCTTCTGATATTCTCTCGCGTCCTTTGAGACCGTGTTAAGTGCAAACTCCCTCCTCAGGCCAGCTATGGCATTGTGTGGATCGAGGGTGAAGGTTTCAGCGTCGAACCAGTGGAAGCGCCTCGCCATCCTCTCCCTCTCGTTCATCCCCTGCTGTATCACTGCCCAGTTGCCCTCCTCGTCGAGGAAGAAGACGTGGTGGTAGAGCTGGTAGCCGGTCTGAAGGGCAACGGTGTCGACCTTGGCAACGAGCCTGGATGTCCTGACGTACGGCTCGGGATCGAGGTCGTATATCTCCGCGATGGTTTTCAGCTCCTCCGGCGTTGCCCGGCTCTTCTTCCCCTTCCCTCCGGCTGCTTTTACCCCAAGTTCCTCCCTCCAGAGGGCGTCCTTTATCATTCCCGCGGTTACCGTCGTCGAACCGCTGCTGTCCCAGTCCATTCCAATGACGTTGTTGAAGGCCTGAAACCAGAGCGGGTCGGAGAGTCTCTCAAGGAGACCCTTTGTCCCGTACTCATCCACCGCCAGAACCAGAACTAACCCCGTCAATTTTCTCATTCTCTGGGCGAGCCATGGAGGTATGTGTCCGCCGTGGAGGGGCAGGTCAGCGACGTTCCTCATTGGGGTTGTTTATGCTCTCCGGAGTTTTAACCCTTGTCCCCCAAAATATTCGGGTTTTTCGCGGATTTTCTGGAGGATAACCGGAGCTTCCCTTCCCTATGAAAGGGAAAGCCTTTTTATCCCCCGTTTCGATACCCGTCTGCAGGTCTGATGCTTACGGAGGGTTGAGAATGGGAGTTGAGAAGGTTCCGAAGTACGACATTCCGACGGTCAAGGTTGACTACGTTTTTATCGAGCTTGACAAGATGAAGCCCCACGAGCAGCTCGTCCAGAAGGAGCTTGAGGGGTTCATCGAGAGCGTCACGGGAAGTGGCATCTTCTGGAAGCCGATGCTCCTTGCCAAGGTTCCGGGTGAGGACACCTACCTCATCGTCGACGGCCACCACCGCTGGGCCGGCCTCCAGAAGCTCGGTGCCAAGCGCGCTCCCTCAGTCATCCTTGACTACTTCAGCGACGACGTTAAAGTTTACACCTGGTATCCGGCCTTCAAGGGAGACCTTGAGGAAGTTATTGAGAGGCTCAAGGGGGCGGGCCTTGAGGTTGTTGAAGACCCGGAGGCCGAGGAGAAGGCCGAGCACGGAGAGATAGCCTTCGCCCTCGTCGGCGAGAAGAGCTTCGCCATTCCGGGCGGCCTCGACGAGCAGAAGAAGGTCAGCAAGGTCCTTGACGAGATGAGCGTCGAGGGCAAGATCGAACTCATCTACTACGGCCTCAAGGAAGATGCAAGGGGGGACATGGGCAGGGGCGAGATAGACTACGTCTTCATCAGGAAGGCCCCGACCAAGGAGGAGGTCATGGAGCTCGTCAAGCGCGGCGAGGTGTATTCACCAAAGACCACCAGGCACGTCCTGCCCTTCAACCCGGACAAGATAGACGTCAAGCTCGAGGAGCTGTTCTGAGGGTTTTTCCCTCTTTCATATGCATCCGCACCTACATACCCACTTACCAAAAACGGATTTATACCCCTGCACTTATCCACCAATGGTGGTAGAAGCGTGGTGTTGAAGGTGCTCGCCCCACTCCTGCTGCAGGTCTGGGGGAGCGCGGGTTCAAGTGCATACCTGCGATCGGGCGGCAGATACTTCAGGATAGTTCGCTCTCTCGAGTCGGTGAGGGAGAGGGACGCGCTGGTCATCGGAAGGGCGAGAACCAGGCTCCCCGCCGGCTGGGATCTTATACCCGTCAGCAACGTCCCCGGGGCGGTTGGGCCGAGGGAGCTTCCGAGGCTCCTGAACGAGATAACCGGCAGTTTGAGGGAAAACCCTGATAGGGCCGTTGTTATAGCCTGTCCCGAGTACCTTGCCCTTCACAACGGCTTTGAGGCTCTTATGAAGTTCCTCAACACGGTTCGAGACTACGCTCTCGTTCATGGGGGGAGGGCCTACCTCGTTACGGAGAGGGGTGCGTGGGACGAGAGACAGTACGCACTTCTGAAGCTCTTGGAGGGGTGATAGGCTTTTAAGCCCTTCCCCCTACCTTCTCCGATGTCAATGCTCCGGGGTTTAATCTTCGACGTTGATGAGACGCTTGTTTACTACGAGGGCTACGACCACCGCGAATGGTACGAGACCTGGGTAAAGCCCGAGCTGGAAAAGCGCGGCATCGACCTCGACTACGGGACCTACAGGAAGACCGTAACCGGAGAACTCCCGAGGAGCTACGTGGAGCGGTTCGGCATCGACCACGTCGAGTTCTGGAAGCTCGTTGATGAGGTCAACCTCCGCTACCGGAAGTGGATGGCCGAACTCGGAAGGATAAAGCCCTTTCCAGATGTTTCCGCGCTGGAAGAGTTGGGGAACCTCGGATTGAAGCTCGCCGCGGTCAGCAACGCCTCTCGGGACTGCACGGAGTTTGTGCTGGATCTCCTTAACCTGAGAGACTATTTCGATGTCGTCTGTGGGAAGGACTACTCCAACCTCGATGGGGTGAAGCCGAACCCATACCTCGTCGAGAAGGCCCTGAAGGCGTTAAACCTGAGGCAGGATGAGGCGTTGATGGTTGGGGACAGCATCCACGACGTTTTAGCCGGAAAGAGGGCCGGTTTGAAGACCGTCAACGTAACCCGCGTTGGAAAGGTTGATGGGGCTGACTACTACGTGAAAGACCTGTGGGAGCTTGTAGAGATTGTAAAGAAGATGCTGGGGATTCACTCCCCGTAAAACTCCTTCTCGAAAACGTCTATTCCAACCTCAAGGCTTTCCAGCCAGTCGAGGAACTTCCCAACGTGCTCGTCCCTGAAGATCGCCCCGTGCTGCGGCGCTATGACCTTCGGCTTCAGCTTCTTAACGTGCCTGACCCAGGCTCTTAAAGCCCTCGTGGAACTCATGTAGCGCCTGTGGAAGCCCTCCATGTGTTTAACGTGGTCGTCGAAGTCCTCCACGAAGAGGTACCACTCCCCGTCCGTGAAGGCTGCCGCACCTATGTCCGAGCTGAAGAGTATTCCGCTCTTCACATCGTAGAAGCTGAAGTTGCCGGGGCTGTGCAGGTAGTGGCTGGGGACGGCTTTGATGGTCGATTTGCCGAGCTTAAAGTCAGCCCCTTTGTCAGGTATTCCGACCGTCCGTCCAGCACTTAGAACGGCGAGGTGCGGGATGAAGCGGACCCAGAGGTCAGAGATAACGAGCTTCGCCAGCGGAGCGTATTCAAACCACAGGTTCAACCCTGCAACGACGTCCGGGTCCTGATGTGAGTAGAGCAGGTACTTTATCTGGGTCGGCGGAACTATGGAAGAGACGTTTTTAAGAACCCTAGAGAAGACGAAGAAGCCGCCGGGTTCTATCAAAGCGGCTTCGTTTCCATCGACGACCAGATACTGGTTCGTGAGTATACCCCTTTCATCTTCGCTCTCCTCTATTCCGAGCCAGAAAACCTTGTGCTCCCCGTCGTCGTAGAGCGGGTAGCTGTTCATGTTCCTTATCATTCAGACACCCCCAACCGGAACCCAGACGTTCACCATAAAAGCTCCCTCAATCAGCGAGGCCAGTTCGACGGCCGCCCGTGCGTCCGCCTCGTTCTGGACTTTAAGGGCCTTCGGCCCGTTCTCATTCCTGTATTCGATGGCGAGTATCCTGCTCCCCTCGAGCAGAACCTTGAATGACTTGATTCCATCGTTGGTTATCCCCGAGATGTAGAGGACTTTATCCTTCACACTGGCGCGGAGTTCTCCAACGAGGTCAAAGAAGCCGTTCTTTCCAATGATGTGGAGGCCGCTGTGAACCATGCGGGACTTGGCAAGGAAGTTGGCAACGCTCATCGGGTCCGAGAAGTCCACGTGCTCCGCTATGGAACCATGTTCCGCCTCCTTCGGGAGCATAAGCTCCTCCGAAACGGGCCTGTTTTCCGCCAGCTCCTTTAGGGACTTTCCAATCCTGTCCACAAAGTCCTGGAGAGTTTTTCCGAGCCAGAATTCACCTTTCCCCTGGTAAGAAAGCTCCAAGTCTGCGCTCGTGTTCTTTTGCCACTCCTTAAGGGTGACGGTCAGCGTTAGGTGGCCCCTCTTCCCCGTTCCGTCATAGATGTAGCTGTTGTAGTCGGTGTGATAATCGAACTGGTACGTGTCCCTGAACTTGAAGACGAACCTTGGAAGCATTATCTCCGCGCTCACGCCGTTTTTCGTGCTCACCCTGACCACGTAGGGCCAGTTGGTTATGAAAGATGGAAGGTCTTGGAGAACCTCTTCAACGGCATCTTTCGGGGCGTCTATGGAAACGGAAGAGTTCTTTCGCTTCATTCGGCATCACCCAAAAGCCTGTTAAGGCGCACGTAGATGCCTTCTACTCCCTCCTCGGGCCTGGCTGGGAGCATAAAGTAAACGTCATCCCCATCGCGGAAGGAGTATTCCTTCTCGGTTTCGTTTAGGATAACGCTCATCTCAAGTCCGGAGACCTTTCCATCGGCGACGGAAGCCCTGCCCACTATGTGGGGAACGCCGATGTGTTTCCCTTCGTTTACCGTTTGCCAGAGTCTCTGAAGCTCCCCAAAAGGGTCGACCTCCCAACCCCTGACTCCATGTTCATCTTCACTTTTTACTAACATTAAAATCACCGGTTTTTAGTGCTGTATTGACACTTGGGACATTTCCAATATGTTGGTTTTTATTATAAGCCTTTGGTTTGTTTATTACACTGAAAATCGAAACATGTTGAACGGAAAAGGTTTGTTCATCGCAGTCCACTCTTTCCCCGGATTGGACACATTTAAATAAACCTGGCGCGTATGCTAAATGAGGTGCGCGGATGCAGGAGGTAGCTTTTAAGTGTGAGAGGTGCGGTGCACCCCTTGAGGTTTCACCCGAGACGATAGTCGCGGTCTGTCCCTACTGCGGCTACCCGAACCACATAAGCGGCGCCCTTAAAACCGAGAACGTGCGCATCGTTCCGACACTGAACAAAAACGCGATAGCAGAGGCCTTCTGGAGGCGCGTTGAGAGAGACTTCGACCTCAAGCGGATGAAGAACCTCATCGAGCTGGTCGACGTCGAGGGCCACTACGCACCCTACTGGATTGGAACGGTTCACGTTGAGGGAGACGTTGAGTACACCGTGGAGGAAGAGGAGTGCACGAGCTACACGGACAGCCAGGGAGAAACCCATGAGGAGTGCCACACGGTTGAGCGGCACTACCACGAGCACGTTGACAGAAACCTAAGGCTTATGGGTTCTGCGGCGAGGCAGGTTCAGAGCTTCGGCGTTGAGGACGTTATAAGGCACTACCGTGAGTCCCCACCGGACTCAAAGCGGCTCCTCGACCTCGGTGAGGGGGAATGGGGGAAGATCAAGCTCGAAATCCTCAACACGGAGATGGACGAGAACCAGGCAAAGCTGATGATGCGCGAGGACGCGGTTGACGTCATAAGACGGGAGTTCTCGTCCAAGGCGGACAGGATAGATTACTTCGATGTCACCGCCGATGAACCGGAGGGCGTCTCGCTCCTGCTCCTCCCGATGTGGACCGTCTACTACAAGGTGGAAAACTCGATATTCCACGTCGTCTTCGCCGGCTGGGACGGGAAGGACGTTGCCGCGACGGAGCCGATGCCGATATGGCGGCGCGCCCAGTACCTCACGGGGGCGGTTATGGGCACGGTTATAGGCGCCGTTGGTGCCGCTTACGGGGGTGCGGCGGGCGCTTCTCTGGTGGCACTCATTGCAACGCTCTTCGGAGCGGGCCTGAGCGGCTACTTTGGGGCCAAGGTTCTCGAGGGGCAGAGGATAGAGCACGGCGGAAGGCTCCTCGGCGCGAGGAGGTGGTAGAATGGAGGTCCAGTGCCCAACCTGTTCGGCGAAGTTCAAAGTTCCCGACACGGTTACCGTCGCCACCTGCCCCTACTGCGGGACGACCTTCCACGTTCACACCGGCGAGGAAGCCGGGGAAGAGCACTACTTCTTCCCGCCGATGAAGAAGGACGCCGGCGGGGTCCTGCTCAAGTTCCTGTCGAGGCAGTACGGTGCCCCGGCGGACATAACGGGTGCAAAGGTTACTAAAAAACAGCTCCACTGGGTCCCGGTTCACTTCTTCTACGCCCACGGCAGGTACAGGCGGTGGACGACGATAGAGGAGGTCTTCTTTGAGGGTGTTCCCGCAGGTTCGCCGCTTGCCCCCTTCCTCGACGGCTATCCCTTCCCTGTCCGGGGAAAGCGGTTCTTTGACCGGTCCATCGTCGATAAGGGCAAGTACCACGAGCCTGAGCTATCGAAGGAAGAGGCCGAGAAAAAGGTATACGAGCACCTTCTCAGCGCCCTTCGCTCCGAGGCCCTCGAGGAGGACAAGCCTTTTGAGGATGATAACGTTGAGTACGAGATAAAGTACCAGGGACTGGTCCACTATCCGGTCTGGGAGGTCAGCTACGAGTATTCCGGCGAGGAGTTCTACGGCTACGTCGATGGAACCGATGGGAGGGTGATAGAGGCGAACTATCCCCTGATGAGCGGTGCGAGGAAGAAGGCCACCATCCTCGGGACGGGACTCATAGGTGCCGGCCTGGTCTTCGGAATAGCGGCGGCCGGTGCATACGGGAGCATCTGGGGGATAATTGGAGGTTTAATCTCGGCCGGAGCCGGTTCCTACGGGATATTCAAGAAAGGCTCCGTGAAGAGGAGAACCGTGAGCGAGGTGTCTTCCTCCGGCGGGGGGAACAT
>JALVWX010000180.1 GCA_027023165.1 Thermococcus sp. | reverse complement strand
CTTCGTCGAATACAAGGAGAAGGAATGGGAAGCCTACCTGGAATACCTGGAATCAAGGGGGCTCCAGGGAGACACGAAGGAGGTGACCGAGTGGGAGCTTGAGAGGTACTTCCACGTTTAGCGGGTTTCCTCCAGGAGGTTCTCCTCAGGTCTTTCCTCCCCCCTCGCGTGGACGAGTATTGAGGCCCCTATTATGAGCGCACCGCCGAGAAGCTGGAGGGGGGTGAGCTTTTCTCCGAAGAGCAGGAAGGCGAGTACTATTGCCACGACGGGTTCCACGGTCGCCACTATGCTGGCCCTGCTCACCTCAACCTCCTTGAGGGCGTGGTTGTAGAGCACATAACCGAGGAACGTCGGGAAAAACGCCAAACCGAGGAGGTACGGAACGGCCCCGGTCGGAACCGAGAACCTGGCGAAGGGGGCGAGGAAAAACAGCCCGAAGAGAAGTGTCATGAAAAGCACCCTCTCGGGTCTCTCTTCCCTCACCCCGAACTTGGCCAGAACACCGTAGACTGCGTAGGTAAACCCCGTGGCGATGCCCGTGATGAGGGCCAGATGATTCACGTTGAAGTCCACGTTGCCGGCGACGAGCAGGACACCGGTCAAAACAAGGAAGAGCGCCACCAGCTTCTCCCGGGTCAATGGCTCCCCAAAGACGAGTCTCCCCAGCACAACGGAGAAGGCGGGGGCCGTGTAAACGAGGAGAACCGCAAAGCCCACGGAGGATATCTTGACCGTGTAGAAGTACAGGGTGTAGAAAGCAAAGACCCCCACGAGGCCGTAGATTGCGTAGAACCAGAGCCTCCTCCCGGTGAAGGGACTCTCGCGCAGGAAAATGGCGATGTACGAGCCGAGGATGATTAGGGCAAAGAGAACGCGCCAGAATACCATCGTGAAAGAATCCACGCCGTAGCGATAGATATACGTCGCAAAGATTCCGAGGGTTCCCCACATCGATGCGGCTAAAAAAACGAGAAGGTACCCACGTTTCATCGGCTCACCTCAGAAAACCGGACCTGATGGTAGATGGCGTTTGTGCTCGCTCTTCCGCACAAGGTTCTCGACGTGCTTCACAGTCCCAGCGTCGATTCCAAGCTCCTCCGCGATTCTATCCCCTGGCATCCTAAGGTCTACGAGTCTCCACAGTATCTCGTCAAGAAGGCGATAACTCATGCCGAGCTCGTCCTCGTCGGTCTGTCCCTCCCAGAGGCCGGCGGTTGGCTTCTTCTCGACTATCCTTGCGGGAACGCCGAGTAGCCTGGCCACCTCCCAGACCTCCGTCTTGTAGAGGTTTATGAGCGGCGCGTAGTCGCTGGCACCGTCCCCCCACTTTGTGAAATAACCCGTCAGGAATTCACTCCTGTTGCTTGTCCCAAGGACGAGGCGGTTGAGCTGGTTGGCGTGGGCGTAAAGGAGGATCATCCTCGCCCTCGCCATGATGTTGCCGAGTGAACGCCTGTCCGGCTGGAAATCGAGCCGTTCAACGAACGAATCCACGATGGGCTTTATGCCGATCGACCTGCACTCTATCCCAAGGTCATTGCAGACGAGCTTCGCGTCCTCAACGTCACGGCCTGAGCGGTAAGGCATTATAAGACCCAGAACTCTCTCCTTTCCGAGCGCCCTGGCCGCCAGATAGGCCGTTGTGGCGCTGTCGACTCCCCCGCTTATACCTATGACGACCCCATCAACTCCCGCTTCCGATACCTTTTCGCGGATGAATTCCTCGAT
>JALVWX010000179.1 GCA_027023165.1 Thermococcus sp. | reverse complement strand
TTCTGCGATTTCCCAAAGGAGAATCGCGACAGGGAGAGGCTCATCCTTTACCGTGGAAAGCACGCCTTTGTTATCATGAACAACTACCCGTACAACCCGGGTCACGTTATGGTAGTTCCTTACAGGCACGTCTCGAAGTGGGAGGAACTGACCGACGAGGAGCTCCTTGAGATAATGCGCCTCTCCCAGCTTATGATAAAGGCGATAAAGAAGGCCATGAACCCGGACGGCTTCAACATGGGTGTGAACCTCGGCCGCGTTGCCGGAGCTGGAATCGACAGCCATGTTCACCTCCACATCGTCCCGCGCTGGAACGGCGACACGAACTTCATGCCCGTGGTAGCGGACACCAAGGTCATTCCAGAATCATTGCAGGAGGCCTACGACGAGTTGAAAAAGGCCATAGAGGAAGTTGAGGGGGAGATTTAAAGCATTCTCTTAGCTCCTTTCGGGAGCAATCTTTTTATAGTTCTAACTCACCCCTTTTCTCGATAACTCCAGGTGGTGTCCGAGTTGGAGCGTAGGAGCGTTCCTCAAAGGGAGCCCCCCGTAAAGCGGGGCGAGCGCTACAAGGTCCGGATTGAAGCCCTCGGCAGGGGCGGCGATGGCATCGCCCGGATTAAGGGCTTTGTGATTTTTGTGCCCAACACCAACGTTGGAGATGAAGTCCAGATTGAGGTAAAAAGCGTGAAAGAGCGCTTTACCTTTGGGGAGGTCGTTGGCTGACCTCCTCATATCTTTCTTGCCCTTATTTTGAACTTCTTGTCCAGTGGAAGCCCCTCAAAGGGCTCTTTTCCGAGTTCCATGAAAGGCACATCTGCCTCAATGACGCTCTCCTTCATACCCTGTCTAACCCTCAGCTCCCTGAGATTGCCGTCCTGTACCTTTACGGCAAGGTAAGTTCCATCATCCGCCTCCCCCTCAAGGATAAAGTCCCTCCCGAACTCCATTGCCACCCTCTTAACCAGCGCTGGAGCCGTCTCGGGTGTTATGTGCTCGGCCTCACCCTCGCTTCCGTGGAACTTGACCACGGGGCATGCCATCGAGGAGCAGAACTCCTTTATTGCCTCCGCGATTCCCTTTGCGAAGTTCTCAAGGGGTCTGCCCATGAAGGCCTCTCCGAAGCCAGCCCAGCTGGCCGTAACGCGGAGCTTTTTCCCGGCCATTTGGAACGTGACCGTTAGAATGCCCCTCTCTCCTCTGAAGGTGTATATCACCTCGTTCCGTCCGATTCCAACGTCAAGACTGAACTCATAACCGAAGTTGAAGATGAAGCGGGGAACCCTGAATTTAACCCTGTCCCCCTTGAATTCCTCGAAATACGGGAAAAACGGTAGTGTCTTCTTCGGTTCGCTGAGGATCAGGAGAAGTGTCTCCCATCCGTATGGAAGTTCAACTTCCCGGGTTCGGGTTTTCATTTTTCCTCACCGCTTTAAAATCGAGAAAAGCCGTAGAAAAGCGTTTCTTAAACCGTTGGTTAAAAACCAGTCAGAGTGCTCCACCTCTCCCTTGTCCTCTTCCAGCAGCCCGGTGGCATCAGCTCGCCCTCTGGGCAGTATCCAATCTGAACGCACCGCGGCCCGAGTTTGGCCCACTTTATTATCGGCCTCAGCTCATCGTTCTTCGCTATCTCCCCCAGCATCTTCCAGGCAACCTCGCGAATCTCCCACTGGGCCCTCTCGCAGGCCCTCAAACCGAGGAAGTGCTTCAGCTCGCGGAGGTTCATCGTGAC
>JALVWX010000178.1 GCA_027023165.1 Thermococcus sp. | reverse complement strand
TCTTATGGTCTCGGCGATGATCCTGGCCGCGAGGATGTTGAGCCTCTGGGCGTCCCTTCCAACGTACCTCTGGGTTCCCTCCGGCAGAATAACAACCGGCTGTCCGCTTAACTGTGCCATTTCACATTCCCCCATTCATCTATTTTTGCAGGGATACTTCGTCAGTGTTCTATAAAAAGTTTTGGGTCAAAAATTTCAAAAAAATGGATTAAATTTGAAGATACGACAAAGACCTAATGGAAATCCGGAGGAAAGGGCTAAAACGAGAGAGGTCTATCAAGGAGGGGTGTGAACCGTGGAGCTGAGGGTATACGAGATAGCCCCCGAAAAGGCCAAGGAAATTTTCGAGAGGCTGGAGGAGTACGGGATAGTCGAAATAGAAGTGGAGAACGTCGCGTCGCTCTTCGATGATATGCTCGACTCGAAGGAGGAGAAGCTGAGGTACGCCCGCGAGAAACTCGAGGATGGAAACGTTGATAAGGCACTTTTGGTTGTGAAGGACGATACCGGGACGCTCGTCATCAAGATCGAGAACGTGGTCGAGATAAGGGCCGTGCTGAGGGATTACAAGAGGCTCATCGGAGAGCTGAAGCTGGAGAGGTGAGAGCGTGGAACTGATAAAGCAGGGTGCGGAGGCGAAGATCTACCTGGCGGAGTTTGAGGAGTTCTTTGGAGTGGATCTTCTTCCCGGTGAGAAAGTTATCGTGAAGCATAGGATTCCGAAGAGATACAGGATAAGGGAGATCGACGTTAGGCTGAGAAAGGAGAGAACCGTCAGAGAGGCGCGGATTCTCCACAGGGCCAGGGAGGCGGGTGTTAACTGCCCCCACGTCTACGAGGTTGATTTGAGGGACATGAAAATCGCCATGGAGTTCATAGACGGCGAAAGGCTGAGGGAGCACCTTGAGAAGATTTCCCTTGCGGACAGGCTGGAGCTGTGCGGGGAGATTGGAAGGCAGTTGGCAAAGCTTCACAGAGCTGGCATAGTCCACGGCGATTTGACGACCTCCAACATGATACTCAGGGACGGAAAGGTTTATCTCATCGACTTTGGACTGGCGGACTTTGACTCCACGCTGGAGGCGAGGGGGGTTGACCTCCACCTCCTCAGGCGTGCTATGGAGAGCACCCATTATACCTGGGCTGATCAGGGATTCGAGGCCGTTTTGGAGGGCTATGCGGAGATCCTGGGAGAAGAAGCGAGGGAGGAAATCGAAGAAAAACTCGGGGAGATAGAGAGCCGCGGCAGGTACAGGGAAAGGGAGTGGGCGGGCTAAGCTCAGAGCTTCAGCCTGCTCACAAAGCCTGCAAGCTCCTGGATAACCTGTTCGAAGTCACGTATGGCCGCATGAACCTCCTGGAGTGCGGAAGTCTGCTCCTCCGCTGCAGCACTGACCTCCTCAGCCGCGGCTGTGGTCTCCTCGGCGCTCGCGGCCAGGTTCTCGAGGAAGCGCAGTCCCTCGTCTATCTTCTCTCCCTCCTCAAGGACCTTGTTCTTCAGCTCGTTGGCCTTGACCTCCATTTCCTCCATAAGCTCCGCGATGTGGGTGAGATAGGAAACGCTCTCCTTAAGGACTTCCGTTGAATTGGTGACCGTCTCAACGCTCTTCCCGGTTACGTTGACGCTCTCCTGGATTTTGTCCATTATCTGGTTGACTATGTCCCGTATATCATCTGCCGCGCTCTTGCTCTCCTCCGCGAGGTTCCTTATCTCCTCGGCAACGACAGCAAAGCCCTTTCCGGCCTCCCCAGCGCGGGCGGCCTCGATGGCAGCGTTCAAAGCTAGAAGATTGGTCTGCTCGGCGATTCCCGTGATGACGTTGGTGATGTTGGCGATGTTCTTGCCCATCTCGGCAACGCCCTTGACTGTCTCCTCGATCATGAGCATCATGTTCCGTATCTCCTCGATCTGGCCAACGGCCTCCTGACCCTTCTGGCCGCCCTCCCTTGCAAGGGAAACGACCTCGCTCATCGAGTTTTCAAAGTCCTCCATCGTCTGTATTGTCTCCTTTCCAATCTCATCGATGTAGCGCATGGTTTCGGTCATCTGGTTTATGTTCTCCTGCTCGCGCTGGGCCTCGATGCTGACCTGGTTTATCGCCTCAGCAACTTGGTTTATCGCCTCGCTTATCTGCTCGATGTTCTCGCTTATTAGCCTGCCCCTCTCCTGAACGGTATCCGTGGCGTTCTTGATGGCCAGTCCCAGTTCCCGGAGGTTCTTGCGCATCTTCTCTATGGCATGCCTTATCTCGGCGAGACTACCGTTGAGTTCCTTGTCCTCAACTGTGAAGTCTCCCTCTGCTATCCTATCGAGTATCTCGGATATGACCTTAACCTGCTCTTCTATCTCTTTCTTGTACTCCAAAACGTCGGGCGGTATGTTCTGCTGGGGCTGAAGATTCTTTGAGAGGACGAATGCTACTGCCAGTCCTATTATCCCCCCAATAACAGCTCCGATAAGCCCAGCAAAGGGCACCGGTGCAAGGGTGAGCAGAAAAACCAGCGCCGACGACATGAGCACTGCGTTCCTCCCGTCCATGTGCACCCCTCCAGAAGAGTATGTGCTTTAAGATACTTAAAGGTTTCTAATTAACAGAAGTAAAAACCTAACCCCTTGACAGTGTAGTAACTACCTACACAACGACCTACACATCTGGACCGCGAAACGCCCGGAGAACCTTCTCGAAGATCTCGCGCTCTTCCCTGCGGCCCCTTCTGGTGAGTCTCTCAACGATAAGCTCGGGCGTGCTCTTTCCAATCCTCCCGAACTTCGGCTGTCTGTCAACGATTAGGTTTAAATTCTCGTCCAGACCCTGGGCCTCTATACCATCAACTCGCGCAAATGGAAGCTCCCTCTTCAGGTCTTCGCCTAAGTGAGAAACTATAACCACATTGAAGCCCTTTTCGTGAGCCACCTTCAGGAGTTCTCCGATTATCTTTACCGCCGCACCAGGTTCGGTTATGGCCTCGAATTCGTCTATGAGTATGAGCTTCCTTCCCGAGCCTTTGAGCGCCCTGACGAACGAGCGCATGGCAGTTTCAAAGGCGCCGGCGCCGTAGGTACTCCTCTTTCTCCTGAAGAAGAAAAGCTCGTCCATGACTCCAATCCAGGCCTTCTCGGCCGGAACGGGAAAGCCCATGTGGGCCAGCAGTGAGATGTAGGCGGTAAGCTCAAGGAGGGTGGTCTTTCCGCCGCTGTTAGCACCGGTGAGGATTACAACGTTCTCGCCGCGCAGGTTTTCCGAACCCGAAAGCCCAAACCCCTCCGGGACGGGTCCGATGACGTAGCTAACCGGTTGGGGGTTATCGATGAACGGGTGCCTTCCCCCTATGAAAGCCACGCCCCATTCCCCTATTTCGGGAAACGAGAATCCCCGGGTAAAGCCCCTCACCGCCAGGAGGAAGTCAAGCTCGTAAACCCCTGAAAGCTCTTCCCTCAGCCTCGGGAGGAGTGGCATGATTCTCTCTAAAATTTCCCTGCTCTTGAGGTAGAGTTCCATCGCAAGCTCGCGCTCCAATGAATCCCTCAGCATCCCTACTCTCTCCGGCGGAACCCTGACCGGGAAAAGCTCCTCCCTGGAGAAAAGCTCCACGGAAACGCCGAGCCTCTTTGAGAGGTCGTTCTCGGCCCGGTTTATCATATCGAGTATCTCATCCTCGACCTTCCCGAAGTGGCGGAAGATTGCATCGTAGTTTCCCTCCCGGAGTTCACCGAGGAACTCCACAAGCTCCCTACCGCTCAGCGTCAGGCTGAAGCTCTCAAGCTTTTCGGATATCCTTTCGTTCAGTTCCCGCTCCGCCTCGGCAACGGTTTCCTCAAGGGAATCCAGAACCGAGCGCTTCTCCATTACTTCCCCCAGCTCTTCAAGTGCCCTGAGTATCTCCCCGGCTACGCTCTCCCTCCCAGTTAACTCCCCGATGGCCGAGAGTGCCTTTAGGGAATCCCTGTTCTCCCAGAGGGGCATCACGTAAAGCTCGGGGGTGATCTGCGAGGGGGCAAGCTCGACATTGATTCCATAACCCACCGTGCTCAAAACGAGTGCGTAGCCCTCGGCATCCTCAGGCGATGTTGAGACAGAACATAGGCCCAGCTTCTCCGCCTCTTCAACCTCTTCGGGGTCAACTATGAGAATCCTGTCATGGAGGTAATCCCTGCGGAACTTGATGGGCCTAACGCGCCCTATGAGCTCCGAGAGCCTAGGTGAAACCCTCCCGAGGCCCTCCCTTAGATAGGCCTGACGCCGCAGTATCTCTTCGGGGTCGGAGGTTGGCTTGAACTCATCCAGGAATCGGACACTACCGGGGAGGAGCAGACGCCTCTTTATCTCCTCCCTTACGTTCCTGTACAGCGCCCTCGCCTCGGGATTGAGCCTCACCGCGGCCACCCCTCAGCCCCTGTGCCTCTCGTACCAGCCCCACTCCTTCTTCGGCCCGAAGGCCCTGGCCCCCTCGTTGGCCAGGATCACGCGAAGCCTTTTCGCGAGTTCGTGGCTTATCTCACCGTGCTTCTCCATCCAGTTGATTATTTCGAGGGCCTCATCGTCGGTCTCGCATCTTCTGAGGAAGTCTATAACCGTTGGGTTGTAGCCCGAGAAATCCCCCACCTCTTCGTCCTCGGCCTCCTCTGACTGGCGGTAGGCATCGACCGGGATACCCTCCCCCTCAAGCTCTCTCGCGAGGGCCGGAAAGGTCTCCTCAAACTCCTCCCTGTCGTACTCCTGCCAGGCGAAGTCGTCAACGGGTTTCTTCTTCCGCTCCTTATCCTCCATCCCACACACCACAACGCTTTCGGCGCAATGGTTTATAAACCGGCCGGTGGAGTTCCGTCCATGAAGGGGTCTTACTTCCTCGTGATACGGCTCGCCGGGGATAGGAGCGTGAGAACGAAGGCCAGGGAGTTCCCGCTCAAGGCAGGCTACTACGTCTACGTGGGTTCCGCCATGAACTCACTTGAGAAGAGGGTTACGAGGCACTTCTCGAAGGAGAAGAAGCTCCACTGGCACATCGACTACCTTCTGAAGGAGGCCGAGCTTCTAAGGGCCTACCTGATTCCGAGCGAGGAGAGATTGGAAGAGAGGCTTTCGCTTGAGGTTTCACGCTTTGGAAAGCCCGTTAAGGGCTTCGGTGCAGGGGACGTCAGGGTGAGCACGAACCTGTACCGGTTTGATGGAGAGCCGGATGCCGTCCTGGTGGCGATTCTCGACCGGCTCGGCCTGAAGTGGAAAAGGGTTAAAAGTGTCAGCGACATTAAAAAACTACGGTGGGAAAATGGGGACGGTTATTGAGGCCGTTTACGATGGGGAGTCATTCAGACCGCTTCGGAAGGTCCAGCTCCCTAAGGGGGCCAAGGTGAAAGTCATTGTTGGGGAGACCATCTGGGATCTTATGAGAGAGATCGAAGGTATAGAGGTCAAGGCCAACTTGGGAGAAGTGTTTGAGGATGTCAGGGGAAGGAAGAGGGTTCGTTATTGATACAAACGTCATTGTGGGGGCGTTTTTTTACAACTCCGATTACCCTCAGCTTGAACACTCAAAGGGAGTTCTCTCGAAATGCAGGCTTGTCCTTTATCTCGCTGAGGGAAAAAAAGTCCTTCTTCCCAAGGTTGCGATTGTGGAGGCAATCAGTGTCGTGAAGAGGATAAGCGGGGACGAAACCCTAGCAAAACGGCTGGGGAATGCCCTTGAGAACTCCTTTGAGACGGTTCCCGAGGGGGCGTTCTATGAGCTTGCAAAGGAAGTGGCATCCCAGGTTGCGCCCTCGGGTTTTGATACCTATTTCCTTACCCTTGCAGTTGAGAACGGATACTCCTTAATAACCCGGGATAAAGCTCTCTGCAATCATGCCCGCGAGGTTGGCGTTGACTGCCTCATGATAGATGAAGGGACAGATGAAGAAATGATTAAAGCATTTATGGAGGTGTAAGAATGCTCAAGATCGGCAAAGTTGAATCCTACATTCACGAAAAGCTCGAAAAGGAAAAGCTTCACTTCGTTTTACTTGACCCGGACGATGTTGACCCCGAAACGGCTGGAAAGATAGCGGAGATGAGCGAGGAGATAGGCGTCGATGCGATAATGATAGGCGGCTCAACCGGTGCCGAGGGAGAGGTTTTGGACGGTGTCGTCAGGGCGATAAAGGAGTCCTCCTCGCTGCCGGCGATACTCTTCCCGGGTTCCCACGGCGGGATAAGCAGGTACGCAGATGCAATATTCTTCATGAGCCTGCTCAACTCCAACAACCCCTTTTTCATCACCGGCGCTCAGGCCCTTGGAGCTTTCCAGGTGAAGCGCTACGGCATCGAGCCTATTCCAATGGCCTACCTCATAGTCGAACCCGGTGAAACAGTCGGCTGGGTTGGCGACGCAAAGCCGATACCGAGGCACAAACCCAAGATAGCGGCCGCATACGCGCTGGCCGGCCAGTACCTCGGAATGCGCCTTGTCTACCTCGAGGCCGGAAGCGGCGCGCCTCAGCCTGTGCCGCCCGAGATGATTGGACTGGTCAAGCGCGTTATCGACGTCCCGCTCATAGTCGGCGGCGGTATAAGGACCGAGGAGCAGGCGAGAGCGGCTGTGAAAGCTGGAGCCGACATCGTTGTCACAGGAACGGCGATAGAGAAGGCCGGCTCCATAGATAAGGCCAGAGAAAAGCTGGAGGAACTGAACAGGGGGATAAAAGAGCGAGGCTCAGGCCTCTGACAGGACCTTTATGTCGACCTTTCCGTTCTTTGCAACCTTTTTGAGTTCCGAGAACAGGCGGGAGATCTCGTCGCCGGAAATCTTCATCTTGACTTCACTCATACCCATAAGGTTTGGAGGATAGATGTGGATCTCCTGGATCCTGCCGCGGATCCTCTTTGAGATGCGGCTCAAAACGCTACCCCTTACTTTGTAGGGCAGCCTCATGTCAAGTTCTACGATCTGCATATCTCTCACCGCTTTATTCTATGAATGGAGGTCTATAAAACCTTTTTCATTCACGGGAGTAATCCAACTGAATGGTGGATATTCCTGAAGGTTATAAACTGAGCCACCAAACCCCAACAGCTTTAAGCAGTGATGCCCATATAACAGCGCCCCCGGGAAACCGCGGGGGATGAGCGTCTCGGCGAGCCGTGAGTCCCCTTCGCTCCCCGGGGGCACACCCATGACCCCCACTCTGCAAGCTCTGGGTTAAGGTTGAGTACCCTTCTCAGTGTCAGCACACTTCAAAGGCTGTACCAAAAAGCAGTTTTGTCCTTTGGTGGAGCTCCGGCGGTGGGATTCATGAAGAAAATACTCGGAGTGCTGGTGGTTGTCATTTTCATCCTGTCGTTCTTTGCCTGGAACACTTGGGGAAGCCGTGGAGGAGAAGATAAAACCCAGAATGGACGTCCGATAGGGGCAGTTGAATATCAGAAAATGCTGGGCGTGGGCATAAACGTGGACTGGATGACCTTTGCAAAGGTGAGGCACTACTACTTCTACTGGCGCTCCAGGGGCGTGAACGTTCCCATGTACTTCAAGGAGGAGGGTTTCTCCAACGTCCGGATTAGGGTCGGCGTGGATGTAACGAAGAACAGAACCGCTCTGGAACAGCTTGGTGAAATCGTCAACGACACTCTGAGGGCCGGGTTGATTCCGATAATAACATACACCGCCCCGGAACTTAAGGAGAACCCGACGAGTGAGGCCGCTCAGGAGCACTTCGTCGAGTGGTGGAAGACCGTTGCTGAGTACTTCAGGGGCTACCCCTACGTTCTCTCCTACGACCTCCTAATAGAGTCGAGCGGACCGGTTAAATCCCATCCGGAGGTTCTCAACGAGATTTACAGCCGGACGATACGGGAAATACGGAAGATTGACCCCTACCGGCTGGTTTTCGTCACGCCGCCCTACATCTCAAGTCCATTCCACCTGAACGACCTCAACGTTACGAACGACGGCTACACCTTAGCGGAGTGGCACATCTACGCCTCCGGGCCGAAGGGGTGCACCTACAACGGGAGCTACATCGAGA
>JALVWX010000177.1 GCA_027023165.1 Thermococcus sp. | reverse complement strand
GCGTTCCGCCCACCAGAACCTTGCAGACCACGTCAGTGTCCCTGACCTCCTCGACGCGGAGGGCTATGAACCCATCGCTCAGGTAGATGACGTCTCCCCTGGAGACCATCTTCGGAAAGTCACTGAACTGCACCGGGATGACCCCCTCGTTGCCGAGCACGTCCTTGGTCGTCAGCGTCACTGTCTGCCAGCGCCTCAGTGTCACGGAACCTCCGGCGATCTCACCGACGCGTATCTTCACCCCGGGCAGGTCGCCCAGTATTGCCACGGGCCGGTTTAGCCTCTCCGATACGCGCCTGACCGTTTTTATGGCCTTTTCGTGCTGTTTCAGGTCGCCGTGGGCGAAGTTTATCCTTGCGATGTTCATCCCGGCCTTCACCATGGCCTCCACGGTCTTCTCCTTCAGGGACGCTGGCCCGAGGGTCGCTATTATCTTCGTCTTGTGAGATGGAAGCCGCATTTTCTCCACCGCAGTCCCTTAGGGGTGGGGCCTAATAACCTTTGCCAAAAGGCTTAATAGCCGGGGCACCTTAGGTGGGAGGGTGGTACGATGGCGATCATCGACGTCAGGGTTCTCGATGAGGATGGAAGGGAGGTAACCCTGGGGGACGTTGTGAAGGGCAGATGGACGGTTCTCTACGTCTACCCCCGGGACAACACGCTCGGTTGCACGACCGAGGCGAAAGAGTTCACGGAGCTTCTGAAGGAGTTTGAGAAACTCGGCTTCCAGGTCGTTGGAGTCTCAAAGGATTCCGTGGAAAGTCACCGGCGCTTCAAGGAGAAGCACGGGCTGAAGGTTAAGCTCCTGAGCGACCCCAACGCCGAGCTGATAAAGGCCCTCGGAGCGTGGGGCAGGAAGAAGAGCTATGGAAAGGAGTACGAGGGGGTCATCAGAAGCACCTTCATCCTCAACCCCGATGGTGAAATCGTCTGGAGGAAGGTAAAGGTTCGCGCGAAGGGTCACGCGGGGAAGGTTCTCGAGGAGGCCAGAAGACTTGCCGGAGTCGGAGCCGGTTGAAACTTACCGTTCAGCCCCGAACCCGGACCACTCAACGGCCCTCTTGAGGTCCACGATGCAGGAGGGACAGTAACCTACCGGTCGGGAGTCCCACTCCTCCATGCTCCTGGGCGGGTTCATCACGCACTCGTTGTGGCAGTGTTCCAGGCCGAAACCGTGCCCTACCTCGTGGAGAAGTCCCTTCAGAACGCGGTCTTTGAAGATCCTCATGCTCCTCCGGGATTCATCGTCCGGTATCTCCCTTCCATCTATGACGGCCCTCAACCCGGGCGGTTCGAACGGTTTCATGGAAAGCACCATTATCCTGAGGCCGAGCCTCGTCTCCTGTATGCCTAGGAAACGCTCGTAGAAGTCGAAGTAGGGATTCCTGGAGACGAGGGGAAACGTCGTGAGGGCGAAGATCTGGTTCATTCTGATCTTCGGGTCCCGCTCTATCTCCTCGAGGAGTCTTGCGTGGAGGACGTCGATTATGGCCTCGAGGGGGTAAACCTTGAGCGTCCCATCCCTGGTGCGCAGGCTTATAAGGTAGCCGGGCTCGAGGCGGAGCTGCCCGGTGTACAGAAGCCGGACATCGATGCCGTTTTCCCAGAAGAAACGGTTGGCTTCCTCTGCGACGCTGAAGACGACGTCCTCGACGATCCTCCTATCCATGAAGTTGTTGATGTACGTGAAGGCTATGAACTCCATACTCCCTCGCTGGCTGGAGCGCACGGTACTAATT
>JALVWX010000176.1 GCA_027023165.1 Thermococcus sp. | reverse complement strand
CCCCAAATCGACTAAGTTCCCAACGCTTACATAAGCTTTTCCCACCTTCCTCCAGAGGTCCGGAGAAACGCCCCTCAGCGGTCTTTTGGCAACCCCTATCGTGGGTTTCCGCAGGAGAAGTCCCACGTGGGAGGCTAAACCGTAGCCCCTCGGATGTGCCCTCCCGTGCCCCTCAACGAGCAGAACATCAAAGTCCTCTCCCTTCGTGGCGAGCAGGACCGGTCTCGTCTCCCTGAGGAAGAAGTAGGTGGGTATGTAAGGGGCGCTCACCCCACTCTCAACCACCTTCGTCTTTAAAATTTCACATTTCGGAAAGGAGCAGGGGATGAAAGCCGACCTCGCGAGGTTTCCCAGGTAGGAAACGTCGACCGCGGCGACGGTTTTTACCTCGGAAACGTCGAGGGGCCTCTCCACTATCCGCCCCGCCAGCTTCCCCTGGAGGGAGGCTATGCGCTCGAGCTTTTCCCGCTGAATTACATAATTCGTTAATTCATCAACCACACAATCACCGAATTATGCTTTTGTTTACTCAGGTTTTTCCATTTTGAGTGCATCAACGGTGCTCTTAAGCCGGGACTCTAGCCGTGCGTTGAGCTTTGCCCTCGTTAAGTCCTCCAGCGTTCTCTCGAGAATGCCCCTCGCCTGGTCTTGCTTCACCCTCACGTTGACGAGGCCCTTGGGATATTCCAGTGTCATAAGCTCCTCGTAAACGCTCTCCATGAAGCGGTAGGTTTTCTCCGCCTCTTCCAGCCTTCCGTCGAGAAGAAGCAAGAGAAAGTGTCTCCTGAGTTCACCTATCAGGTCGCCGACTCCGAGGGCATAATCGGCGTGGGGGACTCCAAGCTCCCCCGGAGATGGGAACTCTTCTCCGGTCATGTAAGCGAAGAACAGAGTCGCCTCCACGAACTCCTGATGGGCGCTCTGGACGTAGCCGGTGTAGTAAAGGTCGGGATGCTCCCTGAGCTTCTCCCTAAGCTCCCCCACTTTCTGGTACGCTGTTCTGAGCCTCTCGCGGGCCGTTTCAGCATCTCCGCGGTGGAGGGCCTTCACAGTGTCCCCGCTGAGCCTCACTATCTCGCGAGTCAGCTTGAGCGCCTCCTCCCTGAGGGAGTCCTTCTCGTCGAGGACTTCTCTAATCTCCGCCATTATCCCCTTCAGTTCCATGCTCTCACCGGGGAGAAGTTGAGGGGAGAAGCTTAAAAATGTGGGCCTGGCCCATCCCCCGCCTTCATCGGAGGCCGAGCCACTCTCCGGCGGTCCGGAGGGCAGGCCCTGTGCGCCCGGCATCGTCGCACCCGCTCATCGCCGGCATAAGCCCACTCCCGGGTCCGGGCCACCGGGCGCAGTCGGATGCATACGAAGGATTTTCGGAGGGTATTTTAAGGATTTCGAAATTAATAACTAATAGGAATATCCTCTCGCTTTTTTCATGCCGAAAATTATATAAGGTGCCCGCCGAAGGGTCTCTGCTCAACCCAAGGTGGTGACGATCATGGCCGAGAAGGTTAGAAACATCGTTGTTGAGGAAATGGTAAGGACTCCGGTCGAGATGCAGAAGGTTGAACTCGTTGAGAGAAAGGGTATTGGTCATCCGGACAGCATCGCCGACGGTATCGCTGAGGCCGTCAGCAGGGCCTTGAGCAGGGAGTACATAAAGCGCTACGGCATTATCCTCCACCACAACACCGACCAGGTCGAGGTCGTTGGAGGAAAGGCCTACCCGCAGTTCGGCGGCGGCGAGGTCATCAAGCCGATATACATCCTCCTCTCTGGAAGGGCCGTCGAGCTTGTTGACAGGGAGATTTTCCCTGTTCACGAGGTCGCGATAAAGGCTGCCCGAGACTACCTCAGGAAGGCCGTTCGCCACCTCGACCTCGAGCACCATGTTATCATCGATTCGCGCATCGGACAGGGCAGTGTGGACCTCGTTGGAGTGTTCAACAAGGCCAAGGAGAACCCGATTCCGCTCGCCAACGACACCAGCTTCGGCGTCGGCTACGCCCCGCTCAGCGAGACCGAGAGGATAGTCTACGAGACCGAGAAGCTCCTCAACAGCGACGAGTTCAAGAGGAAGTACCCCGCCGTCGGCGAGGACATCAAGGTCATGGGGCTCAGGAAGGGCGACGAGATAGACATAACCATCGCTGCAGCAATAGTCGACAGCGAAGTCCAGACACCAGACGACTACATGGCCGTCAAGGAGGCCATCTACGAGGCCGCCAAGGAGATAGTTGAGTCCCACACCCAGAGGCCGACCAACATCTACGTCAACACCGCCGACGATCCGGAGAAGGGCATCTACTACATAACCGTCACCGGAACGAGCGCGGAAGCTGGAGATGACGGTAGCGTTGGTAGGGGCAACCGCGTAAACGGCCTCATTACTCCAAACAGGCACATGAGTATGGAAGCCGCGGCCGGAAAGAACCCGGTTAGCCACGTTGGAAAGATATACAACCTCCTCTCCATGCTCATAGCCAACGACATAGCCGAGCAGGTCGAGGGAGTTGAGGAGGTCTACGTGAGGATTCTGAGCCAGATAGGCAAGCCAATTGACGAGCCGCTCGTGGCGAGCGTCCAGATAATCCCGAAGAAGGGCTACCACCTCGAGACCATCCAGAAACCGGCCTACGAGATAGCCGACGCCTGGCTCGCGGACATAAACAAGATACAGAAGATGATACTCGAGGACAAGCTCAACGTCTTCTGAATTCCCTCTCTTTTATCCACGCTCTTCTCACGGTCCTCCGCGGATTTTGGGGGTAAAACGCGCTAAGTCAAATCTTCAAAAAAGCGGGTAAATCTTAAAGAGAGGCATCACGGGGAGGGAGTCCCCTGCTTCAGGGCGCGGAGGAGCTTTGCCTCCTCAAAGGCGAGGGCAACCTTCTCCTTCTTAACCTTCGCGAGTTTGGCAGCCTCCGCTTGCTTCTGGTGGGCGAGCCTCACGAGCCTGGCCTCCTCCCGGAGGAGGAACTCCTTCCTCTTCTTAACGACCTCAAGCCTCTTCTCGAGGAGGGTGGATTTCAGTCTCTCCATGGTATCACCTGCTCTATTAGGGGAATCTAAACCTTATAAGCTTTTCGCCAACTGCCAATGTGGCCTTCGGCAATCGCCGAGGAACACGCCTATAAACAGGCGCAACGCAGGGACTCCGGTGGGAGGATGATAATCGCGGTAACCGGAACACCAGGCGTGGGAAAGACCACCGTCTCAAAACTCCTGAGCAAGAGACTGGGCTATGAATACGTCAGCATTAGGGAGTTCGCCGTCGAGAAGGGCATAGGTGAGAAAGTCGGCGACGAGATAGGGATAGAAGTCGACGAACTCGCGGAGAAAATGATTGAGGAGTTCAAAGGGAGAAACGTCGTCATCGACGGTCACCTCAGTCACTTCGTTCCGTCCGAGGTCGTGGTCGTCCTGCGGGCACATCCAAGACTTGTCGCGGAGAGGCTGAAGGATAGGGGTTATTCACGGAAAAAGCTCGCGGAGAACGTTGAGGCCGAGCTTATCGACGTAATCTTAGTTGAAGCCCTTGAGGAAAACGAGCGCGTTATTGAGGTCGACACGACCGGGAAGACACCTGAAGAGGTCGTGGACGAGATAATCGACCTCATCGAGAGGGGTGTTAAAAAGCGCGCTGGAATCGTTGACTGGAGCGACGCGTACGACGAGGTGCTGCCCTACCTGATGCTCGGGGGTGAGTGAATGCGCATTCTCGCCATCACGGACATTCACGGAAGGCTGGAGAGGGTGGAAGCTCTGGCCGCGGTTCTCGGAAAACTTGAGCCGGAGCTTGTTCTCGTGGCCGGGGACATAACCCACTTCTCGGTAGCCGAAACCGCCAGGAAAATCCTTGAACCCCTCCTGAAACCGGGCGTTCCGATCCTGGCCGTTCACGGCAACTGCGACGGTAGGGACGTTCCAGGTCTCCTCGAAGAACTCGGGATAGGCGCCCACGACCGGCGCATCGAGATAAACGGGTTAGGAATAGTCGGAATCGGCGGCTCAAACATAACCCCGTTCGACACAATCTGGGAGCTGACGGAGGAAGAAATAAGGGGGATACTCGGGCGGAACTACCGCCCCGGAGATGTTATTCTCTCCCACGTTCCTCCGAGGGACACCAAAGCCGATAGAATTCATTCGGGCCTCCACGTTGGAAGCAAAGCTCTGAGGGAGTTCATTGAGAGGAACCAGCCACCCCTCGTCGTCACCGGGCATATACACGAAGCCAGAAGCGTTGACAGGGTCGGAAAAACGGTCATCGTTAATCCCGGCCCGCTTTTCAGGGGTTACTACGCCGTTATCGAGCTCGATGAGGCGACAAAAAAGGTGGAAAACGTGGAGCTCAGGGAACTATAACTCAGACCAGCTTTTTCTCCTTTAAAACTTTCTCCATTCTGTCCATAGCTTCCTCGAGCTTCTCGTAGGCCGTTGCATAGCTTATCCTGATGTAGCCCTCACCGGCCTTTCCGAAGGCCGAACCCGGAACGACGGCAACTTTAGCTTCCTTAAGCATTAACTCGCTGAACTCCTTGTCTGTGAGGCCGGTGTCTTTAATGCGCGGGAAGATGTAGAAGGCTCCCTTCGGTTTAACGGTCGGCAGGCCCATCTCGTTCAGCCTCTTCCAGACGAGGTTCCTCCTCCTGTCGTATTCCTTTCTCATATCCTCCACGGCCTTCAAGCTCCTCTCATCTTCAAGGGCTTTCGCCGCGGCATATTGGACGAAGGTGACGGGGCAGGTTGCGTTGTACATCTGGAAGCGGGTCATCTTCTCGATAATCCACGATGGGGCCGCTACAAAGCCGAGGCGCCAGCCGGTCATGGCGAATGTCTTGGAGAAGCCGTTTATCGTTATCGTCCTCTCGAACATACCGTCGAGCGAAGCGATGCTGTGGTTCTTAACGCCGTCGTAGACGAAGTGCTCGTAGACCTCGTCGCTTAACACTATGAGGTCGTGCTCAACCGCGAAGTCCGCTATCTCCTCCAGGTCCTTCCTGGTGAGAACGGCTCCCGTCGGGTTGTTGGGGGTGTTTATGATGAGCGCACGGGTCTTGTCAGTGACGTGCTTTTCAAGGTCGTCAACGCTCAGGCGGAACTCGTTTTCTTCATATGTCGGCACCTCAACGGGCTTCCCGCCCGCGAGTATGACCGCTGGAGCGTAACTCACGAACATGGGCGAGGGAATGAGAACCTCTTCCCCGTCCTTCAGAAAGGTCGCCAGCCCCATGAGGAAGGCCTGGTTTGCCCCAACGAGAACCATTATCTCGCTCTTCGGGTCCGCCTCGATGCTGTTCTGCTTCTTGAGCTTTCTCGCTATGGCCTCACGGAGCATCGGAAGGCCCGCGTTCGGGCCGTAGTGGGTGTAGCCTTTATCGAGGGCCTCCTTGGCGTATTCTTTTATATGCTCCGGCGTGTCGAAGTCAGGCTCGCCTATTCCGAGTGAAATCACGTTCTCTATGCCAGCAGCCAAGTCAAAGAGCTTCCTTATCTCAGAAGGGTTGACTACATCGAGTCTGTCACTTAACGCCATGAACATCACCGCTCTTCCTTCTCGGGGATGTTTATAACCTTACCTCACCGAAAAGATGAGCATCGAAGTGCAGAAAAAGACGTTAAACTCCGGGATTAGACCAGGAGTCTATTGTCTGGGGAGACTTTCCGTCTCCCATACTCCTCTGGAGTTCACTGAAACCCTCATCAAAGCGCGGAGTAGAACAGTTTTCCATCCCCCTAATTCTCCTAGAGTCTTATTGCAACAACACTCCGGCCTTGGCGGTTATTTCATCCCCATTAACCCCTAATTCTCCTAGAGTCTTATTGCAACACCGTGTACCCCTGTTTGTTCCTCCTTATGTCTATCCTTTCAATTCTCCTAGAGTCTTATTGCAACAATAAACAACAGCACGAATCACATCACCATCAACAGCCTTTCAATTCTCCTAGAGTCTTATTGCAACTTTCTGGGAGTATGAACAATGCCGGACATTGAAACGCCTTTCAATTCTCCTAGAGTCTTATTGCAACATGGGGAAGAAGGGCCACAAGATTGATAAGAAAATCCCTTTCAATTCTCCTAGAGTCTTATTGCAACCACCCCTCAACTTTGGCATTTCAATTGTAAATGTCTCCTTTCAATTCTCCTAGAGTCTTATTGCAACGGGCGTTTTGGTTTTGCCCTCATATCACCACCGCCAATCTTTCAATTCTCCTAGAGTCTTATTGCAACCTCTTTTTCAGCTCGGTGGCCTGCTCGGGGGTTATCCTTTCAATTCTCCTAGAGTCTTATTGCAACAGCAATGTTGCACAAAGTTGAACAATCACGCACAAGTTCTTTCAATTCTCCTAGAGTCTTATTGCAACTTATCCTCTGGTCTATGTTGCCTGTATTTGTGAGGTTCACTTTCAATTCTCCTAGAGTCTTATTGCAACCTCGGACATGGGGTTTACATGGAGTTACAATTCCCGCCTTTCAATTCTCCTAGAGTCTTATTGCAACTGGACTGGAACGGTTACGCATTCACCTTTATGCTCCGCTTTCAATTCTCCTAGAGTCTTATTGCAACCATCTTTTCGTCGAATACGGCTTTGAACATTATGTAGCTTTCAATTCTCCTAGAGTCTTATTGCAACGAAAACGGTAAACCCGGCTTTATTCCTTCTTATGTCTATCCTTTCAATTCTCCTAGAGTCTTATTGCAACGCCGAGAACCGCTTTTCTCCTTAATTTTTCAAAACCGACTTTCAATTCTCCTAGAGTCTTATTGCAACTAGCCCTTAGCTATCTCCTTTATGTCATTTGCACTAACCTTTCAATTCTCCTAGAGTCTTATTGCAACGCCTTCAAGTGTTACACCCTCGTAGAATACACTCCAGCTTTCAATTCTCCTAGAGTCTTATTGCAACTCTGGGGGGATTCTGAGACTGCTAAAGCTCTGAGACCTTTCAATTCTCCTAGAGTCTTATTGCAACTACTGTCTTGAAAGCAGGCTTTATCTTCCCGTAAAGTTCTTTCAATTCTCCTAGAGTCTTATTGCAACAGTAGCCAACTGGACGGCCCTTTATCCATAAGATTTCTTTCAATTCTCCTAGAGTCTTATTGCAACTTTCCTCGCATAAGCATCGAGTATATCAACAACCTCCTGCTTTCAATTCTCCTAGAGTCTTATTGCAACCGTCGAAATGAGCATTTATATGTTCATCATCAGTTCCTTTCAATTCTCCTAGAGTCTTATTGCAACTTCATTTGTTGGGTGATTATTTTGCTTTTAGTATCAACTTTCAATTCTCCTAGAGTCTTATTGCAACCGAGGTGGAGAACAAGAAGCCACCCACGAGCTTACTTTCAATTCTCCTAGAGTCTTATTGCAACTCGCTTTCGCCCCACTGGTGTTAGGCTGGCCTAATCTCTTTCAATTCTCCTAGAGTCTTATTGCAACACTCCAGCCCCCGCTCCGTGCCCGGTGTAAGCCCACCCTTTCAATTCTCCTAGAGTCTTATTGCAACACTATTCCACGTATTGAGCTTTTCATAAGAGTGCATGCTTTCAATTCTCCTAGAGTCTTATTGCAACCTAAACTCAAAACAAAAGCGGTTGAGACCCTCAACGCTTTCAATTCTCCTAGAGTCTTATTGCAACCCTTTCAGTAGTGAAGTAGTAAAGCGGATTTATCTCCTTTCAATTCTCCTAGAGTCTTATTGCAACGCGTTCTTTATCCAGCGGGGGTACCACCCAGCTTTGACTTTCAATTCTCCTAGAGTCTTATTGCAACTGGCGGATTAACACCACCTTAAGTGGTGTTCCTTTTGTCTTTCAATTCTCCTAGAGTCTTATTGCAACGGTCGGGTTTATGTCCTGGTCAATCCTCGCTTGGGTCCTTTCAATTCTCCTAGAGTCTTATTGCAACCCGATTAGGGTTGAGCTGCACACCCTGGCGCGGGTGGTCGCTTTCAATTCTCCTAGAGTCTTATTGCAACTCCTCGCGGCCCTGGTCGCCGCCGAGGAGGCC
>JALVWX010000175.1 GCA_027023165.1 Thermococcus sp. | reverse complement strand
GTATAAAAACTCCGGGTTGGTATAGGTTTTGGGGGAGAGACGATGGATAGGTACCGGAGACACTCCTACAGGGAGAGCCTCGACAAGAAGAGGCGGAACGTTGAGTATGAGGAGTACGCTTACGTGCTTGACTACCTTCCGGAAGGATACACGGATATATCGACAGGCAGGCGAACCGGTAAGCCGGTGGCGCAGGTTATAGGTGAGAAGGCATTTACCCTCCTCGAGGTTGCGCCGAAGGAGGATCTCATGCTCTACGAGAGGGTTTTCATCGGCAAGGGGCAGAGGGACAAAATCCTTATGATAAACAGGAAGATTCACTACGACGATCTCACTGCCACGGCCAAGGCCGAGCTTCCCTACGTCGTGGAGGAGATAATCAAGAACAACGAAGAACGCTTCGTCCAGTTCTTCAACATGGCGCCGCCGATAACCAACAGGCTTCACAGCCTCGAACTGCTCCCGGGAATCGGGAAGAAGCACATGTGGGAGATACTCGACGAGCGCAAGAAGGAGCCGTTTAAGAGCTTTGAGGACCTTCACAAAAGGGTAAAGGGGCTTCCGGATCCGGTTAAGATGATAGCCAAGCGCGTCGTAGATGAGCTGGAAGGAAAAGACCGCTACCGCCTCTTCGTCGGTTCCAGGAGGCTATTCCGAGTATGAGAGAGCGCCTTTTCTCTTTAATTTCAAAGTACAACCTGAGACCAAACAGAAACCTCGGGCAGAACTTTCTGATAGTGCCTGACGTGATCGAGAGGAACATAGAACGGGCGGAGCTGAGCAAAAAAGATACGGTTCTCGAAATCGGGCCGGGTCTCGGAGTCCTCACGGATTATCTATCAAGGGGAGCCGGAAGGGTTTACGCCGTCGAAAGGGACTCAAGGCTCGTCCAGATCCTGAAAAACGAGTACAGCTGGCCCAACGTTGAGATAATCAAGGGCGACGCCCTGAAGGTTCCCCTTCCCGAGTTCAACAAAGTCGTTTCCAACTTGCCCTACCAGATATCATCTCCGATAACGTTTCGACTTTTGGAGCACGATTTCCGGCGGGCGGTTCTTATATACCAACTCGAGTTCGCCCAGAGGATGGTGGCAGAACCGGGGGACAAAAACTACTCCCGTCTCTCACTGATGGTCCGGGCAAAAGCCCACGCTGAAATCGTCGAGCGCATAGGTAGGGGCGCTTTCTGGCCGAAGCCAGAGGTTGACTCAGCGGTGATCGTGTTAACACCAAAACCAAAGAACGAACGGATAGAGCTGAACGAGAACCTTGTGAGGGCACTCTTCCAGCACAGGAGGAGCACGGTTCTCTCCGCATTGAAGAAGTCACACCATATGCTTGGGCTTGATCGGGACGGATTCAGGAGGATAAGGGGGAAGCTGAGGGAACTGCCCCACGGAACCGAGAGGGTTTTCCAGCTCGGCCCGGAGGAGGTGAAGGAAATCGAAGAGGCACTAAAAGGACTTGGAGTTACCCCTCCCCAGGGAATCCAGGAGAGATTTAAGGCGTAGATAGTGGCCGTTTTCTATGTCGGCCAGCCTTTTAAAAAGCTCCTTCGAATCATCACCGGATTTTTCGGCCAGATACCCGTAAACCTCGCTCGCCAGCTTTTCCCCCTCCATTAGGATTGCCACAAGATCCTCCAAACGACCGTTTCTGAGGTAGTTCTCAAGCCGTTCCAGGGAAAGCTCAAGCTCAATGCTCGGTATCTCCGGCTTCAGGAGGGGTGCATTGCCGTAGGCACGCTTGTACTCCCTGAGGAGCACCTCCGCGTGTTCAAGGCTCTCCCTCGCGAGTTCCTCGAAGAGCCTGGGAATTCTGGGATCCCATCCGTAGTACATAACCTTCTTCGCAAGCCCGCTGTAGACTTCTGCCTCCTCAATCTCAGAGGTTATCCAGTATGACATAAGCGACCTTCTATCGAGTTTGGCCAGGCTGGATATTATCACCCTGAGGCGGCTCCGTTCATCCTCCGAGAACTCAACCATACTCCCACCGTAGAATGTTGCGAGGCATGTTTTTAAACCCCTCTGCGGAGGCGCAACCATGCGCGTGGTGATAGTTGACGGATATACCGACGAACCCGCGGGGCTTGGAGTACCCCCATATCTTGGAATTTATCCCAGATACGCTTACGGCGCGATAAAAAAAACAAATAAGGGCGCAGACGTTTTCTACCTGACCATCGATGACCTTAGGGCAACTTTTGAGGGAGAAAACGGGATTGCAACAAGGAACAAGACCCCAAACTTTCCGAAAACAAGGAAAATACTCGATACGGCCGATGTCATAGTTTACATCGGCGGCCTCCACACGCCGGGGAAATACCTCTCGGCGGTCCCCTCGCAGGTGGATGAGGTTGCCAAATTCCTCAAGCCGTTCAAAGGGGTTAAAATCCTCGGCGGGCCGGCTTTCATGGGTTCCGCCCACCAAGGTGGGACAAAGATAACCTCGCGCGAGCTTCTCCTGGCACAGACGGTTTTCGACCACATCGTCTACGGCGACCTTGAGGCGTTCCTGTTTGACTACCTCCAAAACCCAAAGGACGCCGACCCCTTCCGCTTCAGGAACTACACCGAGCTGAGGGATTACGCGATCATCGGTGCCGAGGTCGTGACGCAGTTTCCCGACTTCCCTGACTTCGTCATAGTTGAGATTGAAACCCAGCGCGGCTGTCCGAAGGCGATGGGTATAGGTGGTTGCTCCTTCTGCACCGAGCCTGTCAGGTATAGAACGGTCGAGGACAGGCCGGTAGAGGACGTTGTGGCGGAGGTTAAGGCGCTCTACGATCTTGGGGTGAGGCACTTCCGCGTCGGCAGGCAGAGCTGTATATTCTCATACATGGCGAAGCCGAACGGCAGGGTTCCAATCCCCAATCCTGAAGCGATAGAGAAGCTCTTCGGAGGCATACGCTCGGTGGCTCCCGACGTTAAAACCCTCCACGTGGACAACGCGAATCCTGCAGTTATAGCGAACTACCCCGAGGAGAGTATCAGAATAGCCAAGTCCCTAATAGAATACGGAACGCCGGGAAACGTGGTTGCCTTCGGTCTTGAGAGCGCTGATCCAAAGGTCGCAAAGCTCAACAACCTCAACGCCACCGCTGAGGAGACCTACGAGGCCGTTAGGATACTCAACGAAGTCGGAGGAAGGAGGGGTTACAACGGGATGCCCTGGCTTCTCCCTGGGATAAACATCGTCTTTGGACTTCCGGGCGAGACGAAGAAGAGCTACGAGCTGACCTTCCAGTTCCTTAAGGGGCTTCTGGACGACGGGCTTATGGTCAGGAGGATAAACATCCGTCAGGTGGTCGTCTTCCCCGGCACTCCCCTCTGGCATCTTCGCAACAAAGTTAAAACCGAGAGGCACAAGCACCTGATTCAACACTACAGATACAAGATAAGGCACGAGATTGATCTGCCGATGCTGAGGCGCGTCGTTCCTGTGGGGACGATTCTGAGGGACGTTAGAACGGAGGTCTTTGAAAGCGGTCTCACATACGGGAGGCAGGTTGGGAGCTACCCACTTATCGTTGGCATCCCAAAGGAGGTTCCGCTAAACCGCTTCTACGACGTCTTCATAGTGGGCCATGGGTTCAGAAGCATAACAGGACTGCCGATCCCGATAAACGTGAACCGTGAGAGCGCCCGGGTTCTCCAGTACCTCCCTGGCGTCGGTAAAAAGAATTCCATCAGGATTGAATCCAGCAGGCCGCTGGGGACCGTCGACGAGTTCTTCACGATAGTCGGTGAGGATAAAAGGGAGATGCTGGAAGAGGCCATCGAAGTGTAGCTCACTTCTTCGCCGTTTCCTGCGGCCATTTGAAGTTGAGGATGTGCTCTATCAGGGCAACCTCCGCACGGAGGACACTGTCGGAGCGGCCTTCAAGCACTATGGTGCCCCTTCTGGGAACGAGGATAACGTTCTTCGTGGCGCCCTCAGCCGGGCCGAGGAGGATCACCACAAGGTGATCCCTGTTTCCAAGCCTCCCGAGGCCAATATCCGTCTTCGTCATGAATGACAGGTATCTTACGTCGTACCTTTTCATCGTTTGCTCGTAGGCGTACTGCTTGGCGCTGGCGTTGTCCATGCCCTGCTTGATGCCCTGCCAGTAGTAGTACCTCTTGAAGAGCGTTGAAGTGAGAGCACTTATCTCCGTGACGGCTGCAGAACGCTCGGAACAGCTTCCAACAAACTCCTGAGGATTCGATGAGCAGACCTTGACGCTGGGACTCCCCACCACTATCGTAAACCGCTTGTATGGGGCAAGCATCGTGAGGTTCACGTCAACCGCGGGGATTCCCGTGAGCGTCCCGGTGACGTTGATTAGATAGCCTTTGGAACCTGCCGGGGGTTTAAATCCCTGAAGTGTGAGGTTAGCGTATTCTCTGGGAGTCATTGACAGGAAGCTCCCGTCGGGGAGTTTAATCACGATGTAGGTGGCGGTTGAGGAGTTCTTTGGAACGGATACAACATCACTGTAGTGGCTGTATCCGTAGAGGAGATAGCCTGCGGGAACCACGATGAGAACTGCAACCAGCAGGGCAAGAAGTATCCTCCTCGACACAGTAAGACCTCCCAAGAAATTCGTCGAGAACTAAAGGAAGGAAGAAGAAAGGCCTTCAGTGAAGGCCAGCGAGGTACTCCATGAGGGCCTCGGCAGCAGCCTTGGTGCCTTCCCTGTCGGTACCGGCAACGAGGACAACGCCGTGGCCGCCAATTCCACCGCACTCGGCCTTGTAGATAACGACACCGCTGTCGGCACCGGTACCGTACTTGCTCTTCCAGCCGGTGTAGTTGGCGGGAATTCCAAGTCCATCAGCAAGGGCAGCGGTGACGCTGTTGACGGCCGGACCGCCGATGAGGATGAGGTTGCTGTCAACCTTGTCGAGTCCCTGCTCCATGATCTCGGTGTCGAGGACGGTTATCGGGGTGGTGACCTTGCTGATGACCGCGGCCTTGGCCGGGTCGGGGGTGGCGGTTATCTTGTCGATGGTCCAGCCCTCAAGGGTGTCGCCGACCTTAAGGGTCTGGGTGGTGTACTGGGGCTTTATCGGGTCAATGGTCACGTAGGCCTCCATGGCGGCGTAGGTCTTGTCGGTGTCCGGGTCCTGCTTCTTCATGATGTCGGCGTTGTACTTCATGAGGTAGGTGTCGAAGAGCTTGACCTCGTTTCCTGTGAGCTGGTCTTCATTCTCAAGGGCGAACCACATGAGCTTGCCGTCCTGGACGCCAAACTGGGCTACCCAGCCGGGGATGAACTCATTGCCGTTCTGGATGTAGTTTATGTCGGTCTGGACTGAAACCTCCGCACTGGTGGTTCCACCGATACCGATGAAGGTGTCGTCGAGGGTGACCCTTATGCCGTAGTCCGGTGAAGTCCAGCTGTCATCCTTGTTGAGGGTTATCTTCCAGCTTCCGGCCGGGCCGGATATCTCGAGGAGGGCCTTGGCCTGGTTGACGTCGATGTCGAGGACCTTAACGGTGTAGTCGCCGAAGGTCTTGCTGGTGCCAGCGTCAATGTAGGTGCTTCCCCAGTCGTTGCCGTACTCGATGCTGTTGCTCTGGATGTCGAGTATCTTAACGGTCTTGCCGAAGAGGTTAACGGTGTCGCCAACCTCAACGCCCGCTATGACACCGCTCTCGTAGAGGCTGTAGTCAGTGGGTGTGAGGTCACTTATCTTGTAGGTGTACCCAACCTCACCAAGGACGGGATCATAGAGTTTCTTCTCGTAGGCGTTGAGGCTGAAGCTGACGTTGGCAACGACGTTGTCAACGACGAGGGTGAACGAGCTGAAGTCGTTGATGTTTGTGAAGTCTACATTGTCATCGGCTATCTGCTTAAGCTCAACCTTCCCTATGTGAATGTTGTAGTGGAGGTAAACGTCCTCGGCTGAGTGCCAGTTGCCGTTCGGGTCCTGCCAGTACTTGTCGTTGTTGCCGTCCTTCCACTCGACTGCGCTCGGGACGAGGATGTCCCAGCCCTTGTCGTAGATTCCACCGGCCCAGGCTGACCCAGTGAAGTTAGCGTTGAAGTAGGGGTTGCCGTCCGAGTCAAACCCACCGTTCCACCATGCTGGAACGTCCCTGAGGTCAGTTCCAACCTCGTACTTGGTGGAGATACTCGGGTAGAAATTATCGAACACCGGGATGTCGGCCGGGTCGTAGGCGGTGTCCTTCTTAACAACGACGCTGGCATCCTTAACGCTGACGTCCTTCTCGGTGTAGAGCAGGGTTCCAAGAGCGACTGCGATGTCAGCGGCACTGGCAACGTCCATAGCAGCTCCCTGGCTGCCTACTACGATTTTAACGTTCGGCTGTCCGTTTTTAACAAAGAAGTCCTTCGGTATGTTCGGGACGGTCGGCTGGGCGCTGGCAAAGCCGATGGTGGCTCCAACCATGGCGGCACCAACTGCGAGCGCCGCGATCTTCTTCACTTTCATCTCCCATACACCTCCTTAGCTTTGGGCTTACGCCCGGGTATGGTCTAACATGTGTTGTCAGTAGTTTCTGAACCGTGGGGGTATATATACTTTTCGCTTTCAGACCCTTTCTCTGTCCGAAAAAAGCTCGCTCATTGCCGTAAAAATAAAAGGAAGCTTAATTAAATGCCTATAGAGATTTCGCCTTTTGACGATAATATCTTTAAGGGTTGAGCTTGAACTCGGTGTTCTTGGTTTCCATTATCCTCTTCTTCACCGGCCGCATAACGAGTTCGTGGGAAAAGCCGGCGATATCTGCCAGTATCCCCTGGAGTTCTGAAGTGGTTATGTCCACGTAATCAGGCTCGATAATGGATATAGCAACGGGAGCATACTTGGCAGTGAGCTGGAACATTGTCTCGACATCGGACAGAAGCTCTGTGGCAACGAGGATGTACTTCCTGCCCCTTTCATTCTCACCCTGAACCTTGGAGACGAGCTTGTTTATCCTGCAGCCTTCGTAGTGGAGGGCCTTTGCAAAATCCTCCTGGGCCTTCTCCACATCATCCCCAAAGACTTCAATGACAAAGCGATAGAGCACGTTCCTGTCGCCGATTATCAGCTCTTCGATTTCCTCCCTCTCGTAGCCAATCCTGGGTTTGGGAAGCTCGCTAAGGTCCGGATAGGCAGCGAGGGGTCCGAACTGGTTCATAAGCTTCCCCATCAGATATGACACCATGCCCAGGAGCTTAGACAGTTCTTCGCTCTCCACCTCCACCTTGGGGGGGCGGATGACTTCAACGGCCGCTGGAGCATAGCGGATGGCCAGGCGGATGAGAGCATCCAGGCTCCCCGTGATTCCAGCCTCTATGACGCCGGAGTAGGGGAGGAGTTCGTTCTCAGGATCCTCAAGTATCTCCTCGACGTTTACGTAGTTCACTTTGACGCCTTCCTCGTTCTTCAGGCTCTCAGCAGTCTCCCTCAGAGCGCTTTCTAAAACTTTCTTGTCGTTTCCAATGCCTTCAATGTAGAAGATAACCTCAATCCAGTCCAATTTCACCACCACATGCCTTTATACTGCTTTTTTGCATATGTCCCGACGACCGGAATGGGTTCGCCGCAGTATTTACACCTTCCGTCCTCGGTGATGTTGTATTCATTTATCTCAAAACCCCAGCGGACTATTAAAGGCTTTCCACACCTCGGGCAGTATGTGTTCTCCCCCGGATGCCCGGGCACGTTGCCGATGTAGACGAACTTTAAGCCTTCTTCTTTAGCCATGCGGTAGGCCATCTCCACTGTCTCGATGGGCGTTGGTGGGAGGTGCCTTAGCTTGTAGTGGGGGAAGAAGCGCGAGAAGTGAACCGGCGTATCGTCGCCAAGCTCTTCCACAACCCAGCGGGCAAAGGCCCGTATTTCCTCCTCCCTATCGTTCAGGGTCGGGATTATCAAATAGGTCAGCTCCACGTGGATTCCAAACTCCTTCTTCGCTATTACCGCTGTTTTTCTGCTCGGTTCACCGCTTGGAACGCTAGCTATCTTCATGTAGAACTCGTCGCTGAAGGCCTTGATGTCTATGTTCATAGCGTCAATGT
>JALVWX010000174.1:1442-1743 GCA_027023165.1 Thermococcus sp. | reverse complement strand
GTAGGTCCTAGCGTCTATCTTCGTCAAGGACCTCTACCGCGCCGTCAACAGCGGGAGGAAGGAGCTCATAGAGGACTCGGTCTTCAGGCTCTTCCGTCAGGGGAGGGCACTGCTCGAGGGGAGCGGAAGGGCCAGCGGTGAGCTGAGGAAGGTTCTGAAAGCCGTTATGTGGCAGGACCACCTAGGGGTGCTCCTGTGAGGGCATATAGGGAAGCGGTCAAGAGGCTCGCAGAGGCAAAAGGGTTTGTGCCGGAGAGGAGACCCCTCCTCGAGGAGGCCTTTGACTTTTTAACCTCGTCTC
>JALVWX010000174.1:0-1432 GCA_027023165.1 Thermococcus sp. | reverse complement strand
CATTCACGTGGGACCTGATGAAGCTCAACACAAAGAAGAGGCACCGTGTGAAAGCTGGGAGGGAGTTCGGCTACGATTACCTGACCCAGGCCTCAATCCTCACGTCGCTCGTCATATTCGATGAGGCTCACTTTCTCCTCGAGGATGAATCCATGGCGACTGCCTTTGATGCCGTCGTCAATTTCCTGACTTCCCAGGGTGTTCCGATCGTTGTGATGACCGCAACCCTCTCCGAAGGGCACAGGAAGTTTTTCAGAAGGTACGCCGGGAAATACGGGTACGACTTCAAAGTCTTATCGCCCAATGAAGAGGAGGACCCCTTCGTGAAGAGGGAACTCGAAAAGGACATATCCATTGAATTTGAGAAGGGAGACCCGCTAATGTTCATCGAACCGGGGAAGAGGAACGCACTTATCGTAAACACCGTGGACAGGGCAGTAGAGCTGTACGACATGGCAGTTTCAGACCCAAGTATAGGATTTGAGCGCGACAGGATACTCCTGATCCACGGAAGAATGACGCCGAGCCACAAGAAGTCCATAATCAGCCGCCTCCAAAGACTGGGAAAGGAGGATTTCCTCCTGATAGGGACGCAGGCGGTCGAGGCGGGAGTTGATTTCTCCGCGGAAGTTATGGTAACCGATAGGGCACCGATTAACTCCCTGCTCCAGCGCTTTGGGAGGCTCGCCCGCCATGCGAGTGACAGGACCGGCAAAGCCGTTGTAATAACAGACGCTCCCGCAGGCCCGTACCCGTTGGAGAAGGTAGACAAGACGTTGGGCCTAATCACCGAGAGGAGCATTCACCCGCGCGTCCCTTCAACCTACGAGGTGACAGTCACCGCGGTTCATGGATCAAGTCCCAGCTCCATTAACCGGCTCATCAACAAGGGGCTGAAGGGGAAGCTGCTCGGGCTTATGGGCGACCCATCCAAAAGGGCCATTCACGTCCTTGGGGAGGTTGAATGGCTTTTGGCAAGCGGTGTCTCGATAATGAGGGGCTTCCTTGTTCCCCTCTCCGTTGGAGGTGAAACGGTCCTCATAAGCCCGAAGAAGCTCCTCGAGCTTTACTCAGCGGGATTCGTCGAGATCAAAGGCGTTAAATTCGAGATTAAAACCCTCAAAGATGCTTACAGGGTTGCAAAGGCTGTTGCACTCGATGAGAACGTTGAGATAGTATTCATGGGGGATTACGACCCGGAGCGTGGTATAGCATGACACCCTGCGCCTACTTCAAGGAGGGGAACTGCATCGAGACAATGGAAGCCCACCTAAAACGGGGTCTTGAGCTGTTGGAGGGGCTTTATATCGAAAGGGGCTACGGCAATTTCCTGGGGCGGCTCCTCGACGTTGAACCTACTGTTGCTGAACAACTCCTAAGGAAAACCCACGTCCTCCACGACGTTGGAAAGTGCCTTGAGACGTTCCAGAAG
>JALVWX010000173.1:2019-8060 GCA_027023165.1 Thermococcus sp. | reverse complement strand
TCTGAGTTTAGGCTTAGCTTACGCTCATTTGGAGGTGAGAGTATGGGACTGAGACCAGCCAAGATTGATAGGGACGTTGACAAGCCCGCTTACACGAGAAGGGAGTACATACGCGGTGCCCCGGGACCCAAGATAACGATCTTCGACATGGGCAACCTCTCGGCCGAATTCCAGTATGAGGTCAGCCTTCACGCCGAGCAGGCCATGCAGATAAGGCAGAACGCCCTCGAGGCGATTCGTATACAGGTCAACAGGTACCTCCAGAAGAACGTCGGAAGGAGCAACTATCACTTCAAGATACGCGTTTTCCCATTCCAGGTTCTCCGTGAGAACCCAATGGCCACCGGAAGGAAGGCCGACCGTTACGGAAACGGTATGCGCAGACCCTTCGGAAAGCCCATCGGGCTCGCCGCCCGCGTAAGGAAGGACCAGAAGATACTCTCCGTCTGGCTTAACGAGAACCACCTCAAGTTCGCCCTTGGGGCGATGCACAGGGCCAAGATGAAGCTGCCCTACAGCGCTTACTTCAGAATCTATGACAAAGAGGGCAACGACGTCACCACCAAGGTTCTCTCGACCATGAAACGCTAAAGCGCAGCGCTGACGTGCACTGCGGTTTTTCCTCTTTTACACATTCCGGGCTGTTCTTGGGGGATCCATTTGTTGTGTTCGTTGTTTCACGATTGCTGTCATGCCCCTCTTGAATTTTATGGTTTTCAAGGCACCTTTGCGGTTAAAGTGGTAAATCCGGAGTCAATAGAGGTATGAGAACTCCAAAGGCTTCAAAGCTCCTTAAAGACTCTCTCGAGAACAGGGTCTGAAATCTTATACCTCCCGTCTTTCTTCTCAACGTAGCCTGACTTCACGAGGTTCTTTCCCTTGAGAAACAAACATTGGATTTACTGTGAATTCCATTCTCGTCGATTCGCATTTTAAATTGGAGTTCAACTTGAATCGACGCCCTAAGGATGGTTTACTCTTTCTTTGATGCCTTCTGGGCGTCTTTTCAGTCTAAATCCTAAATAGTTTCTGACCGAATTTCCGGTCCAAAACGCTTGATTTCAAACAAAAGCCCCTTGTGAGTTACACTCAGAGAAGGAGCTACAGACTTTGATGAAACTTTGCGCAGACAACCTTTGCTTGTGTAAAGCTTGACCAAATGGTTCTGACTCCATTCAATAACCTTGAGCAGTCCGCACGTGCTTCTCAATGGGAAAATTCTGGAGGCTTTCTCGGTACTTAGTGGCCGATATCCGCTGGGTTTATCTCCCTTTCGACCTTCGGGCGCTTTTCAATTTAAACCGCTTTGAATGAAGTTTTTGTGAAAGAAAGCCTCCTAAAATCGGTAAGTGAAAAATACGTACAAATCTTAACATAACCTCTAGACAGCCTAATAATTTTCCGCTAGCACTTTGCGGAGCAAGCAAACTTTGCAGAGCAAAGTTTGATCAAAGTTTGTGGTTCTCGTCAAGTTCGCCAGTTTGAGTGGATTCCATTAAACATATCGGAGTTATCTTGGATTCAACTTTGTCAATTGCTTTTTAGTGGGAGTTCGATTTTAACCGACGCCCGAAGGGCGTCAAAGGAGAGGAACTCCTTCGGAAAGGCAAATATTGAAGGAATTCACGCTCGAAACAGCTCGTAAAAAGGAATCCTCTTGCGCTTTGGCATCACTGCAAAGAACCACGAACCTTGATCAAACTCAACGGGACTATCGTCCCGTGCGTTGGAGCTTCGCTCCAACGTCGCGCAGGCGAAGTTTGCTTTGCAAAAAAGTTGCATACCTTCCAGACCAAAAAAGGGTGGAAGGGTTCGAAAGCCTTTTAAATACCCTCCATAGACCCCAGTTCAGCGTTGAAGTGACCACAGCGAAGGATGACGGAAAAATGGCCTGGCACGTCTTCATTCCGGATTCGCTCCTCGAAGAGAGCGACGACCCGAAGATCAGAACGTACAAGGTCGGGCAGATAGCCAGGGCCTGTGCAATCTTCGGCGTTGAGCACGTCTGGATCTACAGGGCCGGCGGGAAGGAAGGGAAATTAATCAAAACCATCCTCGAGTACGCGGAAACGCCCCAGTACCTCCGCAAAAGGCTGTTCCCGCTGATGCCCGAACTCAAGTACGTCGGCGTCATCCCGCCGCTCAGGACGCCGCACCACAAGCTCAAGGGAAAGCCAAGGGTCGGCGAAATCCGCGAGGGCTTTGCCTTCAGGAAGGGGCGCAGAACCTATGCTGACATCGGCCTCGACGACCTCGCGATGGTCGAGGGGGACGTCGAAGGGCGCGCAACGTTCAGGATCGTCTCGGTAAGGCCGCTCAGAGTGATACCAGCGAAGCCGGAGGAATACTGGGGATACAGGGTTCACCTGACGAGGAAGTCACTGGCGAAAACACTTAAAAAGGCCAGGCTGGATTTGGTCATCGCGACCTCGAGGAAGGGTCGCGACATCAGGGAAGTGAAGCTTCCCCCGCTGGAGGGGGAAGTCGGATTCGTCTTCGGCTCACCGAGGAAGGGCGTGATAGAACTCCTCGGCGAGGAGGATTATAACTTTGATCTAATCCTCAACACGGTTCCAAATCAGCGGACAGCCACCGTCCGCACCGAGGAGGCGCTCCTCGCTACACTCGCGGTGTTTAATCTCATAAGGAGGGATTGAGATGGGAAAAATACACAGGCCAAGGAGAGGTTCACTGGCTTACTCCCCGAGAAAGAGGGCTAGGAGCATAGTCCCGAGAATCAAGAAGTGGCCGCAGGACAGCGAGGTCAGGATGCTGGGCTTCGCCGGTTACAAGGCCGGTATGACCCACGTCCTCATGATAGATGACAGGCCGGGACTTACCAAGGGCAAGGAGATCTTCATGCCGGTCACGGTAGTCGAGGTCCCGCCGCTCTTCGTCTACGGCATCAGGGCCTATAGGCAGGGTTACCTCGGCCTCGAAACGGCGACCGAGGTCTGGTTCCACGAGCTGAACGACCACGTCAAGAGGCGCATAAAGACCCTGCCGAAGGACTACAACGAGGAGGCCTTCAAGGCCAAGCTTGGCCAGCTCGAGGACCTCGTCAACGACGGCGAGATAGTCGACGTTCGCCTTCTCGTCCACACCCAGCCGTGGCTTATCAAGCTCAAGAAGAAGCCGGAAGTTATGGAGTACGCCATCGGTGGGGACGACGTTAAGGCCAAGTTCGAGTACGCCAAGGAGAAGATCGGCAAGGAGATAAGGGCGAGTGAGGTTCTCCACGAGGGCGAGCTTCTCGACGTCATAGCCGTCACCAGGGGCAAGGGGACCCAGGGCCCTGTCAAGCGCTGGGGTGTCAAGATACAGTTCCACAAGGCCCAGAGGGCTGGAAAGGGCAGGCACATCGGTAACCTCGGTCCGTGGCACCCGACCAGGGTCATGTGGACCGTCCCGCAGGCCGGCCAGATGGGCTTTCACCACAGGACGGAGTTCAACAAGAGGCTCATCGCCATAGGCGAGAGCGGCAAGCTCAAGCTCGACGAGAAGCACGAGGTTGAGATAACCCCCAAGGGCGGCTTTCCGCACTACGGGGTGATAAGGAGCGACTTCCTCATGATACAGGGAACCGTTCCGGGTTCCTTCAAGAGGATCGTCAGGGTCAGGCCGGCCATAAGGGCACCGAAGAAGAGGCCGCCCGTTGAGAGGCCGCAGATAACCTACGTCAGTAGGGAGTCCAAGCAGTGAGGTGAGATAGATGAAGGTTAAGGTTTTCAATCTCGAAGGCGAGGCCGTTGAGGAGATCGAGCTTCCCAAGGTCTTTGCTACGCCTTACAGGCCCGACCTCATCAGGAGGGCTGTCATCGCTTCATGGACCCACAGGATACAGCCGCAGGGGAGGAGTCCGTACGCCGGCAAGAGGCGCGTCACGGAGAACATCGGAAAGGGCCACGGTATGGCCAGGGTTGAGAGGATAAAGACCTCGCCGAGGTTCGCAGCATTCGTCCCCTTCGCCGTTGGCGGAAGGAGAACCCACCCGCCGAAGGTCGAGAAGATAATCTGGGAAGACATCAACAAGAAGGAGCGCAGATTAGCTATAATGAGTGCCATTGCTGCAACGGCCAACTACGACCTCGTTAGAGCGAGGGGCCACGTTATAGACAACGTCCCGCAGGTTCCGATCGTAGTCACCGACGACCTTGAGAAGGTCTTTAAGACGGCACAGACCAGGGAGATATTCAAGAAGCTCGGCGTCTGGGACGACATCGAGAGGGCCAAGAAGAACACCAAGATTCGCGCTGGTAAGGGCAAGATGCGCGGCAGGAGATACAAGAAGGCCAAGGGGCCGCTCGTGGTCGTTGCGAAGAACGAGGGCATCGTCCAGGGAGCCAGGAACCACCCAGGTGTTGACGTGATAACGGTTGACAACCTCGGCGTTGAGCTGCTCGCTCCGGGTACCCACCCAGGAAGGCTTACCATCTGGACGAAGGGTGCCATAGAGAGGCTTAGGGAGATTTACGGGTGATGAGAGATGGACCCCTACAAGGTTATCGTCAAGCCGGTCGTCACGGAGAAGGCCGTGGCGATGATTGAGAACGAGAACAAACTCACCTTCATAGTGGACAAGAGGGCCAACAAGCAGGACATCAAGAGGGCCGTGGAAGTGATGTTCGACGTCAAGGTCGAGAAGGTCAACACCCTCATAACCATGAGGGGAGAGAAGAAGGCCTACGTGAAGCTCAAGCCCGAGTACAGCGCAAGTGAGGTTGCTGCCAGGATAGGATTGTTCTGACGGGGTGAGTGAGATGGGAAAGAGTTTGATTCAGCAGAGGAGAGGTAAGGGAACCACGGCCTTTAGGGCCCCCTCGCACCGCTACAGGGGCGCCGTCAGGTACGTTCCGCTCAACCTTACCAAGGAGAAGACCCTGGTTGGAAAAGTCGTCGAGATACTCCACGACCCGGGAAGGACCGCTCCAGTTGCTCGCGTCAAGTTCGAGAACGGCATGGAGAAGCTCATCATAGCTCCAGAAGGGCTCCTCGTCGGTGAGGAAATAGCGATAGGACCGAAGGCCCCGATCAAGATCGGCAACACCCTCCCTCTTGCACTGATACCGGAGGGAAGCTACGTCTACGACATTGAGGGAGTTCCTGGCGACGGAGGAAAGTACGTCCGCGCTGGCGGTTCCTACGCCCTAGTCGTCAGCAGGGAGAAGGACAAGGTCATAGTCCAGCTCCCGAGCGGTGAGCTTAAGCAGTTCAAGCCGACCTGCAGGGCCACCATCGGTGTGGTTGCAGGTGGCGGAAGGCTGGAGAAGCCGATCGTCAAGGCCGGTAAGGCCTACTACATCGCCAAGGCAAGGAACAGGTTCTGGCCGAAGCCGAGGGGTGTCAAGATGAACGCCGTCAACCACCCGCACGGTGGTAAGGAGCACCACATCGGAAGGCCCTCAACGGTTTCGAGGCGCGCCCCGCCCGGAAGGAAGGTCGGTCACATAGCCGCGAGAAGAACCGGTAGGAGGAAGTGATGAAGATGGCGAGAAGGAAGGAGTTTAAGTATAGGGGTTACACCTTCGAGGAACTGCTTAACATGTCACTGGAGGACTTTGCCAAGCTCCTCCCGGCCAGGCAGAGGAGGAGCCTCAAGCGCGGCCTTTCCCCGGAGCAGAAGAAGCTCCTCAGAAAGATTCGCCTGGCTAAGAAGGGCAAGTACAGCAAGCCGATAAGAACCCACAGCAGGGACATGGTCATACTCCCCGAGATGGTCGGAATGACCATCCACGTCCACAACGGAAAGGAGTTCGTCCCCATCGAGATCAAGGAGGAGATGATCGGCCACTACCTCGGCGAGTTCGCACTCACGAGGAAGATCGTCCAGCACGGATCGCCTGGTGTTGGTGCTACCAGGTCATCGATGTTCGTGGCGGTCAAGTGAGGTGGTATAGATGAGCAGGGGCAGGTTTTCCTATTCATTCCAAAATTTTGACCCTGAGAGGATGGCTAGAGCGAGCGGAAGGGACCTCCGCATATCGCCCAAGCACAGCGTTGAGCTGCTCAGGGAGATAAGGGGCATGATGCTCAACGACGCT
>JALVWX010000173.1:0-2009 GCA_027023165.1 Thermococcus sp. | reverse complement strand
TTCAACGACAGCCAGGGACACAAGCCGGGTAAGGGCTTCGGTCCGGGTAGGTACCCGGTCAAGGTCGCGAAGGCCGTCAAGAAGGTTCTCTTGAACGCCAAGAACAACGCCGAGCAGAAGGGTCTTGATCCGGACAGGCTCAGGATAATCCACGCGGCGGCGCACCGCGGTCCGATTCTCAGGGGTTACATCCCGAGGGCTTTTGGAAGGGCCACACCGTTCAACGAGCAGACCACCCACATAGAGATAGTCGTCGAGGAGATTAGGAGGTGAGACTTTTGGCGATCGAGAGATACTTCATCAAGGAAAACGTTAAGGAGATGCTCATCGACGAGTACCTTGAGAAAGAACTCAGGAGAGCTGGCTACGGTGGCCTTGACATAAAGAAGACCCCGCTCGGGACCAAGGTCGTTATCTTCGCCGCAAGCCCCGGCTACGTCATAGGCAGGGGTGGAAGGAGGATAAGGGAACTCACCAGGATCCTCGAGAGGCAGTTCGGCCTTGAGAACCCGCAGATCGAGGTTGAGGAGATCAAGAACCCCTACCTCAACGCCAAGGTCCAGGCGGTAAGGCTTGCCCAGGCCCTCGAGAGGGGCATCCACTTCAGGAGGGCGGCCTACTCGGCCATAAGGGCCATCATGAGGAACGGCGCTCGCGGTGTCGAGATCCGCCTGAGCGGAAAGCTCACCGGTGAGAGGGCCAAGAGCGTCCGCTTCTACCAGGGCTACCTCGCCAAGGTCGGAAACCCGGCCGAGACCCTCGTCAGCAGGGGCTACGCCCAGGCCAAGCTCAAGCTTGGTGTCATTGGTGTCAAGGTCTCGATCATGCCGCCCGACGTCAAACTCCCGGACGAGATAGAGGTCGTCGAGAAGGTTCAGGAAGAGGTGAGCACCAATGAAGCCGAGTGAGGTTAGGGAGATGAGCCTTGACGAGATAGAGAAGAAGCTCAGGGAGCTGAGGCTCGAGCTTGCCAAGGAGAGGGGTGTGCTCACCATGGGGGCCTCCGTTGAGAACCCCATGGTCATCCGCAACCTCAGGCGCGACATCGCGCGCCTGCTCACCATAAGGAATGAGAAGCTTAGGGAGAAAAGGTGAGGTTCGGTGCCAAGGATTGTTAACCCTCTGGATGAGATGCTCTTTAAGGAGGTCCTGAAGGAGCAGCAGAGGATAAGGGTCTACATAGAGAAGGCCCGCTATGGAAAGCTGAAGACGATAATCGAGGGCATAGATGAGAAAGAGTTCGACCTTGATGAGATAGCAAAGAAGCTGAAGGCGAAGCTGGCATGCGGCGGAACCGTAAAGAAGGGAAGAATAGAACTCCAGGGCGACCACAGGGACAGAATCAAGAAATTGCTGGCGGAACTTGGGTTTTCCGAGGAACTCATAGAGGTCGAGTAACGGCGAAGAACATCGTCTGGCACGAACTCATAGGACTGAAAGCAAAGATTATAAGGGCATCTCATCCAGGGCTGGTTGGCATCGAGGGCTACGTCCTTGACGAGACGAGGAACACCCTCACCATATGCGGTGAGAGGGTCTGGGTTATCCCGAAGGACGTGGTTGAACTCGAGTTTGAAGCTGGCGATAAGAGGATCCGGATCAACGGAAAAGAGCTGATTGGAAGACCCGAGATGAGACTGAAGAAGAGGTGGAGAATATGAGAGAGATTGGATTGAAGGTTCAGCCTCCCGCTGAGAAGTGTGACGATCCCCACTGCCCCTGGCACGGGCACCTCAAGATACACGGCAGGTACTTCGAGGGCGTCGTCGTCAGCGACAAGGGCAAGAAGACCGTCGTCGTCGAGAGGCAGCACTACCACTACCTCAAGAAGTACGAGAGGTATGAGCTTAGGAGGAGCAAGGTCCACGCCCACAACCCCGAGTGCATCGATGCAAAGGTCGGCGACCGCGTTCTCATCGCGGAGACCAGGCCGATAAGCAAGACCAAGAGCTGGGTTGTCGTTGCCGTCACCAAGAGGGCCGGCGAGAGGTGATGTAGATGGCGAAGAA
>JALVWX010000172.1 GCA_027023165.1 Thermococcus sp. | reverse complement strand
TTTTTCCCTCAGCTTTCGAGTTCAAGAACCCTTCACCCGAGAGCTTTTCAATAGTCCCAGTTCCCGGAAAGAACGAGGGTTTGCTGGTGGTCGATGTCAGGGAGAGCAATCGTTATGTCTTCGTCCTCCCCGTCAAGGAAGACCTAATCCTAATCAACGAAATCCTGCCCAGAGTTTTCGTCGTTCCTAAGAGGGGACTTGGAGAGTTTTTCAGGGCCCTTGCCGAGAACGACCTTGAAAGGCTGAGCGATAGAGGATGGAAGCGAAAAGCCCGAAAATGGCGTCTGCTGATAGACGGCGTTGCCACACTGGTCGTAGGTTCCCTTTCGGCCTACTTCCATGCGGGCCTATGGGGAGCCCTTCTCCTTGGTGTCATTTTCACGACGGTTGAGCAGTTTTTAGGGGCAGAATCCAAAGGCAGGCACATGGTGACTGAACTGAGCGAAAAAATGGTCAGAAAGATGTACGAGGTCTCGGAAAAGAAGGGTAAGGTGGTACGGGTTTCCCTTTAGCGTCCGAGCTCCTTGTGGGCCTTCGCGAGGTGTTTTGCCGCTATCGCCGCGAGGAGCGAAAGTTCTCCCGCCAGAACTGCTCCAGCAACTATCTCGGCGAACTTCTTGGCGTTTGTTCCCGCCGGCTCTCCACCACCGGCCACGCCCATAATCGAGAGCGCTTCCCTCTGTGTTGGAACCCTCGTTCCCCCGCCGACGGTTCCGATTTCAAGGCTCGGCATGGTTATGCTTATGTAGAGGTCTCCCTCAGGGGTGACCTCGGCTAAAGTTATGCCGTGCGAACCTTCTGTTATCTGGGCCTCGTCCTGTCCAGTGGCGAGGAAGATTGCACCGACGATGTTGCCGAAGTGCGCGTTGAAGCCGTAGGAAGCGGCCTGTGCCGAGCCGACGAGGTTCTTCCTGTAGTTGACCTCCGCTATCAGCTCGGGCGTCGTCTTCAACTTCTTCTCAACTATCTCTCTCGGTATTATCGCCTCGGCTATGACCGTCTTCCCCCTGCCCTCGATGAAGTTTAGGGCGTTGGGCTTCTTGTCCACGCAGAGGTTGCCCGAGAGGGCCAGATACCTCACATCGGGGAACTTCTCCTCGATGACCTTCATTATCTCCTCGCTGGAGATGGTGACCATGTTCATGCCCATCGCGTCGCCGGTCTCGAACTCGAAGCGGAGGTAGAGGTTGTTGCCCACTATGAAGGGCTTAACACCGCGGAGCTTTCCATGCCTGGTGACCTTTGAGACCGCCTCCTCCTGGAGGTAGTCGAGGTTGTTCTGAACCCACTCCGCTACCTCTCTTGCGCGCCTTGCATCTGGGCACTTGAGGAGCGGTGCGCGGGCCATCTTGTCGTCTATCAAGGTGGTCTTAACGCCGCCAGCCTCTGTCAAAGCGGAGCAGCCGCGGTTTACGCTGGCGACGAGGGCACCTTCAGTTGTTGCGAGCGGGATGTAGAATTCTCCCTTAGCGTATTCTCCGTTGATCTTGAGCGGTCCGGCAACACCCATGGGTATCTGAACGACGCCTATCATGTTTTCGATGTTCTTGCCGATTAGCCTGTTCGGATCAATTGAGTAGTGGCCGATGTCCTCGAGCTTTACTCCAAGCTTCTTCTCAAGTGCCCTCCTCCTTATTTCAGTGGCGAGCTTCTTGTCGCCGTCGGTGTATTTTTCCACTTGATGGAGCTTTATCTCCCCGCTTGCTACCTTCTCAACCAGCTCCTCAAACTCCATAACGACACCTCCATGAGAA
>JALVWX010000171.1 GCA_027023165.1 Thermococcus sp. | reverse complement strand
CCTATTAACGCCCCTGTGGGAACTGGCGGGTTATTTTGCCCTAATGGCTCTCGGATTCTTTTTGGTCTACCGTTCAATAGGTGGGTTCGTTGGGCTCTTCACTTTGATCTTTGGTATACAGTACGTGGAATCAGTCTATCTAACCTTAAGGAACGCTCCTCCTGAGCATTACTACGTCCTCTTCGCCGGAACGCTCTTGGCCATCCCGGTTTACTACTTCGCCTACCTGCTGTCCCTCTACGTGCCAAGCCTTGTCAACACCGCAGTTGCCTCGGTGTTTATAGTCCTTCTTTACGTTCTGTTCTACATAATAGTTAGACGCTGATGCTCCAGCTCCCCTTCTTTTTCAAAACCTCCCTGGCCCGGGTAAGGCCGAGCTTGACGCAGTCATCGAGCCTTTTCCCCTTCACGAGCCCCGCCAAAAAACCGCCGGCAAAGGCGTCTCCGGCACCGGTTGGGTCTATTTCGCCCTCAACGGGCAGTGCTGGAAACTCATATAAGTCACCGTCGTAAACCAGAACCCCCTTCTCGCCCCGCGTTATAACAACAAGGTCGGCTCCCCAGGAGTACAGCTCCTCGGCCGATTTCTTGACCTCGTTAAGGCCCGTTATCAGCTTTGCCTCCCTCTCGTTCGGAAAGATTATCTCGCTCCTTGAAACCAGCTCCCGCACCAGCGCGGGTTTTCTTCTGTAGTCGTCGTAATATGTCGGGTTAAAATCGAGACTTATCCTTTTTCTTTCCAGCCTTTTCATGGCCTTCAACTGCTCTTTCGGTGGAATCGGCGCTATATGAAAGAGCTCTGCCCCCATGTACTCTTCAGGAATCGGTGTTTTGCCCATATTCTCTGCAACGCCCAGCTCGACGGGTGATTCAACGCTTCCGTCTTCCCTGTAAATCACCCAGATGTGGATGGTCTTTCCCGGGAGAACATGAACGCCCCTGATGTCAACGTATTGAGAGAGTTTTTCCAGCCATTCCCTCGGGAAGTCCTCACCGATTTTAGTTACCAGGCCAACCTTTGCCCCCGCCAGGGAGGCCGAGGTGGCGACTGCCGCGGCCGCTCCGCCTGGCATGTCTATCCTTCTCCCCTCTGGAAACACTATGGTGTCTATGGAGACGTGACCGAGGACAACGAGCTCGACCATTCTTCAACCCTCCCTTAACTGGGACCTCTGGGACCTTATGTTCTTTTGAGTTTTAAGTTAAGTGGTCATGGTTTAAGCAGTTGTAATCAGTTACCTCTCCTTAAATTCGATTGTTTTGGAACTTTTTGTCCAGTTTCTGTGTTGTGTATTGACGAAAGGTTTTTGTATACGTGGCAATTGTTTGCATATAGCAACAGATAAATTTCCCTAACTGAAGGTGGTGAGAATGCCAAAGCCTGTGGGCTACGTTTTTGTATTCCTCCTCGTTGTCCCCTTGGTTTCGGCAGTTTACTCCGTCAACGTCCCGGGTGTGGTGTACGAGGTTAAATACTCGGTCATCTCGAACGGAACCGTCGCGTTGATTCCCCTGTCCGTTTATCAGTACGACTTCCTCTACTATCCAAACGATTCACTGGCAAAGTTCGGAAAGTGGCACTATCTCCTATACTACAACGGTTCTCGCCTCTACCTCCTGAACTTTACCTATCTCCTGGCCCGCTCCCCCGGAGTTGCCTTCGTAAACGGAAGCTGGTATCTCAACGTCACAACTTACACATACTCGGGCACGGATAGCGCTGTCTACCGGCTGGATCCGGAGAATTTCTCCGTTGTTCCCGTAAAAACGAGTTGGTTTAAACTCTTGGGAGAAAACCATGTTGTTAGCGAGCTCAACGGCTGGAGGATAGTCGTTCCAAAGGACTTTGGTCCGCTAAACTCAAGCGTCCCGGCCGCTGACGTTGCAATTGCCAATACGGAGGAAAACGCTCGGCTCTACCATGGCAGGGTTGTCTTGGCGAATTCTTCGGGGTTCCCCGTTTACTTCCTCCTCATGCGGGAAAACGAAACCCGGAACGTCACGCTCCTCTACGTTAACACAACCCCCGTCTCGTGGACTGAATACGGCTCAAGGCTGGTGACGGGGCTGGCGGGCTTCTGGTTCCCGGATAATGTCAGAATAGTTAACGTTGGCCCGGTCGCTAACGCATCCTCAGTTCCGCCGTGGGAGGTAGAGGTTATCAATGCCCGCTACTCCGTTGTTTCGAGCGGTAGGGATGCCATAATCCACCTTTTTGTGGCTACGTTCGTCCCCTACTGCCCCCCTCTCCTCGTTGCCGGTGGTTTCGACTGCAGTAATCAGACCATGCTGACGTTGCTCGAGGGATACGAGTATCTCTTTTACTACAACGGCTCCTGCCTCTACCTTCTCAACCTAACGGGGGCCATCCCCACTCAGGAGGTGTCCCTTGAGGACTACAACGGTGCGGTCTTTGTCAACGGAAGCTGGTATCTTAACGTCACGGTTTTCAACTGGAGCACGCATGAATACGAGGACAAAATCTATCTGTTCGACCCGAGGGAGTTCTGCATTGAACCCGTCAACGTCAGCTGGTCCGGGCTCATGAAGAAAGCGAAGAACGCCGATTCGATAAACGGGTGGCGGATTGTAACGCATTACGAGAGGCAATCTGAGAAGTGGGGGCCGGCAGACGTTTACGGGGTCTGCGCATCCCCCTTTGAGGATGCCAAGCGGCTGGATTATCCCTGTGCAAGCCTGATAATCAAAAAATCTGGAGCTATTCCGGTTCAAATCACGCTTAAACGAGGTTCATACACGAAGAACATAACTCTGGCCTACCTTGAGATGAACTCGACGGGCACATACTACAGGCTCTCAAAAAGCGCCGTGCCCGTTAACGTGACCCTCTGTGAGAAGAAGGGTGCCTCTAAAACGCTGGCTCGTCTCGAAGAAAACAAGAACGGTGGGGAGAAAAAGACCCGCGGAATTTGCGGGCCGGGGTTCGTGGCTCTGCTCGCGGTTCTTGCGTTGCTTATGAAAGGGCGCTCATCCGATGACTGAAATCTTTCCAGTTAAGAACGTAGTAAAAAGTTTCCGAACCCTCTTTCAGATGTCCATCGAAAAGGTTTAAAAGTTAGGCTCCCAGAATTCAGGTGGTGATTAGCATGGAGCAGGTTTTCCAGAACGAGACCGTAAAGCAGATTCTTGAAAAGTACAGGAGGATATGGGCCATCGGTCACGCCCAGAGCGTTCTCGGCTGGGACATGGAGGTCAACATGCCGAAGGAGGGCATCCTCGAGCGCTCGGTAGCTCAGGGCGAGCTTTCGGTTCTCGGTCAGGAATTCCTCCTCAAGCCGGAGTTCGTAGAGCTTGTTGAGAAGGCCAAGGGCATCGAGGATCTCAATGAGTACGAGCGCGGTGTTGTCAGAGTCCTCGACCGCTCGATAAGGATAAGCAGGGCCTTCCCGCCCGAGTTCCTGAGGGAGGTCAGCGAGGTAACGAGCCAGGCAACCAAGGCATGGGAGGAAGCAAAGAAGAGCGACGACTACTCAAAGTTTGAGCCGTGGCTGAACAGAATCATCGACCTCGCCAAGCGCGCCGCTGACTACCTCGGCTACGAGGACGAGCCTTACGATGCACTCCTCGACATGTTCGAAGAAGGAACCACAACAAAGGACGTAACGAGGATGTTTGACAGGCTCGAGAAGGAACTGAAACCCCTCCTTGAGAAGATAATGGAGGAGGGCAAAGTTCCGAGGGAGCACCCGCTTGAGAAGGAGCGCTATGAGAGGGAGCAGATGGAACGCGTGAACCGCTGGATCCTCGAGAAGTTCGGCTTTCCTCTCGGGGTCCGCTCAAGGCTCGACGTCTCTGCTCATCCTTTCACGACCGAGTTCGGCATTCGCGACGTCAGGATAACGACCCGCTATGAAGGCTACGACTTCAGGAGGACGATTCTAAGTACGGTCCACGAGTTTGGGCATGCCCTCTACGAGCTCCAGCAGGACGAGCGCTTTATGTTCACGCCGATAGCCGGTGGAGTAAGCCTTGGAATCCACGAGAGCCAGAGCCGGTTCTGGGAGAATATCATCGGAAGGAGTAGGGAGTTCGCCGGCCTTATCTATCCCGTCCTCAGGGAGAACCTGCCCTTCATGTCCAACTACACCCCCGAGGACGTCTACCTCTACTTCAATATAGTTAGGCCGGACTTCATAAGGACCGAAGCAGATGTCGTCACCTACAACTTCCACATACTGCTCCGCTTCAAGCTCGAGAGGATGATGCTCAACGAGGGCGTTAAGGCTAAGGACTTACCCGAACTCTGGAACGAGGAGATGGAGCGTCTCCTGGGAATAAGGCCGAAGACCTACGCGGAAGGAATCCTCCAGGACATCCACTGGGCGCACGGAACGATAGGCTACTTCCCGACCTACAGCATCGGAACCCTCCTAGCGAGCCAGCTCTACTACCACATGAAGAAGGACATCCCTGACTTCGAGGAGAAGGTTGCCAAGGCCGAGTTCGAACCGATTAAGGCCTGGCTCAGGGAGAAGATACACCGCTGGGGAAGCATCTATCCGCCAAAGGAGCTCCTAAAGAAGGCCATCGGCGAGGAGCTGAACCCAGAATACTTCATCCGCTGGGTGAAGGAGAGGTATCTCTGAACCTCTTTTTTTACTTTTCCTTCGGGGGTCTTCTCTGCCTTTTACGTGACTTCCATAACGCGCTTTGAACTTCTGGTTGACCTCCCCAGAAAAGATGAGATGATGAGAGATTTTGTTCTCACCGCCGAGCTGATCAGGTGAACGGTTCTCCAACCCACCCAACAGGCTCGACCTCTATCGCCGCAACGCCGTACTTCCTCTCCTTCTCTTCGCTGTAAAACCGCCTGTATACTCTAACGCCTTCCTCAACGCTTTTCACACCGGGAAGGACGTTCTCCAGGCCCTCCTTCTCGAGCATCTCCCTGAAGGATGAGTAAACCCTGACGTCCTTCACAACGACCATCAGCCTGTTCTCGAAGATTATCGTGTCTCCGGGCCTTATCCCCTGCCTCTTCTCGTCGTATAAACGGCCCTCAATTTTTTTCCTTCCCTCGGCTATTGCCCTGAGGTACTCCTCCTGCAGACCCATTCTCCACGTCGCCATGCCATCACCCCTGGACTCAGACGAGGTAGCGCACTATGCTCGGGCTTATCCTTATGAGCTTTGCGAGCAGTCTCGGTCTCTTCAGAAGGGCTTTGGCCGTCTTCACGTGGTCGTCGAAGTCGGCCTGCTCCTCTATTACATCCCTGGCCTCCCTGCTGCTCAACACCTCGAACACCCGCTCAACATCGTCCTGGCTCATTCCCCGGAATATCTTCCTGAATCGGAGTCCGAAGCTTATCTGCCTCCTTATCTCCCCACAGGCCTTCTCGTAGTCCCCGAGCCTTCCCGAAAGGAGCGCCTCCCTGAGGGCGTGGGCGCATATTCCCCCGAAGACTATCCCTCCGGCGGTGGTGGGCTTTATCTGAAGCGCGGCATCCCCGAGCAGGGCCACGTTGCCCCTCGCCCAGGGCTTCCTCCAGCCAAAGCCAACCGAACCTGCTTTAAACTCGACGACTGAGGTGGGTTTGAGGCGCCTCAACCGTAGGAACCTGTTAAGGGTCTCAATGCTCCCCAGGGTTCCTACCCTCGCCAGCCCCTCGTTCACGGGGGCAACCCACATGAAGAAGTCCTCGTTCATCTCCTTGTTAACCCACACCTCGACGAAGTCCCTCTTAAACTCGCCAACGACCTCAACCTCGTAGCCGCTCAGGAATTCCGCGCTGGTTTTGGCCCCCATCGCCTTCGCGACGGTGCTCGAAACCCCGTCTGCTCCAACGTAAAAGTCTGCCTCCACCTCAAGCCTCTCACCGAGGTGCTGGAGTACCGCTTTTCCGTTCCTGAAGCCCAGGAAAGAGGTGGCCATGTAGTATTCCGCGCCCCGTTTGATGGCTCTCCCCGCCAAGGCCCTTTCGAGGGTTTTTCTGTTCACGAGATAGGCCTGCGGGTTCTTCCTCTCGATTTCAAAGCTCTGTATCCTCGAGTAGAAGACCGCCCCCCTGAGTTCGTTCAGTATCGCTTCCTCTGGAAAGCCGAGCCTCTCATAGCTCCTCGCCCCGATTATGCCTGTGCAGGCCTTTCCCCCGAAGGAGCCTTTCTTCTCGACGACCGCGACGCTGAAGTCCCGCGCCAAAATGCTCGCCAGGTAGTTGCCGGCCGGGCCGCCGCCGATTATAAGAACGTCGTACCTCATCCTCACCCCTCGCCCTGGGTAGTTTTTAAAGCCTAAAAACCTAACCTTTCCGGTGGTTCCATGAAGGTTCTCGTGACGGGCTTCGAACCCTTCGGCGGTGAGAGCATAAACCCCTCTTGGGAAGCGGTCAAAGAACTCCCGGATGGGATTGGAGGGGCTGAGATAGTCAGGAAACGGCTTCCTGTGACGTTCAGAGGCGTCAGGCAAATTCTCCCAAAGCTCCTCGAGAAGGAAATGCCCGACGTGATGATTTTGACGGGCCAGGCCGGCGGAAGGCCGAACATAACGGTGGAGCGCGTTGCAATAAACGTCATGGACTCAACGATGGCCGACAATGAAGGTTTCACCCCTGAGGACGAGCCCGTCTTTGAGGGTGCACCAGCGGCCTACTTCGCAACGCTCCCAATAAAGGCCATCGTAGAGGCCCTCCGGAAGGATGGTATACCCGCTGGCATTTCTAACACCGCCGGAACCTACGTCTGCAATACGGCCATGTTCACGGCCCTCCACACGATAGCCGTGGCCGGAATGAAAACTAAGGTCGGCTTCATACACGTGCCCTTCAGCCACGCGCAGGCCCTCGACAGGCCGCGACCGTCGATGGCGCAGGAAACGATAAACGAGGCCATCAGAAAAGCTGTGGAGGTCTCGATTGAAGGGAGGTGATTGAATCACAGCTCGTTGAAGTCTATCTCGTAGACGACCGAGCCGTTGAAGTTCTGGGCCTCCTTAAAGCGGGCTATGAGCGCGCTCAGGGCCTCTATCAGCGCCCCCCTGATTTCCCCCATCGTTTTCTCGGCATCCTCCCGGGTTGGGGACTCGAAGGACCTCTCCAGAAGCTCGCTCAGCCCGATTTCCTCCCCCCGTATCTTAACCGTCGGTTCGAAGCCCTCTACAACGGCCTTCAGCTCGTCGTCGAGGTCAAGCTCCCTGACCCTAACCCTGTACTTTCCTGTCACTATATCGTACTCCTTATCAAAAACGAGCCTCATTTTCATACCATCACCGGGCTGAATCTACGCGCTGGAGGTACATAACGGTTTTGGCAGTGAGGTTTTTAAAGGCCCGGCGAGAGCTTATTCCGGGTCGATGCCTATTCTGATATTGGGGGTTGATGTAATCGGCGAGAACCCGAAGAGGTTCGCCGTCGTGAGCTGGTTCAACGGCCGGCTGGAGCGAAGGGGTGAGTTCACACTCTACAGGCTGATCCGCTTCATCCAGGCGAAGAGGCCGGATATCGTTGCAATCGACAGCGTTACAGAGCTTGGTGGAGACCTCAGAAAGTTCCTCCGCTCCCTCCCGCCCGAGACCAAGCTCGTCCAGGTCACCGGGAGGCCCGGCGAGCAGAGGAGCCTTCAGAGTCTGGCAAAGGAGCACGGGATAAGAACGGGCGACCGCTTTGACCCCTACGAGGAGGCGAAGCTTTCAGCGCTTCTCGCAAGCAGGGGGGTTGGCTACGAGGTTTTGGCTTTCGAGGACGAGGTCATCGTCAAGGTCACGCGCGGAAGGAGCCACGGAAAGGGTGGATGGAGCCAGGACCGCTATAGAAAGCGCGTCCACAACCTCGTCCGCGACAAGGTGAGGGAGATAGAGGACAGGCTGAGGAGGGCTGATATACCATTCGACCTCGAGACGGAGGAGAGGGACTACGGCCTGGCCAGGGGCGAGTTCCGCGTTTACGCTTCCCGGGAGGAGCTGGCAGGGCTGATAAGGCCCATGCGCGGCGGCGACGTGGAGGTAAGGATCCAGCCGGTCGAGAGGGCGGAGCTTGGCTTTGCACCGCTCAGGGGCGAGGAAGCGGTCAGGGAGAGGAGGAGCATAATAGTCGGAATCGACCCGGGGATAAC
>JALVWX010000170.1 GCA_027023165.1 Thermococcus sp. | reverse complement strand
GATATTACCATCTCTGGGGCGAGAGGGCTTTAAAAATAGCCGAGGCCATGGAAAGGCCCCTGCCGAGGTGCTTCCGTGTAAACACGCTCCGCGTTGAGATTCCAAAGCTCACAAAGCTCCTCAACAAGAAGGGCTTCCAGTTTAGAAGAGTGCCATGGGCGAGGGAAGGCTTCTGCCTGACTAGGGAACCCTTTTCGATAACATCGACGCCAGAATATCTCAGTGGCCTCCTCTACATCCAGGAGGCAAGCTCGATGTATCCTCCCGTTGCCCTTGATCCTAATCCCGGCGAGACCGTCGCCGACATGGCGGCGGCGCCGGGAGGGAAAACCTCCTATCTCGCCCAGCTGATGGAGAACGGGGGAATAATCTACGCGTTCGACGTCGGCGAGGAGCGCTTGAAGGAGACGAGGCTTAACCTCTCTCGCCTCGGCGTTACGAACACGGTTCTCTTCCACAAGTCTTCCCTCTACATAGACGAGCTCGGCGTTGAGTTCGATAAACTCCTCCTCGATGCCCCTTGCACTGGCTCCGGGACGATACACAAGAACCCGGAGAGAAAAGCCAGCAGAACTATGGAGGACGTCAGGTTCTGCCAGAACCTTCAGATGAAGCTCATCGAGAAGGGCCTAAGTGTCCTCAGAAAGGGCGGAATCCTCGTTTACTCCACATGTTCCCTTGAACCGGAGGAGAACGAGTTCGTGATCCAGTGGGTTTTGGACAACTTCGATGTGGAACTGCTCCCGCTCCGCTACGGCGAGCCTGCCTTGACTAAGCCCTTCGGAATCGAGCTGAGCGAAGAGATAAAAAAGGCGAGGCGCTTCTATCCCGACAGGCACGGGACGAGCGGCTTCTTCGTGGCTAAGATTCGGAAGGTCTAATCAGCTTCTGGGGCGAGCCTTTCCTCTATCTCCCTCAGCCTCTTTAAAACGTCATCACTGAGATGTTTTTCAAGCTCCTCCCTGGCGGCCTTGGCCAACTCGAACTTGGACTTGTACTTCCCCAGATCCACCCAGTCTATCTTTTTTCCGCCGACGAAAACGTCTATGTCACAGAGCCTCTTGTAGCCCCTGTACTCAAGCCCCTTGAGCAGGAATTTAACGCGCTCGGGCTTCTCCCAAGTTAGGAGCTTGAGCTTGTAGACCGGGACACGCATGAATGGCCTCGGATAGTCCCAGTCCCAGCCCTCACCGACGATGAATCCCAAATCGAGGTCTTCAATCACCATCATAAGCCGCTCTATGTTCTCTTCGTAGCGCTTCTCTGTGTCGTATATCTTTATCGTCAGCTCGTTCCACTCGGGAAGGAGCTTGAAGAGCATGACCGGCAGGTCGATGAGAAGTTCCCTGTAAACGTCGAGGAAGTACCTCCTTACGAGAACCGCCCCCTCGATATCCTCGGGGCCTATCGGAGAGTTCAGCTTCCTACGGGTTACAGAGATAACTGTGTCCCCCGCTTCTCCAACCTCAAGGGCTTCCATCTGCCCCATGACCTCGCCGCCGAACCTCTCGGCGATCAGCTTGAGCGCGTCCTCAACCTTCTCAGGGATGTGGAGCAGGATTATCGTGCTCTCCGCCTCTACCTTCTCGATCGGGAGCTTTCCGTTCACTACCTCCGAAAGGACCACCTTGGCATCCCTACGTATCAGAAAACCCTCCTCCGGCGGCACGGTTGAATCGCTGGGAGGTGTCACGAAAAGCACCGTCTCAAACTCGCTGCTGCTTCTTATGGCCTCATCGACCGGAACCTCGTTGACACCGAAAGTGGCCTTAACACCCTCCTTTATCCCCTCCACATCGCCCATGAGAAAGACGATGGAAGGCCCGAAACGAACCAGCCTCATTACAGACCCCTCCAGAGCTTGTATCCCCTCATCGTGTCCGTCCCAACGGGATAATCGACCCTAACGGCCCTTCCGCTGGGCAGGAAGACGAAGTTGACCCCGAGAACGGCGTTAAGCCCTCTGGGAATCATCTTGAAATTGTGGCCGTAGAGCCTGAAGTCTGCTTCCCTATCGGCGACGTCCTTCCATGTGTGGCCGAGTGCGAACTTCTTGCCTCCTATCTCGATCACCGTTCCCGGCTCCACAACAGAATCTCCGAAGAACTCCTGCAGGAGTATCGGATCATCCTCGTTGCCAGGAACGATGTAAAGCTTTGCCCCAGAGTGTTTCAGGATCCGTGCGAGTTTCCTCAGACCCGAGAGGTAGAGCGGCCTCAGATCCGGTCTCCTCTCCAGCTTCACGTTGTCCGCTAGATCTCCGGTGTGGACTATGAAGTCTGGCCTGTTCTCGTCTATCAACCTCCCCAAGAAGTCATAAACGCTCTCCGGAGTGTCCCCTATGTGCATTAAGAGGGCCTCGTCCGAGGACTCGCGGAGTTTCCTCAACCTTCTCCTTCGCAGGAAGCCGAGCATGGGATCCACTGAACCCTTTTGGCTGAGGGTGTATATTACCTTTGGCCCATGGGAGCGCTTAAAAGGCCTTCAACCTAATCCCACCGGTGTCGAAAATGAAGGTTCTCGTTCTCGGTGCAGGAAACGTTGGGAGGGCAGTAGCCTGGGATTTGAGGGACGAGTTCGACGTCCACGTCGGGGATGTAAGCAACGAGAGACTGAAGGCCGTTTCTGACTTCGCCACGCCGCTGAAAGTTGACGCGTCCAACTTCGATGGACTCATTGAGGCCATGAAGGAGTTCGAGCTGGTCGTTGGGGCGTTGCCCGGCAGATTCGGCTACCGCGCGGTCAAGGCGGCGATAAAGGCCGGAACCGACATAGTCGACGTCTCGTTCATGCCCGAGAACCCCCTGGAGCTGAGGGATGAGGCGGAGAAGGCTCAGGTTACCGTCATCTTCGACGCCGGCTTCGCCCCGGGGTTGAGCCACATGCTTATGGGTAGAATATGGCAAGAGATGGACGAGCTGAAGGGGGGCTACATCTACGTTGGAGGCCTCCCGAAGGAGCCGAAGCCGCCGCTCTACTACAGAATTACATGGTCACCTAAAGATCTAATCGAAGAATACACCAGGCCCGCGAGGGTGATAAGGGACGGTGAGGTTAGAGCAGTCGACCCATTCGAGAGGATAGAGCGCGTTGAAATCGGGGACTTTGAGTTCGAGGCTTTCGTGAGCGATGGTTTGAGGAGCCTGCTGGAGAGCGTTAGGGCGGAGAGGCTGGAGGAGTGGACGCTCCGCTGGCCGGGACACCTTGAGAGGATGAAAGTTTTGAGGGAACTCGGCTTCTTCAGGCCGGAGCACGTTGACAAGACGCTCGAAGTGATAACGCCGCCCATGACCTACGACAGCCCGGACTTCTCGATAATGCAGGTCTTCGGAAGGGGAACCATTGACGGAGAGCCGAAGGAGATGGGCTACCTCCTCTACGACGAGGAGAAGGATGGATTCACCTCGATGGCGCGCGTTACGGGATTCACGGCGGCTATAGTGGCGAGGCTCGTGGCGGAGCAGAGCTGCATCTACGGGGTGATTCCGCCGGAGATACTGGGCATGAGGATAGACACGTTCACGAGGATAAGCGAGGAGCTGGCCGACAGGGGAATAAAGCTGGAGGGGTGGGAGAATGCTCCATCTGGTGATAGCTGATGCCGAGCTTGAACCCGTCCCGGAGTCCATAAGGGATCATCCCGCCGTCGTCAACCACGCGAAGAGGAGGAGAAAGAGGCCGGACGAGGTTCTCCTCGACGGCACCTACCATCATGCGGCCCTCAGGAGGCTCCCCGACGGCGAGAGGCGCGGCAGGCCGGATATAGTTCACCTCTGCCTGCTCAACGCGCTGGAGAGCATAGCCAACAAAGAGGGCCTTCTGAGGGTCTACGTCCACACGAGGAACGACGAGGTGATACACATCAAGCCCGAGACGAGGCTTCCACGGAACTACAACCGCTTCGTGGGCCTCATGGAGAGCCTGTTCGGGAGCGGCGCCGTTCCCAGGGGGCTGGAGCTTCTGAGGCTTGAAAAGGAGAGCCTGTGGGAGCTGGTGAATGAGATCGGGCCGGATGGAGTTTTCGTGATGCATGAGGCGGGAATGTTCGTTAAACCGCGGGAATTCGGAAGGACGCTTGCGGAGTTTGAGAATCCCGTTGTGGTTGTCGGCGGCTTTCCCCATGGGGATTTTAGAAGTGAAATACCATGGGAAAAGATAAGCATTTACAAGGGGCCGTTGGTCGCCTGGGCAGTTGTTAACGAGATAACGGTAAGTTTTGAGCACTGGGTAATTCAGTGAGGCCGGCGCAGTTACACAATGCTTTTATATTATCCCTCCCTAAAACCATCGCTGAAGTAATCACCAGGTGGTGAAAATGAAAAGAATAAGCTTCTTAATGGCGTTTTTGATAACGGGATACATCCTTGGCATCTGGAACTTCCTTATACTGCCAAAGTACTACATAACGTTCGGTCTGAAGGGCTTCCTCATATCGCTGGTTCCGTCGATCGTGGCAATGTTCCTGATATACAGCGAGGCCGAGAGCACAAAACGGACGCGCTACCTGATACACGAGCTTCTGTTCAAGATCGCCAGGATCCCCGCCCTGACGTTTGTCCTGCTGATGTTCCTGATGATAATGCTCGGCGTCACGACCTACTACGCCTCCTACGGCCTTGCCCTCATGCTCGGGCTTGGCAGCTCATACACCCTGGCCATAGCGGTTGCCACTATTCTCCTCGTGATGCTGCTTCTCGTCATGGCAAAGGGGCACACCCTGGAGTTCATCTCCATCGTTTCAATCCTCTTCGTCCTCTTTGCAATTGCGGCGGCTTTCCTGGTCAGGGAGCAGGCCCTTTCCACGGTTACCTCCGAGCAGGCCCTCCGCTACATGCACGAGGCAGTTTCGTCCATAACCTCCTTCAGTCAGCCCCTTAGCGTTAAGGGTATCCTCTACATGATAGTCTCAACGTTCATCTCCTTCGGCCTCGGTGCGGGTGTCTACTACGTCATAGGAAGCTTTACCCCCGAGGAGCTTGACCTCAAGAAGGTTTTGGCCGGGGTTTTCGTTCTCCAGATAATCCTGGGTTTTGCCGCAGCGTTCACGGTTGCGTACTCCCTCGGCGTCGCCCACGGGGCCGTTCAGAAGGCCTTCCACAACCCCAACATCCCGGCAGAGGAGACAATAAAGCTTTCCATTATGTTCGGAAACCTCAAAACCTACACCACCAACAGCACCCAGAGTCCCGTTCACTCGATAAGCGTCTTCTACTCCATCCCACGGATTCTCCGCGGCAACGTCCCGGGAGATACGACGCTGATAGCCCTCCTGATGCTGTCGCTCTATCTGGCGGGACTCACAACGATAATCGTCCTCATGGAGATGGGCAGCCAGATGCTCTCCGAGGTCATGCAGCTCGGGAGAACCCATAGCCTTGGCTTCATCTCCCTCTTCGGCATGGTCGTTTCGGGCGCGATGGTGATCATGGACATCAGGATGATGTTCCTCGTGGTGCCCTTCGCGGTGGGTGCCCTCGTTGCCGCCGCCGAGGCCTACCCGCTCCTCTCCTCGGAGCTTGTCAACAGCAGGGCTGGAGTGTGGGTCTCCATAGCCCTCCTGGTTGGAACCGGCCTGGTAACCCTCTACTATGCCTTTGCCTCTCCCTCTGCGGCGGTGAAGGTCGGTGCCCTCCTCGGACTCGTTCTCTTCGTTCCGCTGGCAATGAACGGCATGCTCCTGAAGTCCCGCCGCTGATTTTCATTTTCAAATTCATTTTCAAAAATTTTTTAAAGACCCCTCCCAATCGGTCTTAGAACGCTTATAGGAGGTTTGGGAAATGGGAGACAAGACCAAGGTTCAGGTCAGCAAGCTCAAGCCGGGAAGGTACATCCTCATCGATGGAGAACCATGCAGAATAGCGAACATAACCGTTTCCTCGCCTGGCAAGCACGGTTCTGCCAAGGCAAGGATTGAGGCTGTTGGAATCTTCGACAAGAAGGTCAGGAGCATAGTCAAGCCCACCAGCGCAGAGGTTGAGGTTCCGATCATCGACAAGAGGACCGCCCAGATCATCGCTATGACCCCGGACACTGTCCAGATCATGGACATGGAGACCTACGAGCTTTACGACGTCCCGATCGAGGGCGGCGTCGCCGACGATATCAAGGACCAGCTCAAGGAAGGCATCAACGTCGAGTACTGGGAGACCCTCGGCAGGATAAAGATAATGAAGCTCAAGGGCGAGTGAGCCTTTTCCTTCTTTACACAACCTTTTAAAGAGCCCCTTCCAAAGGAGAATGGGTGGGGGCATGGTAGATTTCAGCAGGATCATTCTCCGAAGGTTCAGGAACATAGCGGGTTTCCGCTACGAGGAGATAATGGAGGCATATCGGGAGTTCTTTCTCACGGAGGAAGAGCTTAAGATTCCTGGGATTGAGTCCGTTTTACTCATCCTCGACAGGTTCTCCGGTGAGGTTCCGGAGGAGGTCTTTGAGGTTCTATCCGCGTATCCAAAGGCCAGAATTGACGCCTTTTACGTGATAGATGGAGCCATCTATTCCATCATAAAGGAAACCCTCGGAGAAGAAGAGGCAGGGGTCTTCAGGAGGAGCGAGGAATCGCTCGGCAGGGAGTTCCTTCGGACGATAGAGAAAGCCCTATCGAAACTCGACCTCAGCGTCTCCACGGGGGTAACCTTCGCCGACAAGGTGGAGTTCGTTGAAAGCGAGGCAGAGAAACGTGACCTGCTTGTTATTTCACGGCACTTCGGTTCCGAGAGCGTGAAAACCCATAAGGTTAGCCCCGTCGTTTTCAGAATCGTTCAGGGCATTAAAAAACCTGTAATCGTTTACTGAGGTGGTACCATGAACGCGCAGGAGGTCATAGCCCTCGCAGTTTTTCTGGGAGTTTACACCTTCATAATAACGGAGAAAATTCACAGAACCGTCGCCGCCATGGTCGGTGCCAGCATTGTTCTGCTGGTGGGTATAGTGCCCTGGGAAAAGGTTCCCGAGTACCTCGACCTTGGAACTATTCTCCTCCTCGCCGGGATGATGGTGGTTGTAAACGTCGCCAGGGAGAGCGGGCTCTTTGAGTACATCGCCATAAAGACCGCAAAGCTGTCGAAAGGTAATCCTATGAAGGTGCTCCTCCTCTTCTCGGTGGTTACGGCCCTTGTGAGTGCTTTCCTTGACAACGTTACGACCGTCCTTTTGCTAACTCCGATGCTTCTTTACATAACTAAAAAGATGAACGTCAACCCCGTCCCCTTTCTCCTCTCCGAAATCTTTGCCTCCAACATAGGTGGAACCGCAACGTTGATAGGAGACCCGCCGAACATTATGATAGGCTCGGCTGCGAAGCTCAGTTTCAACGAGTTCCTCGTGAACATGGGGCCTATAGCTCTCGTTGACCTTGTTATAACCGTTGTTATCGTATATCTAGTTTATAAAAACTCTATTCGTGTTAATACCCCCCATCTGGCTGAGATCAAGACGGTTATTCAGTCTATGGATGAAAAAGATGCCATTAGAGATAAGGACCTCTTTAGGAAGTCCGTGATTGTGATACTCTTTGTAGTGGTGGGATTCTTTCTCCACGATACCATTGGCATTGAACCAGCTGTTGTTGCGCTTTTAGGGGCCTCGGCAATGCTCCTCTGGAGCGGGGTCTCCCCGGAGAAGGCCCTTGAAAAGGTCGAGTGGGCAACGCTCTTCTTCTTCGGCGGGCTCTTCCTCATCGTCGGTGCCCTGGTAGAGACAGGGTTCATAGATGCGCTTGCGGAAAAGATTATAGGCCTCATCCACAGCGAAGCCCAGGCAATATTCGTAATCTCGTGGTTCTCGGCAATATCCAGTGCAATCGTCGACAACATACCTCTAACGGCCACAATGATTCCGCTGATAAAAGCGATGGGGTCGAGCATGAACACATACCCCCTCTGGTGGGCCCTTTCGCTCGGTGCTTGTCTCGGAGGAAACGGAACGGCGATAGGAGCAAGCGCCAACGTCGTCGTTATAGGAATCGCCCACAGAGAGGGCGTTAGAATAACCTTCGGCGAGTTCCTGAAGGTTGGTGCCGTGATAATGTTCTCGACCGTCGCGGTTGGCAGTTTAATGCTATGGGTTAGATACGGACTGTGAGGTGGTCGTATGAGGATAC
>JALVWX010000169.1 GCA_027023165.1 Thermococcus sp. | reverse complement strand
AACATGTGAGGGATGTTCCTATGGCAAAGAAGATTATGGTCCTTGTTCTCATCCTGGCGGTTTTTTCGGCTGGATGCCTCGTGCAGGTTGGAAGAAATTCATCGGCTTCTCAGAGCTTTTCCCTCAACGTTACAGAGGTTCCATTTAAAGTTCCTATCAACATAACGGCCGTAACGGTTAACGTCACGGCCAATTTCACAGGCTACCGTCACATAGTCGTTCACTACTCATATCCGGTGATATTCATAAAGGCCGGGGGGCCTGTTTACAACCTCTCAACATTCAGGCTCTCAAACGATGTTTATATGGTTCCCACATACATGATTCCAGTTTATGAGTACAACGAGTCCCGCGATCCCCTTTCACTAACAGCTTTTCTCATCAACGGCTCCATTGTTCTTCTGAACATTAGGGTCTCGGGAGTCCCCAACAAAACCGTTGATATGACCGTCAACTATGAGGTCAATAAGAATGGAACCCACTACATTGTGAGGCCCCTTCTCGTGTCCGTGAAAAGAATAACCCTGTGGAACGAGACGTTCAACATTACCATGAAGTTCCACGAGCCAATCCAGATTGCCAATGCTCCCCAGGTTGAATTCATAAACGGAACGTATGTTCTGCCCGGTATCTGTAAATCCAAGAGCGGGAACATGGTTATTGTTTACAGGTACTCAATAGGGGACGTTTACATTGTTGGACTCACAGGAGAGGGCTTCGTTGGCAAGGTTTATTTCCCCTGCGAGAGAATGAGCGGTTGACTTTCCCTTCCTTTTGTTTTTATTCATACGCCCAGCAACTGAATTCCCTCTTCTTTCGCCGGGATTTTAAAATCGTCATCGAGGGTCGCCAGGGAGAAGCCGTGCTCTATGCAGGTCGCTAGGATTAAGGCGTCGTTCGGGAGCATGGCGTATTTCCTAATGAGGTCTCTGGCTATCAGAGAAGTTTTCTCTCCAAGTTCCACAAAGGCGTATTCTTCAAGGACTTCAAAAACGAGGTCAAGCTCCTCAGGTAGCTTTTCAGGCTTTCCCTTCAGGCTTCTTGGAGATACACCGGAATAGAAGCCGAGAAGCAGATAAACGACCTCACTGAAGATTATAGGGTTAATGAAGAGAACTACATCGGACTCCATTAAACTCAGGAGAACGTTTCTGGCCTTGGGATTTCCTTTGAAGTGCTCAAGGAGAATCGAGGTATCGAGCAAGACGCCCTTCATACATCTCCCTCTTCATTTCCTTCCACGTTTTGTCAGTTTTTAGCATTCCAAAGAGCTTTTCCATCTTTTTCTTTAGCCTCTCCCTGTTTCGAAGGTATTTGGCCATCTCCTCAACCTCTTTTTTAAAGGCCTCCTCGTAGCCATCGGGAACGACGACTTGAATAACAACCTCCCCCATCTCTCTCCCCGGTTTTAGTTAGTTTAAAGACCTTAAAAAAGTTGAGAGGTCAGAGCCTCGCCACGTGCACTGAACAGGAGATGCACGGGTCGTAGGCTCTCACCACCATCTCGGCCAAAAGCTTCAGCCTCTCCGGATCATCGTTGTAGTGCTTCTCTGCCATCATCCTGACGTGCTCCTCCATCATCGCCAGGTTGAAGGCCGTCGGCGTTATTATGTCAGCGTAAGCCACCTTTCCGTTCTTGACTTCAAGGGCGTAAACCAGAACGCCGCGCGGTGCTTCCGTGGTAGAGACGCCAAAGCCGTCCTTAATCTTTACCTCGTCTTTGGCTCTGAAGGGCCATTTGGCGAGGGCATCATCAATGAGGTCGATTCCACGC
>JALVWX010000168.1:389-8141 GCA_027023165.1 Thermococcus sp. | reverse complement strand
ATCCTCCTCCGGAGTATCTCTATCTCCTCAGCCTTGGTCGGATAGCCGACGCGGAGCCTGACGAGGAAGCGGTCGAGCTGGGCCTCGGGGAGGGGGTAGGTTCCCTCCTGCTCTATTGGGTTCTGGGTGGCTATGACGATGAAGGGTTTTGGAAGGACGTAGGTGTTGCCCTCAACCGTCACCTGCCTCTCCTGCATCGCTTCGAGCAAAGCCGACTGGGTCTTCGGTGGGGCGCGGTTTATCTCATCAGCGAGGAGGAAGTTCGTGAAGACCGGCCCTCTTCTGAACTCGAACTCTAGGGTTTTCTGGTTGAAAACCGAAACGCCGAGAATGTCGCTCGGGAGCAGGTCCGGGGTGAACTGGACGCGTGTGAACTGGACTCCCATGGCGCTCGCGAAGCTCTTCGCCATCAGGGTCTTGGCCAGTCCTGGAAGGTCCTCCAGGAGGATGTGCCCGTCGGCCAGAATGGTCGTCAGCATGAGCTTCAGCACGTACTCCTTCCCGACTATCACCTTGCCGACCTCGTTGAGGACGGCGTTCCCCTTCTCGTGTATCTCCTCAATCTTCATTCAAATCAGCCTCCACTATTTTGAGCGCCCTCTCAAGGTTGTCGAGGAAATCCCCCTCAGAGCGGAGGATCTTAAGGGCCTCGTTCGGCTCGTTCATGAGGGCGTGAAAAGTCGAGCTGTAGTCGTCCGAGAGGGTGGCGTATATGCCGGCTATCTGCTCGGCGACGAGAGAGCGGGCCACCTTCCCGCTTTTGGCCTTCTTTATCAGCGTTACGGTGCGCTCGATGTCCATCTTCGGCTTAACCCCCTGGGAACGGCCGAGGGAGGGCATGATTTCAGCCACATCTAAGTTGAAGATGAGAACGCCGAGCAGGATTCCTATGGCGAGCACCGCCAGCCAGCGGGCCATGTAGGGGGCGGGGAATACCGCCAGCGCCACGAGAAGGGCCACTACGGCAGCGATGCCCAGGTTAATCCTCATTGATAACACCCCTCATCCTCCTGTACACCTCAAGTGCCCTCTCCGCGTCCTCCCAGGTGACCCTCTCGGGCGCGTACTTAGCCTTCTCGAAGAGCCTCGTCAGGGTGGTGAACGTCTTCTTGAAAACGTTAACGTGCTCAACGTGCTCCCAGTGGGTCCAGCTCTCCTTGTAGGGGATCCCAAGGACCTCAAGCCAAAGAACGGCGTTCTTGTATATCTCGACCACCGCCTCCCTCGGATCCGAGAAGGCCTCGAGACCGAGTTCCTCGACCTTCCTGTCAAACTTCAAAGCCCTCTCGCGCATCTCCTTTCGCTTCCGCTTTTTGAGGGCGTCGCGGTAGTAGAGGACGCCAAAGTAAACGAAGCCCAACGCTATGAGGACGAAGCCGGCGTAGAGCAGGTAGTCCGGTGGTATAGAGCCGGTCGTGGTGGTGTTCGTCACGTTTCCGAAATCGTGGGCGTTCAAGGGGTGGTAGTTAGCCGGTACTGTTCCATTGGTACTGTTGGATGTGTTGTTAAGAACGAGGGTTACGTGCTCCCCCTTCTGGCGGGAAGTGAAGAAATAGAGCGCGATTATTCCCCCAATCAGCATCATGAGCCAGCCGAGGGTGTAGTTATCATCCGTGTTGAAGATGCGCTTGTGGGGGATGTCGCGCCAGCTCATGATAACGAGCACGGCAACGATGAGGCCGATGGCATCCAGAACAGCGAGCCCCTTGGTGATCGTCCACATGGATATTCCAAGGGCGTGCTTCTCAAGCCCCCCAGTCTCGGCACTGTAATTCATCAGGAGGGTCATGAATGCGATGAGCAGTCCGAACAGTGCAGCTATCTTTGCCCTGGTGGACATTTCTACCGGATGATGTACACAGGTCAGCTTTAAAAGCTTTTACCCACAAGTAAAAGCGGTGATACCATGGAGAGGATGCCGAGGCTTTACGTTGAGGGGAGCGCCGGGGAGTGCATCGAATCCGGACTTGTAAAGGTCGACTGCGTCATCCTGCAGGAAAAAGCCGAGGTCTGGCTTGAGAGAGGAGACAAAGTCCCCGAATTCATAAAGCCCGAAGAGGCAGAATTCCTAGTGAAGGAGGTCTACGACCGCTTTTACCAGTACGTTGATGGCACAACCGGCAGGATGGGGGCGGATGCGATTCTCGTCCTTCCCGACGGGCGAACCAGGATATACCTGAGGAAAGGGGACGAGCTTCTCCTCCTCCCGGTGGAGGGCTACACAAAGACGATAATAGCGAACGTCGGAAACCGCGTCAGGAAGGGGGATGCCTTCGCGGCGGTGACAACGAAGAAGGGCGAAGTCCACTACCTCAAGCCCCCCAAGACCGGAACGGTTGTGTTCATCGACGAGATAACACAGAGGCCGCACTACGTTTACTACATCCTCCCAGAGGAGTGATGGTGCCTTCTCTCCACCAAATCTTTCCCATTCTTGTGTACCAATGCCCAAAGGTTTATAAGAACCCGAGCCAACTTCGGGTGAACAGTTTTGGAGTTGAAGGAAATGAAGGTTGAAGCTGGGGATTCTGTGAAGTTCCACTACGTTGGAAGGTTTGAGAATGGTGAGGTTTTCGACACCAGTTACGAGGACGTAGCCAAGGAGAACGACATCTTCGTCGAGGAGAGGGAGTACGGACCCCTCGAGGTCACTATAGGGGCAGGGGAAATAATCCCCGGACTCGATGAGGCCATGATCGGAATGGAAGTCGGAGAGAAGAAGACCGTGACGGTTCCGCCGGAGAAGGCCTACGGGATGCCCAATCCCGAGCTTGTGGTCAAGGTTCCCGTCTCTGAGTTCACCCAAGCCGGCCTTGAGCCTGTAGAGGGCATGTATGTCATGACAGACTCGGGAATCGCGAAGATAGTGAAGGTGGCCGAGGACGGCGTTGAACTCGACTTCAACCACCCGCTGGCCGGCAAGACCCTTGTCTTCGAGGTTGAGGTGGTGGAGGTCAAAAAGGGAGAGGGTTCAGAAGCCCATGCTGGCGCCGATGTTAGCGGCTGATGTCATTTTGAAAATAGCAACTCCCATCACAACGAGCAGAAGCGCGTATTTCATTCCCGAGGTATACTTCCCTTCTCTTATTACCCCTATTCCAAGGCCGGAGATTATAGCCTGAATTACAACGAAGCCCAGGAGGATGGTGCTTACGGTATCCACAGGTAGAACTATGCCAGAACCAACGTTCTTCATGACCTGAACGACCACTCCAAGGATTAAAGGCCCGATGAAGCCGCTGGTGGTTATGAAGAACATCATCTGCATACCCGTCGAGGCCTTCCTCTCCTGCTTTATCCTGAGTATTTCCCTGACGTCGTTGCCCACGTAAACGAGAACATCGCTCATCGGGGCACCCCTTTCAAGGGCCTCAATGATGATCATCATTGAGCGATAGAGAACGGTGGATTTTCTGTTCCTCAGGGCAAAGGCCCTGAGGGCCTCAACGGTGGGGCGACCCTTCTTTATCTCCGAGACGGTCTTCTTGAACTCCTCTGTCAGGGCACCGAACTTCGCGGTGGTAAGCTCTTCAAGGGCCTCGGAAAAGGAGATACCCGCGCGGAGCGAGCTGGCCAGGTAGAAGAAAGCATCGGGAAGGTTCCGCTCCATTTCGTCAATGCGTTTCATCACGCGCCAGTAGGGGTAGCCAAAGGCCATTCCTATGAAAACCGCAATGAAAGTTCCAAATGCGTAGAGGGCGCTACTCACAAGGGCAACCACCAGGGCGAATATAACCCCCAGAAGGAAGGAAACGACGAGATACTCTGCCGCTAGGAAGTTGATGCCCGAGGAGTATATGAACAGCTCGTAGCGCTTCATCCATCTGGACGGAACGAGCTTGTTAACGAGTGAGATGAGGGACGATGACAATCCTCTCGCCATTGTTTATCACCTGGGTTCTCCCTTCTTTATCATATTGATTATGATGAGCGAGATGGCAGGAAAAGCCAGCAGGAGTATCACGGCTATCGTCGATGGCGGCATTATGAGGGCCTGAGCCATCACCGAACCGGCGAGAACTCCGACTATGAACATAGTGGGCATGACTATCGTGAGGAACATGTAGATGAAGGAGATACCATTGACCTTCTGGACGTACTCAACGAGCTTCATCCTGTACTCAAAGGAGAAGTCCTCGGCCATCTTGTACATTATGTCCGCGAGGTTTCCTCCGAACTTCACAGCTCTGAGCATCTGCTTGACGACCCTGCTGACGCTCTCCGAACCCATCTTCTGTTCAAACTTGGTCATGGCTTCTTCAAAGGATGAACCCGTTCTCATGTCCATCAGGATGAGTTCAAACTCCTCCGAGAGGGGTCCGTAGTCGGCCTTGGCAACCGACAGCATTGCCTCCGCGACGCCAACGCCGGCACTTAGGAGCGAGGCCATGTGTCTGAGGGCGTAGGGGAGTGCCCTCTCGACCTCGGTGACGCGCCTCTTCCACACCATTCTCGGGTACTGGCGCATGTACATGAAACCGCCCACAAAGCCGAGGAATCCGAGGAGAAGGATGGTGTCAAGAGGAAGGTAGAGGAGGTACCCGGTTATCATGAGGAAGATAGCGGAGAATATTGAGACCACGACCATAGTGGCCACGTACTTCTCCTTGGGGGTGTTTATGTTGGCGCGGTAGAGATCCTCGTCAAGACCCTTGAGGGAGTTGGTGAGCGAGGTTATCGGCCCCTTGAAGTAGCGGAGTACAGCTTCGGCGAGCCTGTCGGAGAAGGACGACTGGATCTCCTTCTTTCTCCACTCCAGTATTTCCTCCATCTGCTTCTCCCGCTCGTCTTCAAAGCTCTCCCTCTCGATCTCTTTCTGGAGCTGTTTGAGTGCCCTGAGCCTCTCCTGAACGCTCTTTCCCTGGGGGATCTTCCTCAGCGGCTTCTCGGTCACCTCTATCGTCTTGCCGCCGAGCCTCTCAAGGAAGTCTATGAACCCATCGACCACTCCCATGGTACCACCTCACATCACGGCCCTTATCTGCTTGCTGGCCTCCGTGTTGCCCTCCGCCTCTATCTTCTTGAGAAGCGCTTCCTCATCGATGTAGAACTGCCTTATGTAGTAGCCGACCTTCTCGATGCTCCTTATTCCTCTCTCTATCATCCAGTCGAGGATTATCTTCCTCTTCTCCTTCTCAAGCTCAATCTCGGCTATGTTCATACCCGTGTGGTGGGCGAGATTGTTGAGGGTCCTGCTCGGGACACCCGTCGGTACAAGCTCGTCCTTGGCCGGGTCATACTTGTAGAGCTTGTTGAGCTGGACGCTCTCGCCCTCCATTCCGGAAACCTCTGCTATCTCCGTTATACGCCTTATCGTTCCCTTCTTCCTGCTGTGGAAGCGAACCTGCATCAGGATTATGTCGAGGGCCGGTATCATTATCCTCGGAACGTTCATAGGCGGGCTTTCAAGCCTGACGATGGTCTCGCGGGCGCTGTTGGAGTGGATCGTGCCCATGCAGTTGGAGACGAGTATGCCGTTGGCCACGTAGTTGTGGTCGTCCTCCACTGTTAAGTCGTAGAGGTACTCTATCCCAAGCTCTCCAGGTGAGACCTCCTCAACGCTCACAACTTCATCCCAGTAAACGTCGCCCTCCGCTATGAGCTGGAGGCGCTTCGCCATTACCCACGCGTCTTCGTCGCCGATATCGCTGGCTATCCGCTGGAACGCCAGGGCGATTCCCTTCAATGCGGGACGCCTTATCTCGCCCATCCTGCCCTTCTCAACGTGCCTTATGAGGCTCTCTGAAACCCTCTCTCCAGCGTAGTGGGAGGCCAGCTTGGAGAGTTCCGCGACGCTGAGGCCGAGCCTGAGGCGGAGCGGCCTTATCATGCCGCTGGAGATAGGCACGCGGTAGGTTCTCCTGCCGCGGTAGGTTCTCTTCTCCGCGAGGATTTCATCGAGCTTCGCCCTCTTCCTCGAATGGCGGAGCGGAATGAGCGAGCGGAACTTCCTGAGATCCTCGATGCCGCTCACCGTGACGCGGAAGATGTAGCCTTCTTTGAAGCCCCTGTTCTTAACCCTCGTAACGGTGCTTATTATGCCGAGCCTCTGGAGGGCGTACCAGACTTTCCTAGCTGCGTTCTCGCTCTTCGTAGTTAGAACTATGGAAGGCCCGCTTGGATCGACGTAGCCGTCGGCGTCGAAGAGTCCCGCGAGGAAATAGCGCATCAGTTCATCGTTCGAGAGAACTAGGTGGGGGACGTCCCAGCCGCCCTTCTTCCCCCTGGGGATTCCAAAGGCCCTCGAGAGGAAGTCCACGAAGATCCTGGAGCCGTATGTTACCACCTTGCTCGTTCCATTGTCCTTGATTGAGGGAGCACTCTCCGGCAGGAAAGCCGAGAGGGAATCGACGAAAGCCCCCATGTAATCGGGGTCGTCAAAGGTTGCCGAGAGGTAGTAACCGTCAGAGGAAAGGTAGCCGTCACCTAGTATTACGCCGACCGCGTAAGCCAATCTTTCATCAACTTCCCTGACAAGCTTAACGGGGTTTGAGTTGACCGAGAGGAGGAACTGGGCTTTCTCCGGAGGCAGACCATCGTTGGGGACGCTTACCATGCCCTTTCCATTGGGGACGAGGTAGTAGTCGCTTATCCCGGCGTAGACCTCCGGGTTTACTATCGCCTTCCTCTGCGGCGGCCTCGGCGGATTGAGCATAACGGCAACCCTGTCGCCGGGTTTGAGCTTTTCGGCCCCCTTTCTCACGACGTCGCCGTCCGAGAACACGAAGAACGGATGGGTCTTTGTGAGTATGACCTCGTTTCCGGTTCTCGTCCTTATCCTCAGGAGCCTCTCCCCTTCCCTTACCCTCCTCCGCCAGACCCTGGAAACGATGTGCTTTCCTGCCTTGAGGTCCGGTCCAACGCTCACGACCTCGAAGCGATCCTCCTCGTCCAGTTCAACGTACTCCAGGTCCCTATAGGTCTTCACCCCATCGGAGTATTTCTCGAAGAGCTTTTCTATCAGATCACCAATAAGTTCGAAGCGTCCGTCGGAGAGCTGGATGACCGAGAAGTCGTAGAGGGCGCCGTTATGCCCCGTGTTCATTGCAGTGAACATCGTTCTGGCCTCTGGACCGCGAACCTCACCGACAATGATTCTATCAGGACGCATACGGAGGGTGTTCCTCACGAGGTCGTCCATCGTTATCTCACCCTTGCCCTCGAGGTTGGGCGGCCTCGTCTCAAGGCGTATCCAGTGTTCGACGGGGAGCTGAAGCTCGGCGGTGTCCTCGATGCTTATGACGCGCTCGCTCGGGGGAATGAACATTCCGAGGGAGTTCAGGGTCGTCGTTTTTCCAGAACCCGTACCCCCGGCGACCAGAACGTTGGCAGGCTTAACGCCGAGACCGTCAACGAGGATCCAGAGGAACGCCGCTATCTCAGTGTTCATGGTTCCGTACTTTATGAGGTCGATTATGGTCAGGGGGTCGCGCTTGAACTTACGGATTGTTATCGTGGGTCCATCCAGGCTTATGGGGGGTATCGTGGCGTTGACACGGCTTCCATCGGGGAGACGGGCATCCAAGAGCGGACTCTGCTGGTCAATCCTCCTGCCGACCTCCCTGGCTATCCTCTCGATGATGTTGAGTATCTCCCTGTCCTCGCGGAAAACGATGTTGGTTTTGCACATGTTGAAGCGCCTGTGCCACACGTAGACAGGCCTGTTGGTTCCGATTACCATTATCTCCTCAAGGTTGTCGTCGCGGACGAGGGGATCGAGCTTATCGTAGCCTATCATGGTTTGAACTATCA
>JALVWX010000168.1:0-379 GCA_027023165.1 Thermococcus sp. | reverse complement strand
TGATAGTTCAAACCATGATAGGCTACGATAAGCTCGATCCCCTCGGAGAAGTGGGGTGCTTCGGCCTTGAGCATCTTCCTGACCGCGTTCATGAAGACCCTTCTGCGCTCTTCCGGGTCGGGGAAGGCAGTTGGGTCTATCTGAAGCTCCGTTATTGCCCTGTCCCTTATCCTCGCCAGGAGTTCTTCCTCCTCCCTGCTGAGCCTGGGCATGCGAACCTCGTAGACCGGGACGGGTTCGCCCTTGACCTTGAGGACGCGGACGTTTCCGTATGCATCGAGAACCTCCGCCCTTCCCGCATAGCTTATCTCCTCGGAGCGGGTTGAGGAACCGAGTATGTCCTGGAGGGTGGAGGCAGGCTTGGGCTTAGGTTTGGGCG
>JALVWX010000167.1 GCA_027023165.1 Thermococcus sp. | reverse complement strand
TCACTAACCCAGACCTCCAGGCCCTCTACAACCAGCTGGTTGAGCAGGGGAGCAAGAGCGTTATCGATGCCCTCAAGGTGGGAGCGCTCATCGAAGAGACCGACATCATAGACCTGCAGGAGAGGATTGACCAGACAGATAAGCTCGACATCATCACGGTTTACGAGAACCTGATGATGGGCAGCAGGAACCACCTCAGGGCCTTCGTAAAGACCCTGTCAAACTACGGGGTGACGTACGAGCCACAGCTCCTCAGCATGGAGGAGTACGAGGCGATAATAAACGCCTCGATGGAGACCGGCGGTAACGGCCAGGGACACGGGAACGGAAGGTAAAGACGACTTGACACCCACGAGTGGGCCGAGAGCACTAGGTTGGTGCCTGAGGTTTTTTCTTTTTATTTACCTCAACGACAAGCATCTCTTCTTTTCCCAAGGATGCCACCATGTCTCCTCTCGAAAACCTGGCATTATCGGGCGGTGAGCTGTTGACGATAAAGGTCTTAACGCCGAGAAGTCTAATCCCCCCGGCCATCGCTTTGACATCTTCCTAGTTCGGCTCACTGTAGTCCGGTGAGTAATCCATTGGGACGAAGAGGTAGTCTGGCCTTTTCCGCATTACACACTTCGCTATTCTCTTGTTGTAGAGGTCGCCGCAGATGATTACCGCGACCTTCCCGAACTCAGTTTTAGCTGTTCTCCCCGTGTTGCCTGTGCAGAACTTGTACGGTTCCTGAAACTTGCGATGCTTGAGGAGAACCCCCTTTCTGCCTATTAAAAGCGCGGAGTTGTAAACGCAGTTTATATATGGTCCCAGAAGGCCGAAGACGACGTAAACGCTGGCCTTTCTCGCGAGTGAGCTTACGCGCTTCACTATTTCATCGTAAAGCCCCGCCTCGGAGAAATCCCACTCCTCGAAGCCGGTGAGGCAGTACTCTGGGAAGACGAGGAAGTCCGGCTATAGGCTAAAGCCTCCTTAACGCGTTTCTCAAACTCCCTCCAGTTTGTCTCGAAGTTTCCAACTTCAACGCGCATCGGAATTAACGCGACCCTCATTACTGCACCTCCAGCTCCTCAGAGGCCTGAAAAATCCTCTTGACGAGTTTCGGGGGCAAATCGTCCGGATTCTGATATTTTGTCACCCCCTCCATGAGGTTATCGAGTTCCTTGAGCGTTTCAAGGTTCTTTTCTATGAGGGTTTTTCTCCTCGTTGAGTTAGCAATCCTAACTTCGTGAAGAAACAGGTTATAGTTCGACATGGCCGAAAACATAAGCTGAAATCTCTCATCATTCTTGTACGCTTGGAGAAGACCAAAGGTGTCCTGGAGGTGCTCGGCCCTGATAGAGTATGCACGGGCATAGAAAACTACGAGGTCATCCGAAGCGTTCTCGTGGAGGAGATACTCAAAGGTTCCGCCGACATCGGAGAGTCCTCTGGCGTCCTTCAAGCCATAGATGTAAACAGAAGTTAGCAGGCTCTTCTCTTTTTTCTGACAGCTCCATAGGGCGTATGAAGAGAAGAGCAGAACGATGAGCGTAACCACCAAGACCACAACGTGGCTTTTTCTCCTCGTTCGTATCACCCGTTTACCACTACCCGCAAAAATCTTAAAACCTTTTCCTCGATTCCTCAAAATAACCATGAGAGTGTCACGGGGGACTTCAAATGAGAACCCACTCCTTCGGCGTTGAGACGGTTCCGGTTGCACTCGACGGCGATCTGCTCATCGGGAGCATCCACGACGGGAAGGCCTACAAGATCATGCTCGCGAGGATTGACTGTGA
>JALVWX010000166.1 GCA_027023165.1 Thermococcus sp. | reverse complement strand
CGAGCCTCCGGCTCTCCTGCGCATTTGTGCTCATGAACGCATTCGAGTGGAAACGGAACTGGCACAACCGAGTTCAGTGGGGTTCCAAGCTGTTCTGGCAAGGTTTATTAGACGAAGACCTTAGGTCGTTCAAGGTGGTATCATGCTCACCGGTAGGGCGCTCATAGCGGTTAAAATCCTCAAACCCTTCGGCGACTGGAACACGGGAGACGTCGTCCTCGTGGAGGACTGGAAGGCGAGGGAACTGTGGGAGGCCGGCGTGGCCGAGATAGTCGATGAGACGGACAAGATAATAGGCGAGATAGACAGGGCGATAGCGGAGGAGAGGGAGAACGAGCCTATCATGCCCCTCCCAGGGGGTCTCTATGACAGGGCCGAGTTCTACATGCACTACCTCGAGAACTACGTCAGGCTGAACGCGGGCGAGAGCATAGAGACCATAAACGTCAAGCTCACGAAGCTGGCCAACCTCAAGAAGAAGACCGAGTACCTGAAAAAGCTGCGCTTCAACAAGATACTGAAGGCCGTTATGTGGCGCCCGAACAGCCTCGAACTGCTCTCCCGTCTTTCGCCCGAGGAGAGGCGCGTTTACCTCCAGCTTTCGAAGATAAGAAACGAGTGGCTCGGTGAGGAGTGATGGACCGCGAGGACATGATCGGGAGATACGCGAGGTTTCTGAGGGAGTACGTGGACGACGAGGGAAGGGAGGTCTACCTGAACAAGCTGAAGGATTTGCTGACCCTCACTCCAAAGCGCTCGCTTTCCATAGACTGGACGCACCTCAACTCCTTCGACCCGGAGCTTGCGGCGGAACTCCTGGAGAACCCCGAGGAGAGCATTTTGGCTGCTGAGGATGCAATACAGATAGTCCTCCGCGAGCAACTCCTAAAGGAGGAGGAGTTCAAGGTCCACGCGCGCTTCTTCAACCTTCCGAAGACGCTCTTGGTGAAGGAACTCGGAAGCGAGCACATAAACCGCCTGATACAGGTTGAGGGGATCATCACGCGCGTGAGCGAGGTCAAGCCCTTCGTCGAGAAGGCCGTCTTCGTCTGCAAGGACTGCGGCAACGAGATGACAAGGCTCCAGAGACCGTACGAGAACCTCGTCAAGCCGGCCAAGTGCGATGCCTGCGGCTCAAGAAACATAGACCTTGACGTCGAGAAGAGCCGCTTCGTAAACTTCCAGAGCTTCCGTCTCCAGGACAGGCCGGAGAGCCTCAAGGGCGGCCAGATGCCGCGCTTCGTCGATGCCATACTGCTCGACGACATGGTGGATGCGGCCCTTCCCGGCGACCGCGTTCTCGTTACGGGAATCCTGCGCGTTATCCTCGAGCAGAAGGACAAGAGACCGATCTTCAAGAAGGTTCTGGAGGTCAACCACATAGAGCAGCTCAGCAAGGAGATAGAGGAGCTTGAAATTTCCCAGGAGGACGAGCAGAAGATTCGTGAGCTGGCCAAGAGGAAGGACATAGTCGATGCCATAGTCGATTCGATAGCGCCGGCGATATGGGGTCACAGGACGGTGAAGAAGGGCATAGCTTTGGCCCTCTTCGGCGGTGTGCAGAGAACTTTACCGGATGGAACTAAGTTGAGGGGAGAGAGCCACGTTCTGCTCGTTGGTGATCCTGGTGTTGCTAAGTGCGTTGACTATGACACAGGGGTTGTTTTGGCCGATGGAAGCCTGAAGAAGATTGGGGAGATTGTTGAAGAAGCCGTCGAGAGAGCGGAAAAGAAAGGAGCGCTCGGGAAAGTTGACGATGGCGTCTACGCCCCCATCGACCTTGAA
>JALVWX010000165.1:4653-8176 GCA_027023165.1 Thermococcus sp. | reverse complement strand
TGGTGCACCACCCGCAAAAGTTGAAAGTAACTTCGCCTAAGGTTGAAAGGGGAGTTATAAAAGTCTTTCGGTGAAAGTGCAAGACGATTTCGTCGATAAACGATAAAAGAACGGGGTGGTAGCCCTCAGGGCTTCCTCACAACGAAAAGCGCGTGGTCCTTCTCGTAGGGTTCCAGCGAAAGCCTCTCGACGACCTCGAAGTAAGTCGAAAGCTCTTTCTCGACCTCCTTGAAGACCTGCTCCGGCTCCTTCGTCACGTCGATGCTCCTGCTCTTGACGGATATCATGCCATAGCCGCCGCTCTTTAGGTAAACCCTGGCGTTGTCTATCAGGATCTTCGCCTGCGTCGGCTGGGCAACGTCCTCGAAGATGACGTCTACCTTCGGAACGAGGGCGCGGTAGCCTTCCGGCTTTGTCGCGTCGCCGAGTATGGGCACAATGTTCCTCCTCTCCTCGACCAGGGGGACGAGCTCCCTAAGAACCCTCGGTGAGAACTCCACTCCAAAGACTTTGCCCTCCCAGCCGACTATGTCACTGACGTGAGATGCTGTAGTTCCGCTTGCAACTCCAAGGTAGAGCACCGTTGAACCCGGCCTTATCGGGAAGTTCTTGAGGCCGTTGAGTATTGCCGCGCCGAGCTTCGACCTGCTCGGGTTCCATATCCTGTACTCCTCACCCTCGAACTTGACCAGCCTCTCGCCGTAGACTCTCTGTCCGGGAACGAGGTTTTTGGTGGCTATCTTCCTGCCCCCATCCTCGTCGATGAAGACGTAAACGCCCGGGAACCTGTGCTTCTCAATCCTCATCCCAATCACCTCTTCTTAGCCTTCTTTTTCTTGGACTTCCTGTCCTTTCCGCCCTTCTCCTTCTTTTTGCCCCTGGCCTTTTCCTTCTTCTCGAACTTCCTGCCCTTCTCGCCCTTGCCCTTCTTCTTGCCCTTGAACTTCTCCTTCTTTTTCTTCTCTGGCTTCGCCTTCCTCTTCGGCGGGTTCGGGTACTTTCTCTTGATCTCCTCTATCCTCGCCTCAAGCTCCTGCTTAAGCTCCTCGCCGATGTATTCTCCCGAGAAGTAGTCAACGCGCGCCGCTATGGCCAGCTTCCCGGCCAAAGCCCTCGCTATCTTACCCCTCTGCCACCACGGCGAGCGGTTTATTGCCGGATACTGGAAGATGACGCCGTGCTTTGGCGGCTTTGCCCCGCTCCTGAGGTGCCTGAAGAGGGCCTTCTCCGCTCCGAGAACCTGAATCGTCGATGCCGGCATCATGGCCAGCTCTCTCAATCCGCCTGCAAGGCTCATCAACCTGGCCGCAAGCTTCGCCCCAACCAACGCTTTGAGGTTCGGGGCAACCTCATCCATCGCGGTCTCGAGGTAGTCCTCTATCTCGCCCCTGAGCTTGTAGAGGTCGTTTATCTCGCCCGCGAGCTTTTTGATTATCTCCTCGTCGAACTTGCCGAGGGGAGCACCCATCGACTTCTCCGCCGCTTTGAGAATCTTCTCGGCCTTGTTCTCCGGGAAGCCGAGTTCCCTCAGCTTGTCCTCGGTTAGGTTATCCCTGGAGCCTACTTTTGCGACAAAGGCAACGTACTGCTCGTGCTTCGGCAGGATCTCGTCAAGCTCGGGGAAGTGGAGGCCGTACCACTCCCTCAGGCGGGAAACTAGGAGGTTCACGACCTTATCGATGTCGTCGAGCGCTTCAATAGCCTGGATTATCATCTTGTCGCGCGCGCCGCTCTGCTCCTGTATGCGGAGCCTCGTCAATGCCACTCCAACCGTGAAGTACTCCTCGAACCAGTTCTCCCCGAGGAACTCCCCCGGGCTTGAGCGAAGCTCCTCACCGCCCCTGTTGGGGAACTCAGCCGTAGCGCTGTAGCCGAGTTCCTTCAGCTTCCTTGCCAGTTCGGTGTCCTCGACTATGAACTCGGTGTATCCCTCCTCGCTCAGCTCCTCTATCAGTCCCACAAGCTCCCCAACAGGCTCGCCCTTCAGGAGTCTGTCGAGGCTCACCTCTGGCTTCCCGCTGAAGGGCCTGCTCGTGATGAGGTTACCGTCCTCGCTGAAGGCGTAAACGCCCCGGACGTTCTCGGCTATGTAAGCTTTCATGGTATCACCCACCGAAGTTTTGCATCAGGGTATAAAAGGGTTCGGAGTTTTAAAACCTACTGACGGGATTGAAAAAGGGAAGAGAGCCTCAGTCCTCCCAAGGCTCGCGGTACTTGAGCGCCCAGCCGAACTCCTCCTTGAGGATGTCTATCGCCGCGCTCGGTGGGATTATGCCGCGCTCGGTTATGATAACATCGACGTACTCGGGTGGAGTAACGTCAAACGCTGGATTCCAGACCTCGATGTTCTTCGGCCAAGTCTTGAGTTCTTCCTCCGAGATGACCTCCGTCGGATCGCGCATCTCTATCTCGACCAGCTGGCCGAGCATGGTGTCCGGGTGGAACTTGTAGGTTTCAGCCGCTATCATCGTCCAGACACGGTGCTCCTTGGCGGTCAGCGCTATCAAAGCCGTTCCAATCTTGTTTATCACCGCACCGTTAACGGTTATGCTGTCCGCTCCCATCACGACCTTGTCGGTCATCTTCATGTAGTGCCTCGCCGCGCTGTCAACGACGTAGATGACGGGAATCCCGTGTTCTGCAAGCTCCCTGGCGGTTATCTTGCCCTGCCACTTGGGCCTCGTCTCGGTGACGATGACCTTTATGTCCTTGCCCATGTCCCAGGCCTTCTTCATGACGCTCGTGGCCGCTTTGCTGTGGCAGTGGGTCATTATGACGTCACCGTCCTCTATGCGCTTCGCCCCGAACTCTCCGATTCTCTCGACGGCTTTCTCCGAGTTGTGGATGAACTCTTTGGCGGCCGTTATGATGACGTAGCGGAGCTGTTCTAGGTCGGCGCCGCTTGAATATGCCACTTTACCGCGGTGCATGACATATCGGAGCGCATTGGGGAGAGAAACGGCCGTCGGCCTCGTTTCGTAGAGTATCTTTGCCGCCTGCTTCATCTCATTCCAAAACTCCTCAACGTCCTTTGCGGTGCTCTTCTCGGCCTGCAGCTGGAGAGCGTACGCCGCTGAGCGGGCGATCTTTCCGGCACCGCGTATTCTCATGTCCTTAATCTCCTGCGCTATCTCGAGCACTTCCCTAATCACTGGCATTGCTATCACCCCTCTTGTAACCTTTCCTCTTTGCGATGGGGTTTATAGGTCTTTTCCTGTTCATTCCTGGACCCTTCAATTCTTTTGTGTTCAGAAAGCTGCCCCCAACTGGCCCTTTACAATTGTAAACCCACCTAACGACCATTGTGGAAAGGTTTATAACCGATTGCCGCTAACTCTTCGTGTATAGAGTTGGTTACGTGCTCAAAGGTGTTCATTCACGGGGGGAACCGCGATGGAGGAAAAGCTTATGCGCAAGCTGGGTTCAGGCTCACTGGAGTTTGAGAGGTACTTCTCGGAGAAAGCCCGCGGAATGAAAGCTTCGGAGATCAGGGAGCTTCTCAAGCTCGTCGAAAGCTCGGATA
>JALVWX010000165.1:0-4643 GCA_027023165.1 Thermococcus sp. | reverse complement strand
TTCCCGCACCGGAGACCTTCCCGGTTGAGCAGATAAAGGAGATCACCCAAGACGTTCTCACCAACCACGCCGACAAGGCCCTCCAGTACGGAACGACCAAGGGCTTCACCCCGCTCCGCCTCGCCCTCGCCAAATGGATGGAGAAGCGCTACGGCATCCCGACCAGCAAGGTCGAGATAATGATGGTCGCGGGCAGTCAGCAGGCCCTTGATCTCGTCGGAAGGACGTTCATCAACCCCGGCGACCTCGTCGTCGTCGAGGGGCCAACCTACCTCGCGGCAATAAACGCCTTCAAGTACTACGAGCCGGAATTCATCAGCATACCTATGGACCACGACGGAATGCGCGTTGACATACTCGAGGAGAAGCTGAGGGAGCTTAAAGCCCAGGGGAAGAAAGTTAAGTTCGTCTACACCGTCTCGACATTCCAGAACCCGATGGGCGTTACGATGAGCGTTGAGAGGAGGGAGCGCCTCGTCGAGCTCGCCAGAGAGTACGACTTCCTCATCGTCGAGGACGGCCCGTACAGCGAGCTCCGTTACTCAGGCGAGCCGGTGCCGCCTATAAAGCACTTCGACCACGAGGGCCGCGTCATCTACCTCGGAACCTTTTCGAAGATACTCGCCCCTGGATTCCGCCTCGGCTGGGTCGCCGCCCACCCGCACTTCATAAGGAAGATGGAGATAGCCAAGCAGGCCGTCGACCTCTGCACCAACACCCTCGCCCAGGTCATCGCCTGGAAGTACGTTGAGGACGGCTACCTCGACAGGCACATACCGAGAATAGTCGAGTTCTACAGGCCGCGCAGGGATGCAATGCTCGAGGCCCTCGAGGAGTACATGCCCGAGGGGGTCGAGTGGACGAAGCCCGACGGAGGAATGTTCATCTGGGTCACCCTCCCGGAGGGCATAGACACCAAGCTCATGATGGAGAAGGCCGTCGCGAAGGGAGTCGCCTACGTGCCTGGGGAGGCCTTCTTCGCCCACCGCGACGTCAAGAACACCATGAGGCTCAACTTCACCTACGTTCCAGAGGAGAAGATACGCGAGGGCGTCAAGAGGCTCGCCGAGGTTATTGAGGCCGAGATAAAGGCCCTCGGGGGTTGAATCCCCCTTTTATTCCAAAAGCTTTTTACGTTTCTCCCCCAAATTCCCCGGGTGGTGCTTATGAGGCCTCTAATTGGTATAATCGGTCAGGTTGACTACTCGGCCAACAGGATATTCCTCGACAGAACCCACGTTGAACGCGTGGTGGCCGCCGGCGGCATACCCGCGGTATTCACGGTTGACGACTCCCCCGAGGACGTTCTTGAGCACGTCGATGGACTTCTCCTCATAGAAGGCCCCGATGTCCACCCTTACTTCTACGGTGAGGATCCATCAAGCGTTCTCAAGTCCGTGGACGTAAGGCGCGACGAGTTCGAGATGGCCCTCGTAAGGGGGGCCATTGAGAGGGACATTCCCCTTCTCGGAGTAGGCAGGGGCATGCAGGTGATCAACGTCGCTCTCGGCGGAACCCTCTACCAGGATATCAACGAGATTCCGAAGGCGATAAAGCACGACTGGGAGCTTAGGCTCGTTGGACCTTCCCAGCGGGTTCACGGGGTTAGGATAAAGATGGATTCAAAGCTCTACGAGATCCTCAAGGAGGGCCTCGATATAGAGGGCACGAACGAGGTTCACCTGCGCGTCAACAGCTTCCACCACCAGGCGGTCAAGAGGGTCGGCGACGGCCTCAGACCCAGCGCCTACTCCGTTGATGGACTCATAGAGGCTATAGAGGGCGTTGAGGGCTTTGTGATAGGCGTCCAGTGGCAGCCCGAGCACCTGCCCGAGATGTGGCGTCTCTACGAGGCATTCGTCAAGGCCGCAACAGAGTACAGGGCCAGAAAGATTGAACTGGAGAGAATAGAAATGGAAGCAAAGATCCGCGAGAAGCTGGCAGAGTCCAACAAAACCCTGGAGCGCAGGCCTATAGAGGAACCAGATGAGAGCCATCACACGTTGGAAACGAGCGATAGCCTTCCCGACATGAACCAAACGTGATTCCCCTCCCCACTATCTTTCTCTCAGCCTCCCTCATGATTTTGAACCTGAACTCCCGCGGCAGGTAGTAGTAGCCGCCTATCCTTTCTCCCACCTCGTAGAGTGGCCAGAGCTTTTCCATGAGTTCAGGAAACTTGGCAAACATCCTCTTCCTGGAATCCGGGCGGAGTTTCAGTGTGGAGACGGTTATGTGGCTCACGAAGCTCAGGGCGTCGAGCGTCTCATCGAAGTCCTCCCACGTGTAGAAAGGGATTATTGGGTCGATGCGCGCGTAAACGGGGATTCCCTCCTCCTTCGCCCTTTTCAGCGCCCGTATTCTTGCCGTTGGAGAGGGCGCGTTTGGCTCAAGTAGCCTCGCCTTTCTCTCGTCTATTGTCGTCACGGTTATTCCGACGGCGCACTTCATCTCGCTCAGAACGTCGATGTCGCGCATGAATATGTCCGACTTCGTGAGAAGCATACATCTGATGTCGTATCTCCTGAAAAGCTCCAGCACCTTCCGGGTTATCCCCAGCCCGCGCTCGACCGTTGGATAAGGGTCCGAGGAGTAGGAGAGCGCTATGATGTGGCGTTTGTCGAACTTCCTCAGCTCCCTCTCGAGGTTGGGCAGGAGAGTTTCCTTTGTTCTGACGCGGAAGGCGTTGGGAATGTAGCTTGTGATATAGCAGTAGACGCACGCGTGGTCGCAGCCGGTGTAGACGTTCAGGGTGTATTTGAAGGGGCACGTGCAGAGCTTCGATTTCCAGGGGTCGAAGGGCCGTATGTACATCTTCCCAACCGCTCTCCCTTTGGGAAACCCATTTAAATCGTTTCCCCGATTCCAACCGGTGGTTACCTTGAGCGAAGAGGTGAGGGGAAAGGTCGAGTGGTTCAAGGATTACCAGTTCATCGGGCGGGTTGAGAGCGACAGTTGCTCCGTCATCCTTGGCGAGGGTGGCATAAGCCCCATGAAGCTTCTCCTTCTAAGCGTCGCTGGCTGCACCGCCTACGACGTCGTGATGATACTAAAGAAGATGCGCGAGCCAATAGAGGGGTTGGAGGTTCACATAAGCGGCGAGAGACGAGAGGAGCACCCGAAAATCTACAAGAAAGTCCACCTCCACTACGTCATCCGGGGCAACGTCAGGGGGGAGAAGGCGAAGCGCGCCATAGAGCTGAGCCAAGATAAGTACTGCTCCGCCAGCGCCCATGTAAAGCTCAGCGGCGCGGAGCTTACCTACTCTTACGAGATACTCCGGGAAGGGGGGATGGATTAACTTTTTAACCCCCCTTTTCCTTCCCCCTACGGTGGTCCCGTGATCGAGTACCTCAAGTACTTCGTTCTCCTCTACGGTGGTCTCTTCGCCATAACGAACCCGATTGGGGCCGTTCCCGTTTTTCTGAGCGTTACCCACGACCTTTCGAGGCGTGAGAGACTTGAAATAGCCACCAAGACGTCCATCTCCGTTGTCGTGACGCTTGTTGTCTTCGCACTCCTCGGGGAGTGGATATTTCGATTCTTCGGCTTCAGCGTTGATGCGTTTGCAATAGCCGGCGGCATACTGCTCTTCAAGATGGCCATGGAGATGCTCTCGGGCAAGCTCTCGACGGTCAAGATAAGCAGGGAGGAGACCGAGGAGTTCAGCGACGAGGTCGTTACTCTAGAGGAGGTCGCGATAATCCCCCTCGCGATTCCGCTCATCTCCGGACCCGGAGCAATAACGACGGTTATCCTCTACATGACGAAGAGCACCTCCATTGTCGAGAAGCTGACGGTTCTGGCGAGTGTGGTGGCCATAGGTGCAACCGTCTGGCTGGTTCTCCACTCGTCCCACAGAATACAGGACGCCCTCGGCCGCGTCGGAATCAAGGTCATGACGAGGATGATGGGTCTTATCCTGACGGCCATGGCCATACAGATGATGATAAACGGCATCAGGGGCGCGTTTGGGCTTTAACTCCCATGAGGGCCTCTGCCCTGGATTCTCCCTCTGCCGTTGTCGTTTGTTTTTGAAGTTCTCCCTTGAGAAGGCTCGGGAAGTCTTTAGTAACTTTTCGTTATTATCTAACGAAACGTTATGATTCTTATTGATGTTATAACGGAATTTTCCCGGAGGATGAATTTGAGAACAGAGAACTCCTTAACACTGCCCTTCCTTGTGCACATGCGTTCTTTTTCAAATTTGAGGTTTTTGGGGGTCGTTTTGGGTTTTTAAGGCCCCCTTCTAGCTCTGGAAGTCTCATGGATATTCCTGTTCATCTGCAAAAAGGTAGCGTGTGGGAAAGTTACTCCCGAAAATGCTCTTTGAGATGCCGCCGGACCGGGCCTCCAGCGATCTTTTTGAAGGCCCCTTTGAAGAAAAGCTTATAAGATTCGGGCGCTTTTATTGCCCTATAGGACAAATGAAGGGAAAAGCCGCCCTGTTGCAATAAGACTCTAGGAGAATTGAAAGCTTTTGTTTTGAGTTCAGTGGCCTTCTCTTCCGTTATGTTGCAATAAGACTCTAGGAGAATTGAAAGCCCGACAGGACGGCCTTATCGTTGGGCGTTGGTTCACGTTGCAATAAGACTCTAGGAGAATTGAAAGGAGAGTCTCTGATGGTCATAACTTTCATGAAC
>JALVWX010000164.1 GCA_027023165.1 Thermococcus sp. | reverse complement strand
GGGGCAAGCTCAGGAAACTCCTAGATGAGTACATAAAGTGGGGGGGCTTCCCGGAGGTGTGGCTGACCAAGTCACGCGAAAAGGTAATCTCCATCTTGGAAACTATATTCTACCGCGACATAATCGAACGCTTCGCCTTCAGGGACGTTAAAGAGTTCCGGGAGGTTTTTTACTACGTCCTCTCGCTTTACGGAGGTTATTTCACATACCGCTCCCTTCAGAGGGCGCTTAAGGGATTGGGTGTCGAGGCGAACATTAAGACGATTATGAACTACCTCCACGCAATGGGGTCATCTTTCCTCCTCTTCGAGCTCCCAATATTCTCAACGTCCACCAAAAGAATAATGCGGAGCCCAAGAAAGCTATACCTCGTGGACACGGCATTTGCTTTTCTCTTCTTCAAGGGGCAAGACACGGGCAGGAAAATCGAGAACCTTGTTTTCTTGGAACTTATGAGGGAGAAGAGTTATCGTAACCCCCTTCTTGAACTCTCATACTACTCCGATGAGAGGGGCGAGGTGGATTTTGTTGTCAGGGTTGGTAACATAGTCAGGGAACTGGTTCAGGTTACGTATGAACTTAACCCGTTGAACTACGAAAGGGAGGTGCTCGGCCTCATTAAGGTGGGAAAAAGGCTGGGTGCGGAGAAGCTTACACTCGTCACGATGGACGAGGAAAAGACTATCAGAGAGCGTGGAAAGACCGTTGAGGTGGTTCCACTTTGGAAGTTCCTGCTCAGAGGACGTCAAAGCTAATCTCCAAAAGCTCTTTACTCCTCCTGAAGCGGATCTTTCTGATTTTTATCTCCCCGATTTCTCCCGTTGTCTTCGTGTGCTCTTTATTGCAGGCGTTGACGTTCCAGTCCTCGATGACTACAACTTTAAGCGTCCTCACATCTTCAGGAACCGGGAAAAGGTCGTACATATCTTCACCAAAGCGCCTCTCCGCCTCTTCCCTTGGCAGTTCGTAGACCTTCACGGGGACGTTTTCCCTTACTTTCTCGTTAGCTAGCAACTCTATCTCGGCTATCTCCTCCGGCGAGGGTTTTCTGTTGAACTTAACGGTCAGCCTGCCGTGGTTCCCGTTCACGTAAACGCTCGCCGTCCACTTGGCTTCATCTCCAAGAACTTTAACAACGGCACCCTTGACCACGTGGAGGGCCGTGTGCGTTCTAACCTCAACGTCACTCATGTCAATCCCAGGAATCTTATTCGACAATCGTTTATTAAACCTCCGGGTAATCTTGGAACGGCTGAGGTTCAGGGGTTACTGAAGGTTTTTCAGAAAACACCATTGAATTTCGAATGGGTTACGTAATGCTCTTTCACGGCTAAACGAAAACCGTTATAAGTGTAAAGGTCAATACACCAGCGAACAAAGTTTTAGAGGTGAACGAAAATGGCCGAGAAGAAAAAGAAGAGGGTTCTGATTCTTGGAGCGGCCGGAAGGGACTTCCACAACTTCAACACGTTCTTCAGAGACAACCCCGAGTACGAGGTCGTTGCCTTCACCGCGACCCAGATTCCGGACATTGAGGGAAGAATTTACCCGCCCGAGCTTGCCGGCGAGCTTTACCCGAACGGCATCCCAATCTGGAGCGAGGACGACATGGAGAAGATAATCAAGGAGCATGATATAGACATCGTCGTCTTCGCCTACTCCGACGTTCCGCACGAGCACGTCATGCACCTCGCGAGCAGGGCGCACTCCGCTGGTGCCGACTTCTGGCTCCTCGGACCGAAGAGCACCATGCTCAAGTCCAGCAAGCCTGTTGTGGCCGTTACAGCCGTCAGGACCGGCTGCGGGAAGAGCCAGACCAGTAGGAAGGTCGCCCAGCTTCTCCAGGAGATGGGCTACAAGGTCGTCGCGATAAGGCACCCGATGCCCTACGGTGATTTAAGGAAGCAGATCGTCCAGAGGTTCGCCACCTACGAGGACCTCGACAAGTACGAGTGCACCATCGAGGAGCGCGAGGAATACGAGCCGTACATCGACAGGGGAATGGTGGTTTATGCTGGCGTTGACTACGAGAAGATTCTCCGCGAAGCCGAGAAAGAGGCCGACATAATCCTCTGGGACGGAGGAAACAACGACTTCCCGTTCTACGAGCCGGACCTCTGGATAGTGGTCACAGACCCGCACAGGCCGGGTCACGAGCTCAAGTACCACCCCGGTGAGACCAACTTCAGGAGCGCTGATGTTATAATCATCAACAAGATCGATACAGCGAACCGCGACGACATCCAGAAGGTCCGCGAGAGCATAGAGAAAATCAACCCGAACGCCATCGTCATCGACGGTGCTTCACCGCTCTACGTTGACAAGCCCGAACTCATCAAGGGCAAGCGCGTTCTGGTTGTGGAAGACGGCCCGACCCTCACCCACGGCGGCATGAAGTACGGTGCCGGCTACATCGCCGCCAAGAAGTACGGGGCTGCCGAGATAATCGACCCGAGGCCCTACGCCGTCGGCTCGATCGTCGACACCTACAAGAAGTACAACCACCTCGACGTCATTCTGCCGGCCATGGGCTACGGCGAGAAGCAGATCAAGGAGCTCGAGGAGACCATCAACAAGGCCGATGCGGATGTGGTCATCATGGGCACCCCCGTTGACCTCCGCAGGTTCATGAAGCTCAACAAGCCGGCCGTTCGCGTCCGCTACGAGCTTGAGGAGATCGGCGAGCCGAAGCTCAAAGATGTGCTCAAGGACTGGGTTGAGAAGTGCGAGAAGCTCAAGAAGTGAAGCCTCCTTTCTTCCCCCTTATTTCTTCGTTCTCGAAGCTTTCGAAACCCTTTTATGGGGAAGACCCAACTCCCAATGCCCGGGGAGTGCCGCCGAAGGCGGAGCCGATGAACTTGGGCGGGTTATTACCCCTTTTACGGCGGTGGTTCAATGAGAGACTACCTCGTCTATGCGCTTCTCGCCGCTTTCTTTGCCTCCCTCGTCCCGATATTCGGAAAGCTCGGCCTAAGAGACGTCAACCCCACGTTAGCAACGGCGGTGAGGGCCGTTATAATGGCGGTCTTTCTGGTTAGCGTTGCCCTCGCGAGCGGCTCAACCGGCGTTGCTGAAATCGACGGCAGGGCGCTCCTCCTGATAACCCTCTCCGGGCTTGCAGGGGCGCTCTCGTGGCTGTTCTACTTCATGGCGATAAAGAACGGAAGGGTTCCAGCGGTTATCGCGATAGACAAGACCAGTATTGCCCTCGCGATATTCCCGTCGTGGATTATCCTCGGTAGCAAAATGGGCCTGAAAACGCGCTTGGGGCAGTCTTGATAGTCATCGGCGCGATTCTGGTGTCGCTGTGAGGAGTTTATAAATAGTGAGAACTTAGAGTTCTCAAGATTTATAAAGGGTTGAGAACTACCAGTTCTCAGGTGTCCCTATGAGGCTGGGCGATCTCATCTACATGAACCCCTGGTGGGAAGGGAAAGAGGACTACCACGTGAGGCGCTGGAAAGAGCAGAAGCTCCACTGGCGGCCAAAGTGGCTGGAGAGGCTTTCGCTTAAGCCGTTCTCCCTCAACTTCGTCCTCGGCCCGAGGCAGGTGGGGAAAACCACGGGGATAAAGCTCCTGATCCAGGAACTCCTGAAGAATAACCCGCCCGAGGCCGTTCTCTACGTCAACGTTGAGGTCTTACCGAGCCATCGCGAGCTTTTAAACCTCCTACGCGAGTTCCAGGAGCTTACGGCGAAAAAAGGCATCAAATGGGGATATATCTTCCTCGACGAGGTCACATCCCTTGAAGGCTGGTGGCGCGGGGTTAAACCGCTCATAGACGCAGGTCTCTTGGAGAACGACGTGGTTACAGTTACAGGCTCAAGCTCCCTGAGGGTCAAGAGGGACATTGAGCTCTTCCCTGGCAGGAGGGGAAAGGGAAGAACAATAGAGGTAATGCCTCTCTCATTTCCGGAGTACGTGGAGGTAATGGGGCTGAAGAGGCCAGAACTGCAGAGCAGAATGGTTCTCAAGCTTTTTGAGAACTATCTGACTACCGGTGGATTCCCGGCGTCGATAAACGGTCTCCCGATGGACGACCTCCTCGGGGCATATATAGGAGAGATCGTGAGGTTCGGGAAGAGCCTTGAGATAGCTAAGGAAACCCTCGCGGCGGTGATAAGGAGCGCTCCCTCGGCGACGAGCTTCAGAGCCTTAGCCGGCATGACCTCCGGTTACTCCTACAAAGTAATCCAGGACTATATAGAGTTTTTCACCGACCTTTACATCATTGGAATAGCTTACCTCAAGCGGGGCAGCCAGGTGCTCTACAAGCGCGAAAAGAAGTTCTTCTTCCGCGACCCTCTCCTTGCAAGGCTTTTCTCGGTCTGGAGTGGGACTGAGCTGAGAGAAGATGCGCTGTATGAATGGGTTGTTCAGGAGCACCTCTACCGGCGCTTCGGGGAGGTTTACTATTACAGGAACTCCTATGAGGTCGATGCAGTCGCCGGAGACCTCAAGGTTGAGGTGAAAGCGGGAAAAGCCCACAGGAAGTACCCGAAAAACGTAAGGGTTTTGGAGAAGGAGGACGTGCCCTTCTTCCTCCTCGAACTCACTCCCCCACTACCTGCACTATAACCCGCCTGTGCCTCGGCCTCACGTCAAGCTCGACGAAGAATATCTGCTGCCAGGTCCCCCTGACGAGCCTTCCGTCAACGACCGGGAAGCACTTACTGGCCCCGAGGAGCGTGGCGCGGAGGTGGCTGTGGGCGTTGTCGTCTATTCTGTCGTGGAGGTAGCCGGCCCCTTTGGGTATCAGCTCCCTCAAGGCCCTCTTGAAGTCCTCGAGCAGACCGCTCTCGTGCTCTATCGTTACTATCGCACCCGTTGCACCGGGGACAAATACAAGAACCTGGCCGTTCTTCACCCCCGACTCCGCAACGACCCGCTCAACTTCTGCGGTTATGTCGACGAGGTCAATCTCCCCATCGGTTGAGAACCTCAGCTCTTTAGTGTAGATCATTCGACCACCCCCATCGCCCTGAGAATCCCCTCGACCTTCTCAACGACCTCCAATGGGTTCCTTCCAAAGACGTAGACGAGAGGCTCAACGCCGTGACCGCCCTCATCGATAACCGCGTCGTAGGTTCCGTTCTCAAAGGGACGAACTATCTCCTCAATCGCTTCATCCTCACTCAAGCCGCCGGTTTTGACCCTCGCAAAGGAGAGACCGGCGCGCTTTAAGGCCTCCTCCACGTCCGGACCGTAACGGATGTTCATAACGCTCCGGAGCTCAGGGTTCAGTTTTGACAGCCCCAGGAGAATCCCCGCGGTGAAGCTGCTCGCCCCGAACTCAGGCGGGAGTGCGAAAATCCTTCCCTTGGCGGAGGTTATCCTTCCCGGAACAGCGGCAACGTCCTCCTTTCCGGAGGGAGATGGCAGGGCATAGGTGAGGTTGCTCCGGACTTCGGGGATGAGGTCGGGAAAACCCTTCAGGCTGGAGAGGCGTGAGATGGCCCTGTTCATCTCATCCAGTATCTCACCGCGCCCGCTCCTGCCCGAGAAGAGCGACCGGCAGGTCTCCTCGCTCACCCCGGAGTACTCCGAGTAGAACCTGCAGAGAAAGCCGCTTTCAAAGAGGTTGAAGAGCCGCCTCGTGGCCAAAACGACCGCATCGTCCCTGCCGCCGCCGAAGAGGATGAGTCTGACTACCTCGTTCGCTATAGAGTCAAGCCTCTCGGCAACTTCACGCGGCGGTTCCTTGTAGCGGCCGGCGAGGTACTTGCTGACCATCGCCTGGGTTATGCCGAGGTAGTCGGCTATCTTCGCCTGTTTAAAGCCCTCGCGATAAAGGCCCTCCGCAACCTTGGCCCGGAGGTAGGGCATCAGCTCCTCGGCGATGTAAACGCTCGGCGTCCTCATGTTCCCACCCTAAAACCCGGTTATCAAAGTTTCGAACTTGAGTTTAAAGGGTTACCGGGAGTTGATTAACATATTCCTGTCAAAAAAGTCTTAAAAACCCATCGGTTTTTACACTGGGAGGGCACTTATGGACTGGAAAGGACGCGACGTGATAAGTATAAGGGACTTCTCGAAGGACGACATTGAGTTCGTTTTGAAGGTTGCGGAACGACTTGAGAACGAGCTGAATGAGAAAGGCTCGCTCGACTACGCCCGTGGGAAAATTCTGGCGACGCTCTTCTTCGAGCCGTCAACGAGGACGCGCCTGAGCTTTGAGAGCGCTATGCACAGGCTCGGCGGTTCGGTTATAGGCTTCTCCTCCGCATCGAGCACGAGCGTCAAGAAGGGCGAGAGCTTGGCGGACACGATAAAGACAGTCGAGCAGTACAGCGACGTGATAGTCATCAGACACCCGATGGAGGGTGCAGCAAGGTTAGCGGCTGAAGTGGCCGAAATCCCGGTCATCAACGCCGGCGATGGAAGTAATCAGCATCCGACCCAGACTTTGCTGGACCTCTACACTATAAAGCGCGCCTTTGGAAGGATTGACGGCTTAACCATCGGCATGCTCGGGGATTTGAAGTACGGGAGAACAGTCCACAGCCTGGCGGAGGCTCTAGCTTTCTACGATGTTGAACTCTACCTGATCTCGCCAGAGCTTTTGAGGATGCCAAAGCATATAATTGAAGAACTGTGCGAGAAAGGGGTAACGGTGCAAGAGACGACCGACTTGGAGGGCGCAATCCCTGAACTGGACGTCCTCTACGTCACGAGAATCCAGCGCGAGCGCTTCCCGGACGAGGAGGAGTACCTGAAGGTCAAGGGCAGCTACCAGGTCAACCCCCTGGTCCTCAAGAACGCCCAGGAAAGTCTCAAGGTAATGCACCCGCTCCCGAGGGTTGACGAGATCCACCCTGAGGTGGATAAGAGCGAGCACGCGCTCTACTTCAGGCAGGTCTTCTCGGGTGTTCCTGTGAGGATGGCTTTGCTGGGATTAACGCTTGGGGTTCTGGAGGGGATTTGAATGCCCGAGCTGAAGATAGAGGTAATCCCAGAGGGAACCGTCATAGACCACATTCCAGCAGGAAAGTGGCTGAAGGTTGTGGAAATTTTAAGCTTAACTAAGCCCAACGGCGGGACTCTCCTTATCGCCTCGAACGTCCCGAGCAAGAAGCTCGGAAGGAAGGACATCGTTAAGGTTGAAGGGCGCTACCTGAGCGAGGAGGAGGTCAACAAGATAGCCCTCATAGCGCCGATGGCTACTGTAAACATCGTGAGGGACTACAAGATTGTCGAGAAGTTCAACGTGGAAATCCCGGACGAGATAGTCGGAATCCTGAGGTGCCCGAACCCCAACTGCGTCAGCAACCACGAGTACGTAACTCCGAAGTTCAGGGTCGAGAGCAGAGAACCGCTCAAGCTCCGCTGCCACTACTGCGAGAGAACGATTGAGGGGGATGAGATACTCGGCAACCTCTGACGTTTCCTTTTTCTTCGTTTCGAGGCAAGTCTCCAGAACGAATCAGAAGAAGCAAAGGAAGATGAAACGAGAATCGAGAAAATCACTCGAGGAGATGCGGCACGCGCCTCAAAACGGGAATCGTCGCGAGCAGACCGACGAAAACATCGATAACGCTCTGAATAGCGTTCGGCAGGCCTATCGCGATCCAGAAGGGAACGCCCGTCCACTGCTCAACAGCCTGAACAACCTGTTCCCTCGGGAGGCCGAGCCATATCTCGAGGGCAACGTAGTAGTTGAGGGCCACCATCAGCGGGATCCTGATGGCGATTCCTATGAGATAGGCAAGGATCGAGAACTTCACTAAGGTTTCCCTGTCCGCCCGCTCGAAGCTGAAGCCGGTGAGTCTCCTCGCGATTTCAAGGCCGAGCAGGACGGCAAACGTTGCCGTGGCCTTCATCATAGCCCCGAGCCAGCTGGCGGAGGAGATTATGCTCAGGCCGAAGAATAGCAGGACCACCGCGGTCAGGCCTCCCTCGAAACCCGTGAGGAGGTAGGCCATGATGATCGGAACGGCGACGAGGTCGATTTTCATCCCCCACATCGTCGGCATCTCTATGGGCAGAACCTCAAACATCAAAGAGAGGCCGAGCATGATTCCAACGACCGCTATCTCCCGCGAACTCATTCTTCCCATCGGCACCACCGGCGGGAGTTCGTTCCAATATTTAAAAAATTTTGTTCGTTTTATGGAACAATCCCCTGCGAGAACCTTAAAAGCCCGCCCGTTAAATGAGGTTGCAATGTTCACCGCTGAAGAGATTTCCGAGCTGGTGCGGGGGATAAGGAAGGAAAACGGCTTCCCGAACAGCCCGTTCAGGAT
>JALVWX010000163.1 GCA_027023165.1 Thermococcus sp. | reverse complement strand
GTTCTCGACTATCTCCCTGAGCTTTTCGAGAACTCCCTCCTCAAGCTTCACCGCCGTTGGGTTGCCCGGGTTAACTAGGAAGAACGCCTTTATCTCCGGGTTTCTGAGCTTTTCAAGTTCCTCATCGGGTATCTGGTAGCCAAGTTCCGGTGATGCCTTAACTTCAACTATCTCAAGCCGGTACTGGTCGAGTTTTGGTATCTCAAGGTAGGGGCTGAATATCGGAACGGCTATCGCTATCTTATCTCCCGGATTGAGGATATGGTTGGCCTTGAGGGACTCAAAGAGGTAGGCCATCGCCCCGGTTCCGCCCTCAACCGCGAAGAGCTGGGTTTCATCAACTATTGCATAACCGAGGTCGTAGCCGGCGCCCATCTCCTTCAGGAGGTATCTCGCGACTATCTTCTCCGCCAGGGGGAGTATTCTCGGTGGGGTCGGGTATTCACAGCCGAGATAACCCTGAACCATCTCGTGGAGGAAGTCATCGGCCGAAAAGCCGAGGTAGTCCCTCACGTAGCTTACGGCTGAGTTGAGAAACCTCGTCCCCCTCTCGTTCCAGTGGTTTCTGATGAATATTTCAAAGCGCGCCTCTATGCCGTCCTTCTCGCAGTGCCCTCCTATGAGGTCACCCATATAGCCAAAGTGCCTCTCAGCTTCGCTCAGCGCGAACTTACCGAGCTGTAGGTAAGCGTACCTCGGCTCTAACGCCAGAAAGTTTGGGTTTCCCCTTCCGGCGTTGAGCATGACCTTTTCGGACCTCGTCCTTGCGAGCTTTATGAGCAGTTCCTTGAACTCGAAGGGGCTGAGCTCGTCGAGCTTCCTGAGGTTCTCAGGGGGGTTGTCCGGTTCAACCATCGTTCACACCCTCATCACATTGGATGCCCTGCATAAAACCTTTGCTCAAAAGCCTTATACACCTTTAGGCGAACCTAACTCCGGTGGTGGTATGATAGCCTTCGGACCGGTTCCATCGAGGAGGCTCGGGAGGAGCCTTGGAGTGAACAACATCCCAGATAAGGTCTGCACCTACGCCTGTGTTTACTGCCAGATCGGCAGAACGCTGAGGATGGAGGTGGAGAGAAAAGCGTTCTACGAGCCGGAGCTGATATTCGCGGAGGTGCGAGAAAAGGTTGAAGGGGCGGAGAAAAGGGGCGAAAGGATCGACTACATCACCCTCGTTCCGGATGGGGAACCGACTCTGGACATAAACCTGGGGACCGTGGCGGAACTCCTGGAAACGCTTGGAATCCCGCTCGCGATACTCACCAACTCCTCCCTGCTCTGGCGCGAGGACGTGAGAGAGGATTTGCTGAAGTTTGACTTCGTTTCGCTGAAGGTCGATGCCGTCAGCGAGAACCTCTGGAGGAGAATTGACAGGCCCCACAAGAGCCTGAGCCTTGAGAGGATCCTCGAGGGAATGCTCGAGTTCAGGAAAGCCTTCGGAGGAAGGCTCGTCACGGAGACGATGCTGGTCGATGGAATAGATTACGGCGGTGAGTTCGAGAGGATAGCGGACTTCCTGGCGGATCTCAGGCCCGCCGTTGCTTACATAGCGGTCCCGACGAGGCCTCCGGCCGAGAACTGGGTCAAGCCGGCGAGTGAAGAAACGATAAACCGCGCCTTTCAGACCTTCGTCGAGAAACTTGGCGAAGATCGGGTTGAGTACCTTATAGGTTACGAGGGCAACGCCTTCGCCTTCACCGGCAACGCCGAGGAGGACCTGCTCAGCATAACGGCAGTTCACCCGATGAGGGAGGAAGCCGTGAGGGAGTTCCTCAGGAAAGCAAACGCAGACTGGAGCGTCGTGGAAAAGCTTCTGCGCGAGGGGAAACTCATAGAGCTTGAATACAATGGGAAGAGGTTCTACATGCGCAGATTGAAAAGCAGGGAGATGCCCTGAGTGCCATCTTTTATCTATCCTGCGCCCGAACTTCTGTGCTTATGCACAAACCTTAAAAGGAATTCGGCTCCCCTAACTCCGGAGGTGAGAGCTTGCAGATAGCCGTGAGCGGTGGAAAGGGAGGCACCGGAAAGTCGACGGTGGCGGTGAACCTGGCCGTTGCGCTCAGACAGCTGGGAATGGAGCTTACCATGGCGGACCTGGACGTTGAGGCTCCGAACGACCACCTTCTCCTCGGGGTCGAGCTGGCCAACGGGGAACCGGTGATGCAGTTCATGCCGCGCTTTGACTACTCGAAGTGCACCAAGTGTCGGAAGTGCGCCGAGGTCTGCGAGGAGCACGCGATAATAACGCTGAAGGACGGAACGCCTTTCCTCATGCCAAACCTCTGCTCGGGTTGCAGGGCCTGCGAGATAGTCTGCCCCGTGCCTGGAGCGATACGGGAGGACTTCAGGGTCGTAGGACATACCTACGTAACGGAGACGTCCTACGGCTTCACCCTCGTCACGGGTGTCCTCAAGGAGGGGGAGGAGCGTTCCATGCCCCTAGTTGTCGAGGCGAAGAAAAGGGCCTTGAAAGTTCACAGGGGCGGGCTGTTCCTAGTGGACACGGCGGCGGGAACGGGAAACACCGTTTCCAAGGCGGTGGAATTCTCTGATCTTCTAATAGCGGTCACAGAGCCGACGCCTCTCGGCATACACGACACGGAGCTCATCCTCGAGCTTGGAAAGCTTATGGGCATCCCCACGTGGGTTGTTATAAACAGGGCGGACCTCGGCGAGAGGGAGAAGGTTTACGAGTTGGCCAAAAAGTACGGCGCCGAGGTGGTCGCCGAAATCCCGTACAGCGAGAACATCGTGAGGAGCTACGTTGAGGGAAAGCCGATAGCGCTCTCCGACTCGGAGGAGGCGGGGATCTTCGAGGAACTTGCCAGGAAGGTTCTGAGCCTTGGGGGTGATGAGTGATGCAGCTGGCTATAGCGAGCGGCAAGGGTGGCGTTGGGAAGAGCAGTATAACGGCATCGCTCCTCTACCTGCTCAAAGACGATTACAGCTTCGTAGCCGTCGACGCCGATGCGGAAGCGCCGAATCTTGGTCTTCTCCTCGGCGTTGAGGAGTGGGAGGAGGAGAGGGAGCACATAGGCGCCAAGGTGGCGCGCATAAACACGGAGACCTGCGTAAAGTGCGGCATCTGCAAGGAACGCTGCCCCTACGACAGCATTTACATCGACGGTGGGGGCAACTACGTGGTCAACGAGCTGACCTGCGAGGGCTGCAACGTCTGCGGTCTCGTCTGCCCGGTTCCGGGAACGATAACCCTCGAGCAGGTTCGCTCCGGCGTCATAAGAAAGGCGACCACGAGGTACGGCTTTCCGATAATCTCGGCCCAGCTCGACGTTGGAAGGCCGGAGAGCGGCAAGCTCGTCACGGAGGAGAAGGAGTGGGCGAAGAATGTGATGGAGGAGCTGAACCTCGAGCACATGATCGTTGATTCCGCCGCTGGAATCGGCTGCCAGGTGATAGCGAGCCTCGGTGGAGCGGACGTTGCCATACTGATAGCAGAACCAACGCCCGCCTCCCTCAGCGACGTTCAGCGCGCCTATAAGGTCGTCCAGCACTTCAGGGAGCCGGCATACCTCATAATCAACAAGGCAGACCTCAACCCGGGCTTTACAGCTTTAAAAGAGTGGGCTGAAAGCGAGGGGATTCCTGTACTCGGCGAGGTGCCCTACGACCGCGCCATTCCGGAGAGCATGGTTCTGACGAAGCCGGTGGTTGAGGCCTTCCCCGAGTCGAGGGCTGCCAAAGCTCTCAGGGAGATAGCCGGGAGGATAAGGGAGGAGATACTCGGCTAACTTTTCTTTTCCTTTCACAACCCAAACCTTAAAAGTCCACCTCCCAAGTTCTTCCGGTGGTTGAAATGGCGGAGGCGAACGAACAGCTTGAGAGGCTCGCTTACGAGTACCAGCTCCTCCAGGCCCAGGCCCAGCTCCTGGCCCAGAACCTTGAACTGCTCACAATGGGGCGCAACGAGTTCCAGGCGGTTAAGGAAACCCTCGAAGGCCTCAAGGATGTCGAGGCAGAGAAGCCGGAGATACTCGTGCCGATTGGAGCAGGCTCGTTCCTCAAGGGAATCATCGTCGACAGGGAGAACGCGATAGTGAGCGTTGGTGCCGGCTACGCCGTCGAAAAGAGCCTCGACGACGCGATAGCTTACCTCGAGGAGCGCGTCAAGGAGTACGACGAGGCCATAGCGAAGACCCAGGAGGGCCTTAGGAAGCTCGAGGCCCAGCTCAACGAGCTTGCAAAGAAGGCCCAGGCTCTTCAGAGCAAGGGGGCTGGATTGGGAGTTTGAGGGATGTTCAAGTTTTTTGATTTTATCAACCGAAGGAGACGGAATTGCGTGTCGCTGTCCCGTTCCTCAGATGGCTTTTTCAGGATTCCTTGATATTTCTTCAGTCGTTGGGGGAGTGAGTAATCTTTTAAGGAGTATGACGTTTGAGGGTTTGATGAAATCTGTAGGTCGATGGCTGGCGGCTTCAGTGGTTACGGTTCTCCTCTTTCTATCCATAGGGCTAGCCTCCCCCAGGATAAACGTGAGCGTTCAGGAGGTTGGAAGCGGTAGCGGGAAAGTTCTGCCTGTTGTGTGTTCGGGGGGATTCTACCCCTTTTCTGGGGGAATCCGTACTCAGTTTGGGAACGAACTGTCCCCGGGATCGGTGGTCTATGCGGTGCTCTACGATGCCAATGGAAACCTCGTTGCCATCAACTCAACAGAACTCCCCCATGGTCTGCCTGCGAACACGCCCGTTGACGTTCACTTCTCCCAGGCTGACATGAACTCGGCATCCCTCTCAAAGACCCGGATTCTAGTGGCTTCAGAGGGCGCAGAGAATAATTCTGGATCAATTGCCCTCAGTGTTCAGAAGATAAGCGTCGGGAATTGGAGCGGTGAGTATGCACAGCCCATAAACATCACCTATTCTGGAAGCACTGAATTGAAAAACTGGCCCGTTAGGATTGTACTTTCAAACAGCAACCCTGAAAATCGATATGGGTCTGGCACCTACTATATAGAATGGGACGTCCTCCAGAACAACATCGACAGCATCCACTTCGTCGATGAGAGTGGACACCTCCTCTACTACTGGATCGAGATATTTAAGGCGGGAACTTGGTATAACGGTTATGATGACGCATATGCGGTAATCTGGGTCAACGTGACGGACATTCCACCGGATGGGACTAAGATCTGGATGATATACGGAAAGGGGGACTACTCAAGTTACGATAACGGCCATAGGGTCTTCCCATTCTTTGATGACTTTGAAAACTGGAACGGTTGGATTAAATACAAGAACGGTATTGTGAGACAGGTCCAGGATAGCTATCCCAATGCTTACGGGCAGAGGTACGCGGCAGAAAAAACCGGTTACAACGACCCCAATGGTGCATACAAATCTCTCGGACGGATATTCCGCAGGGACGGCCCCTATGAAGGGCTTATTCTTGAGTACTGGGATAACCGTGTGTGGGACACCGGTGGAAATCTCGACAGGGTAGGCCTCATAGACGATAGCGGCAACGGTTATGGAGCCGTTTTGAACGCCATCGGAAGATACATCCAGATTGACGTGAGGAATCACTACAGTGGACACAGATACTCTACCGTGGGCACATCCCTCTCGATGAACACATGGTATTTCGTCAGACTGATGGTTCTAAAGGATGGCGCTGTGAACATGAGCGTCTATGACGAGAATGGCAACCTGATCAAGAGTACCTCCCACAGCGACGGCTCGTACTCCTCCTTCTCAAGGGTTTACATCTTTGGAGGGCAGACGTACCACATCGATGGACTGAGGGTTAGGTACTATGTGTCCACTCCCCCACAGGCCCACGTCGATGAGTGGTATGCATATCTGTCCCTCCGTCCTTCATGTAGTGGTAACGGAGTACCCTCCGGGACGGTCGCATCAGTCGGAGCCGTGAGGGTGCTCAGTGTTGAAGGAAACAGGGTAGTGGGAGACAATGCACTCCATAGAGAAAGCAGCCCCGGCGATGTGTTGAGTTCAAAGTGAAGCGTACCACTCCACCGTCTTCTTCAGCCCATCCTCCAATGACCACTCCGGCTCGAAGCCGAGTTTTTTGATTTCACTTATGTCCGCCAAGCTGTGCCTTATGTCGCCGGGTCTCGGTTTGTCAAAAATTATCGAGGTGTTGGCACCGGTTATCTCGATTATTTTCGTTGCCAGCTCGAGGATCGTTGTCTGCTTTCCAGTTGCAACGTTGAAGACCCTTCCGTTCGCCCTTCTGCTCTCTGCTACGAGTAGATTGGCCTTAACAACGTCCTTTACATAGATGAAATCGCGCGTCTGCTTCCCGTCGCCGAAGATGACCAGCGGCTCCCTAGCTAGAGCGCGGTTGATGAAGATGCTTATCACTCCGGCGTACTGGTTGGCGCTCTGCCTCGGCCCGAAGACGTTGAAGTAGCGGAGCGCAACGACCGGCAGGCCGTAAAGCTCGTGGAAGACCCTCAGATACTCCTCACCGGTTGCCTTTGTGACGCCGTAGGGCGAGAGCGGTCTCGGCCTCTCCATTTCCTTAAGCGGTAAGTTCGGGTTGTCGCCGTAGACCGCCGCAGAAGAGGCAAATATCAGTTTCCCGTGGCCCTCGAGAAGGGCTTTGAGGATGTTGAGCGTGCCCAAAACGTTTACTTCCTCCGTGAAAACCGGATCGCGAACGCTCTCAACCACGCTCACTTGGGCGGCCTCGTGGAAAACGTAATCCGCCTGCGTTATCAGGCCGGCTATCGCATCGTAGTCTCTTATGTCGGCCTTCACCAGCTTTGCCCCGGGCGGAACGTTTTCCTCCTTTCCGGTGTGCAGGTTGTCGATTACGACTACCTCGTTGTCCTTAACGAGTTCCCAGGCGATGTGCGAGCCTATGAACCCAGCTCCCCCGGTAACAACCACGAGCTTGTTCCTCATCCGCTCACCCGATAGAAGAAGGTGAAGGGGCTTTTAAGTCATTCCTCCGCCTGGTTGTGGACGCGGAACTTGACCCTCTTGATGATGTCCTCCTTCTTGGGGAATACCTCCTCCGAGCTGGTGTAGGCGTCGAGTATGTCGTTGAGGATGTACATCAGCTTCTCCATGATGTCCTTGCTCCTGTTCCAGGGTGTCGCGTACCTGAATTGGATGATCTCCGCCAGCTCGTCAGGGGTGAACTCGCAGAGAACCTCGTTCCGTGCCCAGTCGACTATCTTCAGGACGCCCCCATCAATCACCAGGCGAAGTTTTTTCTCCTCCTTCATTGACACCACGGAATATTTTTGGTTTAGGACCCTTTAAGATTATCGGAATCCCCGCGAATTTCGCGAAAAGTTCTTATATATCGGCTTCGATACTGAATTAATGAGGGAAGCTCGCGATGGATGACAGGGTCTCAACCGGCGTTCCAGGGCTGGACTCGATGATGAGGGGCGGTTTAATACCCGGCAGGGTCTATCTCATAAAAGGTGCCCCTGGAACCGGAAAAACGACACTTGCGATGCATTTCGCAATGGCAGGGGTAGCCAATGGTGAAAACGTTCTCTACGTCACCCTTGAGGAGCCTTCCGAAAACCTCCGCACCGACATGAGCCGGCTCGGTTTCAACCTCTCCAGTTCTAACCTCATGATAATTGACGCAACACCCACCGCTGAGAGGTACGTCCTAATGGAGAACTTTTTCGAGTCCTTCGCCGAAGGGATGGACAAGATGCTGGCCGCGATAAAGGAGCAGTTCAGGCAGCGCTACTACCACCGCGTTGTTCTCGACCCCATAACGATGCTCAAGATGACCACCACAAAAGAGCTGGACTACCGGCGGGCTTTTCTAACGTTCGTTAAGACCATGGGACGCCTCAAGACGACGGTTTTGATAACCTCCGAGCTTCAGAAGACTGACGTTGAGGAATACCTCGTCAACGGCGTCATCGAGATGCACATGTTTGAAATCCAGGGCAAGCTCACGAGGGGGATAAGGATAACAAAGTTCCGCGGGAGCGGCTTCGACCCCACCGTCCGCCCCTACGAGATAACCGACCACGGCTTGGTCGTTTACCACGATCGCGTTCTCACTCTTCCGTGAATCACACACGCTTTTCTACTCGCTCCCTTCCTTGGCTATCATCGCCATTATTTTTCTGTGGAGCTGTTTTATCAGCTCCCTCCTGTCCTCCATGAGAACAACGTCGCTCGAGCCTATAGCTTCGAGGTTGAAGGCGAAGGGGCTCGGTACGCTGTGGGTTTCGAAGACGACCTTTATCTTGCCCTCCCCCACCCAGCTCAGGAAGAGCTCGGCGCTCTCAACGTCCATCTTGTCCTCCATAAT
>JALVWX010000162.1 GCA_027023165.1 Thermococcus sp. | reverse complement strand
CAAGGGGACAAACACATACCGCCTCCGGATTGGGGACTACAGGGTTTTCTACACTGTTTACTGGGATGACAGAACGATAATCGTAACCGACATACGGCCGCGAGAAAGTGCGTATAGAAAGTGATGCTGAAAGGGATGGACTTCCACCCGCTGCCCTTATAAGCCCCCGCTCCAACCGATTTTGGTGGTGAGAATGGAGCTGTTCGAGGAAGTTGAGGCTGAGGCTTACGTTTACCCGACGGAGGACATAGAGAAGGTAAAGAGGGCGATGCTGAACCTGATTCCGGATTTGGAGTTCGAGGCCTTCGATAAGGGGGATTACATCATCTTAACCGGAAAGACGAAGAGCAGGAAAGCGTTGAGCAGGCTCTACGAGCTCTTCAGGGGTCAGGCGATACTCGACACCGCGCGCTCCTTTTTGGAGGAGGGCTACTTCGGGGAGGAGATTATCATCAGGGTGAACAAGCAGGCGGCCTATGCGGGAGTGGTGAACTTCAACGAGGAGAGCCCGCTCGGCCCGATAACGATAGTCATGAGGACGAAAGACCCGGTGAAGCTCATGAAGTGGCTCGCCCCGAGGACGAAGGACGGAGTGCCGATAGAGTGAAGTCCCCCAGATCGTAGACCAGTGAACCCTCTTTTTTGAGCCTCTCTTTGTCCCCTATCCTCCTTGCAACGATGCAGTAGCTTTTTTCCCAGCCCTCAAGGTTCACCAGAGGGGTTTTTCGTTTCAGATCCTTCAAAATCCCTCTGATCTCCCTCCCGTTTAATTCCTTCCACTTGACCTCAACGAATAGGGCTTTCCTCTCCCTCTCGTTTAAAGCCACTAAATCAATTTCCTCCCCCCTGTGCCACCAGCGGCCGATTCTCGTGAAGCGGAAGGGCAGTCTATCCATCTTGTTGAGCCGAATTAAAAACTGCATGGCTATTCCCTCGAAGACGAAGCCGAGGTAGCGGTTGAAATTCTTCTCAAAGTTCCCGAGGGGTTCATCGAGCAGGCCGAGTTCTATCTCCTCTTTGAACGGGTGGACGAAGGAGTAGTAGAAGGCGAAGTAGTTGTCCGCTATGGAATACCGGGCGTTCCTCCGCCTTGCTCGCTCCCTTGCGCCCAGCGTTACCGGCGTTTCCCGCTTTACTATGCCGAGGTTCATAAGAACGCTCAGATAGCGCGAGAGCTTCGAGCCGTCCAGTTCAGTGACGCTCCTAAGCTCGCCGAAGGAACGGTGGCCGTAGCTTATCCCCTCAAGAATCGTGTTGTACACGCCGAGGTCGCGAAGCTCGTAGCGGAGCAGGAACTCGGCCTCGCTGTAGAGAAATCCCCTCTCAAAGAACTCCTTTCTAACGTTTTCCTCGGAAGAGAGGGCGGGGTTAAATCGGAGGAGGTATTCAGGAACTCCCCCTACCACCCCATAGACCTTTACAAGGTCCTCAGTGGAGTAACCTGGAAAGAACTCTCCGACATGAAAGAACTCCAGAGGCTCGACTTTGAGGGAGAGGGTCCTCCTGCCGTAGAGAGGGCTTCCATAGTCGGTCAGCCCTTCCATCATGGACACGCTGAAGCCGCAGAGTACAACCGGCCCCTTGGGACCAAAGTCCACGTACTCCTGGAGCAGGCCGAGTATTCTTGGATAGGTCCTTGCCAGAATCTGAAACTCATCGAATACCATGATGGTTCCCTCAGGAATCGACTCAAAGAACTCCTCAAAAGAGGCTATGGGCCTCCTCACGAACTCCTCATTCCCAGTAAGCCGAAAGAGCTTCAGACTCAGGGATTTTAGGGTTTCATGCAGTTCCTCTTCCTTACAGAGGTGGTAGATGTGGGGGCGTCCCTTTACGGCTTCAACGAGGAGCCTTGTCTTACCAACCCTCCTCCGTCCGTACACAATTACGAGGGCGTTTTTCTCGAAAGCCTCCCTAAGCCTTGAGAGTTCCTCCTTCCTGTTCACGAACGTTTGCATAATCATGGGTATATACCTGCGATTATGCTATTTAAAGGTTTGGGCCAAGAAGACGTGGTAGAATTGGGAAGATTGAAAAAAGAGGAAAAGCTCACTCTCTCCTCTTCTTCCGCCCCCAGCTCACCTGCGCCGTCATTATCCTTTCGCTGGAGAAGAGCCTCGCGGTGGCGTAGAGGGTAGCGACCGCTATGATGGCGAGGTAGGTGAGGCTCACGACCAGGGGTCTGTAGTCGCTCAGCAGGACGTAGCGGTAGTCGACGACCGGATGCGTGAAGGGTATCGCCAGGAGGATGTACTTCACCGCGAGCGGAAGGTCGTTGATGTCGGTGTACATCAGCAGGAACGCCGGAAACGCAAGGGGGAGTATGGTGGCGCTGACCAGCGTCGTCGCGCTCTGCACGTCCTCGGCGAAGGTGGCCACTATCATTGCCAGACCCAGGGCGATGATTATCGTCAGGAAGACCACGATGGCGAACAGAAAAGCCCCGGTTGGCGTAACTTTAAGCCCGAGGTCTTCGAGGCTCACGCCGCTTGAACCGATGCCGAAGGAGCCCATGTAATACTTCATCCCGATCATGTAGGCTATCGCCGAGACGAGGCCCATCATGGCGGTTCCGAATATCTTGGCACCCACTATGTGAGTCCTCGGAACCGGGAGGGTGAGGAGGGTTTCGAGCGTCTTGTTCTCCTTCTCGCTGGCTATCGCGCCAGCCGCCATCTGGGAGGTTATCATGACCATCATGAAGACGATGAGCGGTATCGTGAAGGCCTGGGAGGCTATGACGCTCGAGACTATCGTTGGGGGGACGTCGACGACGTTGCCGTTTATGAAGGACTTGCTGATGGTCCTTATTGGGTGGAGCACCGCGTCTGGATTGTCCGCGCCGAGGGCCTTGACCTTCAGTCTGGCTATCTCCTCGCTCAGGACATCCAGAACCGCGTTTATCCTGCCCTCACTGACGCTCTCCCTCATCCCCGGCCCTATGCTCGTGAAGATGCCGTATATCTCGACGGTTGCCGTTTCGTTGGCGCGGAGCTTCGAGGTGAAGTCAGATGGAATAACCACCAAAACGTTCTGCTTCTCCTGAACGGCAAGCCTCAGTGCCTCGTCCACAGAGGTGGCGTTGATAACCGCCACGGTAACGTTTGGAGCAGCCTGGAGGGATTTTATGAGGAGTGCCCCGTAGGGACCCTCGTCAAAGTTGGCTATGGTCACGTGGGTTTCCTTCTGGGCCTGCTCCATGCCGATGTTGACTGCCTGGCCCATCAACGGGAGGAGGAGCAACGGGACGACGACCATGCCGAAGACGAGCTTCTTGTCCCTGAAGAGGTTCTTTAACTCCTTCATGGCCATGACCCAGAAGTCGCTCATCCGCCCTCACCCCCTATAGGCTCGCTGATGTTCGCTCCCACCGCCGCCATGAAAACCTCCTCGAGGTTCTCGGCGCTGTACTTATCCTTCAGCTCTCCGGGGGTCCCTACTTCGATTATCTGTCCCCTGTTTATGAGCGCGACGCGATGGCAGAGATACTCGACCTCAAGCATGTTGTGGCTCGACAGGAGGAAGGTGACTCCTTCTTCCCTCGCGAAGCGCCTTATCATCTGCCTTATCGCGTAGGCGTTGACTATGTCAAGCCCGCTCGCCGGCTCGTCCAGTATCGCCAACTTTGGCCGGACCATCAAGGCCCTCGCTATGAGGAGCTTCCTTGCCATTCCCTTTGAGTAAGTCGAGATCTTGTCGTTCAGCCTCTCGCCGAGGCCGCTCAGTTCCATGCCGAGCTTCAGCATCTCCCTGGCCTTTGCCTCGTCCTTGGCGTAGAGCTTCGCCATGAACTCGAGGTACTCCTTTCCAGTGAGGTTCTTGTAGGCTCCGGCCTCCTCGGGCAGGTAGCTTATCAGCTCACGGACCTTCGAGGCCTCTTTGACGACATCGTAACCAGCTATCTCTGCCCTTCCGCCCGTGGGCTTGAGGAGCGTTGACAGGATTTTCAGAGTGGTGCTCTTGCCGGCGCCGTTCGGCCCGATGAGTCCAAAGATTTCGCCCTCGTCGATGGAGAAGCTTACACCCTTGAGGGCCTTGACCTTACCGTAGTCCTTCTCGAGGTCCAGAACCTCAACCACAGGCATTTTTCATACCCCCAAACTTGTAAATAGCCAAGCCGAAAGTGGCGAGCAAAACTCCAAAAAGGAAAACCGCCCGAAGACCTGAGTAGCCTCCGACGAATGCCACCCCAAGACCGCTTGCAACGCCTATCCATCCGAGTTTAGCGAAGCTATTCCTGAAGTTATGACCCGCAGAGAGGAAAGCCGAGCCTATCAGCACGAGGCCAACCTCCACCGTCAAGAAGAAGGGGTTGACGGCCTCTGCAACATTTCCGCCCGGAGCGGTCATGCAGACGGCCCTCTCCACGGGCGGATATAAAAGGGTCAGCACGATGCCGCCAAGGTAGAGGATCATGCCCGCAACCCTCTCAACGGCCTTCATTGTTCTCACCTTCATAGATGAATATATCTTCTATCCTGACGTTGAAAAACCTTGCCATCTTAAAGGCCAGCCTTAGGGATGGATCGTAGCGGCCCTTCTCGATGGCTATTATCGTCTGCCTCGTTACCCCAAGGGCCTTCGCCAGCTCCTCCTGTGTCAGCCCTCTTTCCTCCCGCAGCTCTCGGAGGCGGTTTTTCACTTTACATCCCCCTGTATCGTAAATCGAATGAGAAACAGAAATAAGCTTGCATGACACTTTCCTCTGACAGGATTGCAAATTCCATTTAATGTCCCAGTCGTGCTTTATGTATCTGAATTTCTAAAATCTTTTGCCCCTGCCAAGTTTGATTTTTTCTCATTCTGGTTTACACCCTCAATAGGACATCTTACATCGCCCGCTCATAGTATCTTTCAAAAATCTTAATTAGGACTCCCAAAATTATGAAAGTTGCAAAAGCCCCTATGCCGTAGATGTTATACTCATCAACGTGTTTAAGCCTGGCGACAGCAAAGAAGTATGCCGAAACGAATAGCACTCCAAGGTACTCAATTTTAAATATTTCACGTGAAACCTTTTCTCTTATCCTTTTTTCCCTTTCATCGAGCTTTAATTCAGTGGCCAGAAGGTACAGGAGTAAGACGAGGGACAGAAGGGGTACTCCAACGAGCACGGCTCTTTCCCAGAGCATTACACTGCGATGTAGATACCGGTAAAGAAGATAGAGGGATGCCCCAAGTAGCATGAGGAGTTCGGCCTTTATAAATGCGTAAGCAGCCTTTTCTTTAATCATGAGCGTTCTCTCGTCCCACAGTACAGTCTTCTTTACCTTGGCCTCGTACTTGTAAAGGTAGAGGTAAGTAAATAGACCCGCAGAAAGAGCGAAGATAACTATGGAAAGCTCTTCACCGTAGGGCCTAAGCATTCTAACTATCGGAGTTATGACGACCCCAAAGACAGCTAGGGCCCAGAAGTACCGGGTTTTCCAGTCAACGCTTTCTCCCCTAAGAACCTTAATGAATCCGAGTATCATCTTTACGTAAATATAAACTAATACAAGGAGAAATAGTATTAGCCCGGTCAGGATAACGTCCCAAAGGGTGTTCATTCTTTTCACCTCCGGGTTCTATCGTTATGTAAAGTTACCTTTACGTAAAGCTTACTTTACATCCTTATAAGCTTTGCCCCTCAAAGTTTTTAAAGCGGGAGGGAGAAGAGGGAAACGCGCGGGGGTAGCCGAGCCTGGCCAAAGGCGCGGGATTTAGGGTCCCGTCCCGTAGGGGTTCCGGGGTTCAAATCCCCGCCCCCGCACCATTCTAACAAACTTTGCCTGCGCAAAGCTTCATCAAAGTTTGTAGCTCCTTCTTGAAGTGCGTTTATGAAGGGTTTTCTACTTGAACTCAATCATTTGGACGGGAACTCCCTTAGAGCCCCATTTTAACGAGGTTTACACTAAAAAGACGCCCTACGGGCGTCAGAGGAAAGTAATCCCACGGCTGAGGCCTCATTAAAAGAGCCCCCGTTTAAAGGGAGGTTTTAAAAGTTAAAAACCCACCTGGACCTCTTCTCTTGGAAAGAGCTACAAACTTTTGGTGAAGCTTTTTCCAAAAGCTTCCTTCGCAAGCGCTGGCGGAAAACTCGCGTGCTTTTCTAAGGATGCTAATCTCCAAAGGGGTTTACTCGCCAATGTCTATTCTCCAGTGTTTGTCTTACTCAAGGCGTCCGCAGGACACTAAAATGAAAACAAATCTGCGTGAGGGACTTTTTTTAAGAGTAAACCCCTTCTAACGAGTCACAAAAAGAATACACGCCCAGTATCCGGTATTCTCATGAGAAAAAGCACCCTCTAATCAAACTATGTCCTGCAAGCTTTGTTCGCCTGCATGAGATTAGAACAAAGCTTCAACGTCGCGCAGGCGAAGTTTGTTAGAATGGTGCGGTGGCCGGGATTTGAACCCGGGTTACCGGCTTGGAAGGCCGGTGTCCTAGACCAGGCTAGACTACCACCGCGCAAAAGTGGTGGGGCGAGGGGGATTTGAACCCCCGACACCCGGATCTTCAGTCCGGCGCTCTCCCAGGCTGAGCTACCGCCCCACGTCCAAAGATAAAAGGCCGGGGCGGATTTATAAATCTTGCGGTGCTGAATGGCCGGGGCTGAACATCAGATTTTAGGCTCGACCGCGTAGACCGTCCTGTCCTCTCCGAGGGCTTCCATAAGCCCGCGGTGTCTCCTGACGCAACTCTCGCACTCGCCGCAGTGTATCGGCTTCCCGTCCTCGGTGAAGCCCTTCGGCATGTAGCAGGAGTTGGAGTACTCGTACTTCGCGTCCAGCTCCTTCAGGAGCTTCGCAATGCCCCTCTTGTCGAGGTCTATGAGGGGGGCAACGACCTTTACCTCAGCCATGGTCCCATAGCGGAGCATCTCGTTCATCTTCTCCACGAACTCGGGCGTATTGTCCGGGAAGGTGGCCCCTTCCTCGGCGTTGAAGCCCACTATGATATCCCCGCCGCCGAGGGCATCGAGGAGGGATGCGGCGACGCTTATGAGAACGACGTTTCTCGCTGGAACCCAGACGCTCTTCGCAGTTTCCCGCGCGACGCGCATATTCTCAAGCTCCTCGGCCGAGACCTTCGGCGTCTCCCCGCCGACGAGGGTCGTCCCGCGGAGCTTCGAAAAGTCCTCGAGGAAGTCTAGGCGAACTATCTTCAGCGGGACGTTCAGCTCCTTCGAGAAGAACTCTGCCACTCTGTTCGTTACCTTCTCCTCGTTGCTACCGTAGTTGACGGTGAGCATTATCACCTCGTCGTAGTTCCTCTTCGCCCAGTAGAGGCAGGCCGTTGAATCGAGTCCACCTGAGAACAAAACGACCGCCCGCTTCATCTTTCTCACCAGGCTTAAGTCCAATTTTGATGGCTTAAAGTTTTCCGGAAGTTTAACGTCACTCGTAGCCTCGTTGAGGGCTTCCTCTGTGGCTTTTTCTATTTCCTCGACAGTCAAATCTCTACCCAATGAGAACGTTTTCCACTTCTTCATGCCTACTCCTCCAGAGCCAGCCCGACTATCTCCCTTACACTCGAAAAGCCTTCCTCCTCGAGATACTTCTCAATCCCCTCGCTTATCTCCCTGAAGACATTCCAGCCGCGGAGCGAGACGGCAGTTCCTATCTGCAAAGCTGAGGCCCCAGCCAGGAGGAACTCGACCGCGTCCTGCCAGGTGGTTATGCCTCCAATTCCTATCACCGGGATGTCGAGGGCCTTTGCGAGGTCGTAGACGGCCCTTAGAGCAACGGGCTTGACCCCGGGCCCGGAGTAACCGCCGACCTTGTTGCTCAGTATCGGCTTTCTCGCGTAAATGTCAATCGCTATCGCCTTCAGCGTGTTTATCGCCGAGACCGCATCCGCTCCCGCTTTTTCAGCGGCGAGTCCAAGTTTGGTTATGTCGTCCGTGTTGGGGGTGAGCTTCGCTATTACCGGTTTATCAGTGGCGTCTTTAACGGCTTTAACGACATCATAGACGTTCTCCGGTTTCTGGCCGATTTCCATGCCGTAGCCCTTAGCGTGGGGACAGCTGAGGTTCAGCTCAAAGGCATCTGCAACGTCGCTCAGCCTCTCCGCCAGAAAGGCAAATTCCTCGGCTGTGCCACCGAATATGGAAACTATCAGAGGGAAGTCGAAGGTGTAGCCCTCAACCATCTCAAGGAAACCCTTCCAGCCCGGGTTCGGCAGTCCCATCGCGTTTATCAGGCCGTAGGGGAGCTCGACTATGGTCGGGTTGTCGTAGCCCTTCCTCGGCTCGATTCCAATTGATTTAGTCACAACGCCACCGGCACCTTCTTCGTGGGCGCGAATCCACTGCTCGGGTGTTTTGTCGTTGATT
>JALVWX010000161.1:1567-1837 GCA_027023165.1 Thermococcus sp. | reverse complement strand
GAGGAGCTCAAAAAATACGCTGACGTTGACGTTGTCCTTTATCCGAGCGTTGATGAACTCAAGAAGATAATAGGGAAATACGACGGGCTAATCGTTTCCCCACTGAACCCCGTTCCCGGGGAGGTCATAGAAAAAGCCGAGAGACTCAAGGTCATAAGCTGTCACTCAGCCGGCTACGACCACGTTGACGTGAAGAAAGCAACGGAAAGGGGAATTTACGTTACCAAGGTTTCAGGATGGCTCAGTGAAGCGGTAGCTGAGTTCGCGGTC
>JALVWX010000161.1:0-1557 GCA_027023165.1 Thermococcus sp. | reverse complement strand
GGGACTCCCATAAAACCGTCTGGAGCGGTTTCAAGGAGATAGAGACCGTCTACGGCAAAAGGGTCGGAATCCTCGGCATGGGTGCGATAGGAAAGGCCATAGCGAGGAGAATGAAGGCTATGGGGACGGAGATACTCTACTGGTCGCGTTCGAGGAAGGAGGATATTGAGAGGGAAGTTGGAGCCGTTTACCTGCCCCTGGATGACGTCTTAAGGGAGAGCGATATCGTTATCTTGGCACTGCCGGCCACACCTGAAACTTACCACATAATCAACGAGGAAAGGCTGAAGCTCCTAGAGGGGAAATACCTCGTGAACATAGGCAGGGGAAGCCTCGTCGATGAGAACGCCGTTGTGGAGGCCCTCGAAGATGGCAGGCTGAAAGGCTACGCCACAGATGTCTTCGAGAAAGAGCCCGTTCAGGAGCACGAGCTGTTCAAATACGAGTGGGAGACCGTTCTAACGCCCCACTATGCGGGTCTCTCTAAGGAGGCCATGGAGGACATGGGCTTTCAGGCTGTAAAGAACCTCCTCTCAGTTCTCCGCGGTGAGGTTCCAGATACTCTCGTCAACAGGGAAGTCCTCAAAATCCGCCCGCCTGAAAAGGTCAAGATGCTGTGAGGGAGGAAACATGGACTGGAAGGGGAAACTTAAGAAACTCCTCGAGCCTTACGGCGAGGTTTTCGAAGAAGGTAATGGCCTAATATTCGAGTTCGGCGACGATGAAGGCGAGTTCACCGACAGACTTGCCTTCGTGGTTGAAAACCCCGAGGAGTGGCCACTCATCGATGTTTCCGTCAAAGCGATAGCCGATTTAACCGACCACGACGTTCCGGGGAGGAACGTCTTCGCCTTTGGAGTCGTCCCGGAGTTCAGGGGAGAGGTAATCGAGCTCGGAATCCTCAACGGAGAGCCCGGTAAGGGCCCGGTCGTGGGCAAAACTCCTGAAAGGGTAATTGAAATAGCCGAGAGGAACGGAATAAACTACCAGCGGAGCGATGAGAGGGGACTCGGCCTTCCGAAAGGCTTCATAGAGAAAGACGCCGAGGCCCTGATAAAGCTGATTGAAGCGATAGCCTTCGAGTGGTGATTCAATGCTGAGATACTTTGGCTACCTCGCCGTCGGTGTATTCATCGGAATCCTCGCGGCGCTCTTCGGTCTGGGGGGAGGCTTTCTGATAGTGCCTACCCTCAATTCCCTCGGCGTTGAGATGCACCATGCAGTCGGAACCTCCAGCGCGGCCGTTGTCTTCACTTCCCTCAGCTCGGCCATAGCCTACCACAGGCAGGGGAGAATACACTACAAAGCCGGCCTTTTGCTGGCTTCAACGGCTGTAATCGGGGCGTACATTGGTGCCTGGCTCACGAGCTTTATAAGTGCCTCCCAGCTGAAGGTGATTTTCGGCCTTGCCCTAATCCTCGTTGCGGTGAGAATATACCGCAAGAAGACGGCAGAACCAGATGAGATTAAACTCGAGGACGTTAGGGTAAACTACAGGCTCATCCCTCTTGGTGGCTTCTTCGCTGGAATAGCGAGCGGGCTACTCGGAATAGGTGG
>JALVWX010000160.1 GCA_027023165.1 Thermococcus sp. | reverse complement strand
GAAAGTACGAGATTGTGGCGAACGAGGTAAAATATTCGCTCCGCGATAGGTGGCCCGAAACGAGTGGTCTGCTCGATTACATGAAAAAGGAAAAGATGGCGTTGATTGCCTACACTCCACTAGAGAAGGGAACGCTAGCTAAAAACGAATGCCTTGCCGAGATTGGGAGGAAATACGAAAAAACTGCCGCTCAGGTCGCTTTAAACTACCTCATCTGGGAGGAGAACGTTATAGCGATTCCCAAGGCCGGTAGGGAGGAGCACGTGGAGGAGAACTTTGGGGCCATGGGCTGGCGCCTCTCGGAGGAGGATAGGGAAAAGGCAAGGAGGTGCCTCTGATGTACGGCTATCACAACAGAATAGCCCGCGTCAACCTGACGGAGGGGAAGGTTACCTATGAGGAGCTTCCCGACGAGGTGATAAGGAAGTTCATAGGCGGAAAGGGTCTCGGTTACTACCTGATTTACCGCGAGGTCCCACCGGGCACCGACCCGTTGAGCGAGGCCAACAAGTTCGTCTTCGCACCCGGGGGAATGACGGGCCTCGTTCCGGGTTCGAGCAAGGTAATAGCCGTCAGCAAGAGCCCCGAGACGAGACTGATAAGCGACTCAAGCGGTGGAGACGCCTTCGGGCCGAAGCTGAAGGGCCACTTCGATGCCCTTATAATCGAGGGGAAGAGCGAGGAACCAGTCTATCTCTACGTCCACGATGGAGAAGTCGAAATTCTCCCAGCGGAGCACCTCTGGGGGAGGGGCAACTATGAGGTCGCCAAGGAGATATGGAAGGAGCACTCAAAGGCGAGTATAGCCATGATAGGCCCAGCAGGTGAGAAACTGAGCAGGATTGCCAACGTTGTTTACGACACTGAGAGGGCAAGCGGAAGAGGTGGGTTAGGAGCGGTCCTGGGGAGCAAGAAGGTCAAAGCGGTTGTCGTTGAGCCCGGAGAGAAGCCGAGCGTAGCCAATCCAGAGGAGTTCCAGAAACTCTGGCAGGAGTACTACAACGAGTTTGCCACGAACCCGAAGTATGAACACACGAGGAACTACGGGACGAGCGACGCCCTTAGAAGTTCCGCAAGCCTCGGCATGAGTCCGGCCTACAACTTCTCGAGGCCCTACATTCCGGACGAGCTGGCTTCAAAGCTGGCCGGAGACGAGGTCAAGAAGTATGAAGTTGAGCCAGAATGGTTCGTCCACGGCAAGAGCTGTCCCATAAAGTGCGCCCGCTACGTTGAGGTGGAATACAATGGCAGAAAAATCCGCGTCAAGCCTGAATACGAGAGCATAGCGATGCTGGGAGCGGCCACGGGCGTCTTCAACTTTCCAGCGGTTGCGTACTTCAACTGGCTCGTCAATGACCTCGGACTTGACAGCATAGCGACGGGCAACACGATAGCGTGGCTCTTTGAGATGGTCGAGAAAGGGCTGATAAGCGAGGACGAGATAGGCTTCCCGGTCAAGGGCTTCGGCGACGAGGAGGCTGAGGAGAGGCTCATCAAGCTGATGGCCGAGAGGAAAGGTTTTGGCGCTATTCTGGCGGATGGTGTAAAGAGGGCCTGCGAGAGGCTTGGCAGAGGTTGCGAGCTTGCTGTCCACGTCAAGGGAATGGAGGCACCGGCCTGGGACCCACGCGGAAGGAGAACCTACGCTTTGAGCTACGCCACAGCGGACGTTGGAGCATCTCACTTAAGGGGCTGGCCGAGACCGCACCAGCTGCCCAACCAGGGGCCTGCCAAAGAACTCGTGCCATCTCTCATCGAGGGCAGGGACGAGAGCTACATCACCGACATGCTTGGAACCTGCAAGTTCGTCCCCTACAAGATGGAAGACCTCGCGAGGCTCTACAGCCTCG
>JALVWX010000159.1 GCA_027023165.1 Thermococcus sp. | reverse complement strand
CCATCGAAGAAGACGCACTCGTAAGGCCGCTTTATACCCTCAACCCTGCGTTTGATTTCCTCCAGTGAAAACCTCTCGCACTCGAGCTTGGCGCAGACGAGGCTCTTCCTGCCGTCGGTGAATATCACGACTCTCTCGTTTATTTCCACCCTGACCGAGCGGCCCAAAAACTCCCAGAGCTTGGAATAGAGGCGTTCGGGCTTTCGCCTCTTCGCGAGCCTCTTGATCAGCCTTTTCTTCGCATGCCTCGTGAGGAGCATGGGGATGATTTGTGCTAGGATTTATAAGCTTCACCGCGTAGTGGATAGCATGTACTTCCGCAGGGAGTTGGTAGAGCCACGCGTTTACCAGGAGGTCATCTACGCCCGGTGCAAGGAGCGCAACTGTTTGGTTGTCCTTCCCACGGGACTGGGAAAGACGCTCATAGCGATGCTTATAGCCGACTACAGGCTGTCGAAGTACGGCGGGAAGGTGCTCTTTCTGGCCCCCACAAAGCCCTTAGCAGTTCAGCACGCGGAGAGCTTTAAAAAGCTCTTCAACCTCCCTCCGGAGAGGATAAACGTCCTTACCGGCGAGCTTTCCCCAGAAAAGAGGGGGAAGCTCTGGGAGGAGAGCGTTGTAATCACCGCAACGCCCCAGACCGTTGAGAACGACATCTTAACTGGCAGAATTTCTCTGGAAGACGTCGTCCTTCTCGTTGTAGACGAGGCCCACCGCGCGGTCGGGAGCTACTCCTACGTCTTCATCGCGAGGGAGTATTTGAAGACGGCGAAGCATCCCCTCGTTCTGGGCCTGACCGCCTCACCTGGTAGCGACGAGGAGAAGATACGCGAGATAGTGAGGAACCTGGGGATAGAGCACGTTGAGGTGAGAAACGAAAGCTCGCCCGATGTGAAGCCCTACGTCCAGAGGATAGCCTTCGAGTGGGTCAAGGTCGAACTCCCGGGGATTTACAGGGAGGTGCGCTCGCTCCTGAGGGAGATGCTGAAGGAGAGCCTGAAACCGCTCGCCCACTTCAAGCTCGTCTCCACATACTCGCCGGACATATCGAAGAGGGAGGTTCTCCAGGCAGGCTCAAAGATAAACCAGGAGGTCGCGAGGGGCAACTACGAGGTGGGAAGGCTCAGAATGCACCAGGCCAAGGCCATAAAGCTCCTCCACGCGATAGAGCTGCTGGAGACGCAGGGGCTGACCGCTCTACGGGCCTACCTCAAGAAGCTCCGCGAGGATAAGAGGGCGAAGTCGAGCAGGGAACTCATGGACGACCCGCGCATGAGGAAGGTGATCTACCTCCTCGTCCAGGCGAAGGAGAGCGGAATAGACCATCCAAAGATGGAGAAGCTGAGGGAGCTGGTGAAGGAGCAGCTCGGGAGAAAGCCGAACTCCAAGATGATCGTCTTCACCAACTACCGCGACACCGGGAGGAAGATCGTCGAGGAACTTAGGGCCATGGGAATTTCGGCGGAGCGCTTCATAGGCCAGGCCAGCAGGGGGAAGGACAGGGGGATGAGTCAAAAGGAGCAGAAGGAAACCCTTGAAAAGTTCTCCCGCGGGGAGTTCAGCGTTCTCGTTGCCACAAGCGTCGGCGAGGAGGGTTTAGATGTTCCAGAGGTTGATCTGGTGGTTTTCTACGAGCCGGTTCCGTCGGCAATAAGGAGCATCCAGCGCCGCGGCAGAACCGGCAGACACAGGCCCGGTAGGGTAGTCGTCCTCATGGCCAAGGGGACGAGAGATGAAGCCTACTACTGGAGTTCAAAGCGGAAGGAGAAGGGCATGTTCGCGGCGATAAAGAAAATCGCCCGGGAGCTTGAGAAGGCAATGGCAAGAGAGGAAGCTGAAATAAGGAAAAAAGCTCCGG
>JALVWX010000158.1 GCA_027023165.1 Thermococcus sp. | reverse complement strand
TGGCCATAAGGATATACAACACCCTGACGAGGCAGAAGGAGGAGTTCAGGCCGCTCAGAGAGGGCGAGGTCAGGATGTACGTCTGCGGTCCGACGGTTTACGATTACACCCACATCGGCCACGCGAGGACGTACATAGCCTTTGACGTGGTTAGGCGCTACTTCGAGCACCGCGGTTACACCGTGCTCATGGTGATGAACTTCACGGACATAGACGATAAAATCATCAAAAGGGCGAACGAGACCGGCGAAGACCCGAAGGAGCTGGCAGAGAAGTTCCTCAGGTACTTCCTGGAGGACATGGCCGCCCTGAAGGTCAAGCCGGCCGACATATATCCGCGCGTCACCGAGCACATCGATGACATCATTGAGTTCGTTAAAAAGCTCCAGGAGAAGGACTACGCCTACGAGGGGAGCGATGGGGTTTACTTTGAGGTTCGCAAGTTCAAGGACTACGGAAAGCTGAGCAAGATAAAGCTGGAGGACCTCGTCAAGGGCGCCCGTGTCGAGCCGGGCGAGGGGAAGAGGAACCCCGAGGACTTCGCCCTCTGGAAGAAGGCGAAGCCAGGAGAACCGAAGTGGTCTTCTCCATGGGGCGAGGGCAGACCCGGCTGGCACATAGAGTGCTCCACGATGAGTACCAAATACCTCGGCGAGAGCTTCGACATCCACGGCGGCGGAAACGACCTCATCTTCCCGCACCACGAGAACGAGATAGCCCAGACCGAGGCCTGCACCGGCCACGAGTGGGTCCGCTACTGGATGCACACCGGCTTCCTCATGGTCAACGGTGAGAAGATGAGCAAGAGCCTTGGAAACTTCATCACGATACGCGAAGCGTTAAAGCGCTACGATCCCGAGGTGATAAGGCTCTTCGTGCTCCAGAGGCACTACAGATCGCCGCTCGACTACACGGAGGAGGGCATGGAGCACGCCAAGAACAACCTGGAGAGGCTCTACAACACCCTCGAGAACATCCGCGTGGCGATGGAGAGGGCGGAGATTTCCTTCCGCTGGGAAAAGCCCGAGTTCGAGGCCTACGAGGCCATAAGAAATGCTAGGGAGAAGTTCTACGAGGCGATGGACGACGACTTCAACACCCCCGAGGCTCTGAAGGCGGTCTTCGAGGCATCGAACGCCGTCAACCGCTATCTAACACAGGTGGAGACGCCGAAGGAGAGCATACTGAGGAAGGCCCGGGAGTTCTTCAGGGCTGTCAGCGAGGTCTTCGGCATCTTCGAGGACTACTTCAGGGAGCAGAAAGCCGGCGAGGAGGAGGAACTCATAAAGCTCCTCATCGATGTCCGCGCCCAGCTCAGGAATGAGAGGAACTTCGCGCTGGCGGACAGGATAAGGGCCAAGCTGAGGGAGCTTGGAATTCAGCTCGAGGACACGCCCCAAGGCACGGTGTGGAAGAGAGTCAGAGTTTGATTCTCCTTTACTTTTGCCATTTTTCTGTCAAAACCCGGAGCAAAACCCTTAAATATAACCCCCCGTCCGCTTAGTTAAGGGAAATCCAATGAAGAAGTTTCCGGCAAGACTCGCTTCTTGGGAAGAGATTGAGAGATGGGCCAAAGAGGGTGCCTGGAAGGTTCTCGAAGAGGGCTGGACTCCGGACGTTGTAGTCGGCCTTGCAAGGGGCGGCTGGGTTGCCGCGCGCCTGTACTGCGACTACCTCGGCGTTAAAGACTTAGTCAGCCTCAAGGTCGAGCACTGGGGCGTTACCGCGACCCCGGATGGAAAGGCCAAGCTCAAGTACGGCAGCAACTACAATCTTGAGGGCAAGAGGGTTCTCATCGTCGACGACATCAGCGACACGGGGGAAAGCCTGACCCTCGCGAAGAACTACGTTGAAAGTCAGAAGCCGGCTGAGATAAGGGTCGCCACGCTCCTCACGATAAGGGGCTCCCGCTTCAAGCCTGATTACTACGACGAGGAGATAGACTGGGCTTGGATAGTCTTCCCGTGGAACTTCGTCGAGGACATGATAAACCTCGTGAACAACCTCTTCGAGGAGAAGGAGGTCTTAACCACCGATGAAATCGTCGAACTGTTCAAGGAGCTTCACGGTCTCGAGGTTCCCAAGGGCAAGCTGGAGGAAGCTCTCCGCATGGCCGAGCGCAGGAAGGTTTTTAAGTTCCGCGAGGGAGCCTGGCGCAAAGCCTGAAGGGTGTGGAAATGGACAGGGAGAAGAAGGTCGAGGAGATCAGGAACCACAGCATCTACGCGAACGAGATCTATGAGATGCACAGCGATAGCATCAACGAGGTCATAGACAACTACGAAGGCCTGAAGGAGGATTATTTAAGCGAGCATTCGCGCGCAAGGATAGTGAGGATAGTCTTCAACGAGGACAACGGCCTTCCGCTGGCCATAGAGTTCAACAGGAAGGACGACAGCTTCAAGGGCTTTACGATAGCCATCGGCAAGCCGCACATAAAGAGTAGCGATGGAAGAGAAGAGGATCAGCCGCCGGAAGAGAGGAGCGGCTGAACGTAGAACCCCACCTGTACTTCTTTCCCATCGTAGACCTCGTAGCTGCTTAGGTAGTACGTTGGGTTCGTGAAGAGCCTCGTTAAGTTCCTGTCGGCGCCCGCTATCCATACGATGTAGTTCTCAGGATTGTTCGGGTTCCTTATGGCCATTATGACGCTCGCGTTGTTAGTGTAGAGAGGCGCGCTCCTGCTGATTTTGGTTCCGTCTATCGTGAAGTAAACCGGGACAGGACTGCACTTGATGGGCGTATCGCAGGTGAGGTAAAGCTCCCAGCTCCCGTTCACCTTGACGAAGCGGAGAGGGAATTTCTCTTCCATCTGGTTCACAATCGAGTTGGAGACCGGCCCGCCAACCAGGACGAGGTTGCCTTTCATGTCATCGCCGGTCACGTTCACGTCCGCCTTGACTTCAACATCAACCTCGCCAGGCCACATTGAGTAGAACTCCTCAAGGGTTTTCGCTATTCTCTCTGCGGTTCCCCTATCGTATTCTGTGCCGCTCGGGTCCGGATTTTCTGTTCCGTAAACCACTATCACCTTCCCAGCCTGCGCACCCCTATCAAAGGCCCTAAGCGGCGTCACAGGAACTTCGTGCTCGTAAATCCGGCTTGCGTTCTCGGGGGAAGCGTAGTTAATAAGCCCATGGAGAAGTTTGGGGACGCATACGGAGAAGTCTGAGACGTAGCCCTCCCTAACCTCAAGGGCGCAGTCCTGGACGCCGTAGAACAGCTCCTCGATCCAGAACTCGCCCCAGGCCTTCTGCATCTCCATTGCGAGGAGGGAGTAGTTCCCGTCCACGTGCGTCAGTGCAAAGTCCTCCCAGGCGTCGGCAAAGCCCTCGTAGAGCATCCCTGTTGGATCCCAGAAGTGGAGGTCGTATCTCGCGAGGTATGGCATGTCCTCCTCGATGGTCCTCTGAAAGTAGGTCATGTTCCCTAGGAGTGCGTAGTTGCGGTAGAGCGAGGGAAGGGTAACATCGTGGCCGAGTTCGTGGTAGATGAAGCCGAGGTAGAGCAGTTCGTCGAGGTATGTTGAGTTTATGACGTCGCGGTTGAGGGGGAGGCCGAACATCGTGTCCCGGGCCGTTTTGTAGCTCCAAAGCGTCCTCTGAGGGGTTCTTCTGACGAGGGGGAGCATCCCTCCGGCACCCCAGATCTGCGTTCTGTTTATGACAGGGTTGAAGCTGTGGCCGTGGACCGCCACCAGGAACGGGTGCTCGAAGCGGTACTGGATGCCCGAAAAGCCGGAGTAGTTGGTCATGAAGCCATCAGGAGGCAGGAGACGAAGCGCGCCCGTGTAAACCTTCATGTCCTCCCAGTAATCGGAAGCGTGACTGCGGTAGAAATCCATGAAGTTCGTCCTCCGCGCAAAATCCCTCAGGGCCGGGATGAACTTTTCACGGAACCAAACCGGACCCATTGGAAAAACTGGTGTCAGATTGGGCGGGGCAGTGTAAAACAGCAGGTAGTATTCAAGGTCCATTAGCCGGTAGTCCCTCTCCGGAATCGAGGTATAAGCGGAGAGGTTCTCGCGAAGGAGCTGGACCGCGGGGTGGTTTCTGTAAGCTCCAAAATGGGCCTCGACGTCTTTAAGGTAGTCTCCCCTGTCGATTACGAACGTGTCGTTTTTTCCGAACGCCAGGTAGTAGATTATGCCGAGAAGCTCCGAGTTGGGGTTTATTTCAACGGTCACGCCCGGACTGGGGTGGTACATCACCTGAGGAGCCGCCACCACGGTGGTGGAGGTCAGGATGGCCAGCAGGATTATCCATCCAAACAGTCTCTTCATGACGACCACCGATGGTATTTTCAGGGAGGGTTTATAATGCTATCGGCGACAGTTTTTAAACGGGTTATCCCAAAGGTCGTCGGTGAGTGAGATGAGAAAGATGGGTCCGCTCGCAATTATCATCCTCACGGCACTGCTGATTCCGCATTTCACCCTCGCGTCCCAGGGAAAGCCACTCGTGGTGGCAACGATAGCTCCATTGGCGGGGATAGTCAGTGACGCCTTTGGGGACTCGGTCCGGGTTGTCTATCTGATTCCCGCTGGGGCAGATCCCCACGAGTACCAGCTCACGGCGGATCGGATAAACCTCCTCCAGAGGGCGGACGTTATAGTGACCACCGGCGGCCACCTTCCGGTTGAGAAGAGGATAGCGGAGCTTCAGAGCGAAGGAACGATAAAAGGAAAGGCCCTCTTCTTAGACGACTACAAAAGGGAGGGCTTCCGCTACCTGCCCGAGAGATGGTACGACGGCAAGGACAACCCACACGGGGTCTGGCTCGATCCAAACAACGCCCTGGCAATAGCGAAGGCCACTGAAAAGGCATTAGAGGCCGTTGACCCCATGAACGCGGACATCTACATGGAGGGTTATGACAGCTTCCAGGCAAGGGTAAATACCATAGTTGAGGCCTACCGTGCACTCGTGAACGGCAACGAGACAGCGGTTATACAGATGCCACCGGACCAGTACGCAATAGAGTGGCTAGGGATAAAAGCGATTGCCGCTATAAAGCCCGAGGAAGAGGTGCCCGCGATAGGCGTTGACGACCTTCTTCCAGAGGCTGAGAAGGCCGGTGTAATCGTTTACGCCGTCGACAGCCCGGAGCAGATAAAGAAGGCCACCTTCGAACTCGCGGAAAAGAGCGGAAAGCCGCTCGCTGGAATAACAGTCTTCGGCACGGACGAGCCTTACACAAAGCTCCTCGTTGAGAACAGCGCGGCCGTCGTTAAGGCCCTTTCCGGCAAGGCACCGGTTCAGAAACCTTCTGTGGGTCCAAACGTCGGAACGTACGTTCTCATCTCCCTGGTTGTTGGGGTTGTTCTTGGAACCGCCCTAGGGGTCGTTCTGAAGAAATGAACCTCCCCCTTACTTTTCCGAGAACGTGCCAGACTGGTCAGGTAAAAACAGAGGGGGAGGGATTCACTCCCTCTTGTAGGGGATTCCGTCCCACTTCGGCGGCCTCGCCCTGCCTATTATCCCCGCGACCACTATGAGGGTCACCACGTAAGGCAGGGTCGCTATGAACTGCCAGGGTATCGTTCCGGCCAGCCAGGGGTTGTTCTGGATGTAAATGGATAGGTTGTCGAAGAACCCGAAGATGACACCTCCGACAAGGGCCATCAGAGGGTTCCAGCCGCTGAAGACCATGTTGGCCAGTGCTATGAAACCCCTCCCGGCGGCTATGGTCTTCGTCACCGTCCCGAGCCAGTCAACGCTCAGGTAAGCTCCAGCGATACCTGCAAGCGCCGAGGCTATCAGGACGGCCGTGAAGCGGTACAGCTCGACGTTTATTCCGAGGGCGTCGGCCGCCTCCGGGTTCTCACCGACTGCCCTTATCCTCAGCCCAAAGGGCGTCCTGAAGAGGACCCACCACGCCACGAACGCAACCACGAAGGTTATCGGCACCATCGGGCTGAGGGAGTTGCCGAAGGCGTCCATCCAGATGGGGCTTATCTGCGCGTAGCTCGGGACCTGGTGCTGGCCGGCCGTTCCCCAGTAGGCGAGAATTCCAAAGGCGACGCCGCCGTAGCCGATGAGGTTAAATCCTATACCCGGGATCACGTGGTCTCCCTTGAGGTAGACCGTGATGACCCCGTGGACGACGCCCAGCGCCAGCCCCGTAAGTGCGCCACCGAGAAGGCCGACCCAGCCGCTGTGGGCCATCTCCGCAAAGATCGCCCCGAAGAAAGCCGAGAGCATCAGTATGCCCTCGTAGCCGATGTTGACGACGCCGGCCCTCTCGCTTATCGTCGCCCCGACGCTGGTGAGGACTATCGGAACCATCGCCGCCAGTGAACCGAGGAGAAGGCCGATTACCATCGTCCCGTTCACTGTGACCCCCTCCTGAAGGGCTTTGCGAATAGATCCAGCAGTCCCGGAACGGCAACGGCGACGATGATTATTCCCTCGATGACCTTGACCATCTCCAGCGGAACGCCCGTCTGCTGCATCTGAGTCGCACCCGCGTTCAGCGCTCCAAAGAGTATCCCCGCGAAGATTATGCCCAGCGGGTGGTTCCTGCCGACGAGAGAAACACCGATTCCGTCGAAACCGTAGCCGTAGACGTTGGCCAGTCCCTGGCTTATCGAGTAGCTCGGCGGTATGCCCATGATCTGAACAGCGCCGGCCAGACCCGCGGTCATTCCGCCGATGAGGAACGACCAGATCATGGCCGCCTTGGGATTTATGCCCCCATACTCCGCCGCCCTCGGGTTCTGACCGCTCGTTCTGAGCTCGTATCCAAGCTTTGTGTGCCACATTATAACGTAGACAACGATCGCGGCCACAATCGCGATTATGAACGCCAGGGAGAGCGTGGAGTTCTTAACGAGGAGCGGGAGTCTCGCCCCGGGGGGTATCGGCAGGGTGCTGTTGGGATTGTCCGGGTTTGCCAAGAGGCTCAGCGCCATCCAGCCGGCCAGGTAGAATGCTATCCAGTTGAGCATTATGGTCGAGATGACCTCGTGGACTCCGCGATAGACCTTGAGCACCGCGGCCGGAAGCATCCAGAGCGCACCGACGAGCAGTCCGCTCAGCACTCCCGCCAGCGGGTTATGGAAGACCTGGGTGACGCCGACGGCGGCTATTGCGCCGAAGTAGACTGCACCCTCGGCGCCTATGTTGAAGAGGCCCGTTCTCGCACCTATGGCGAAGGTTATGGCGGTGAGTATCAGGGGTGTGGACTTGCTGAGGGTCTCCGCGAAGTTCCCCCCGAGGAAGGCGCCCTTAAGAAGGGCTTTGTAAGCCGCTATGGCGTCGTAGCCGCTGAGCCACAGCACGATCGCACCTATCAGGGCCCCTATGAGTATCGCCAGGACGCTCTCGGCGAGGGGCTTTCCGTAGCCACGAAGCTCGTCTGACACGTTCATGCCTTGACACCTCCCATCATGAGGCCTATCTGCTCCTCCGTGACTTCCTCCGGCTTCACCACGCCCATGAACCGTCCCTCGTACATTATCGCCATCCTGTCGCTGAGTTGGGTCACCTCATCGAGGTCCGCAGAGACGAGGAGGACGGCCTTGTTCTCGTTCCTCAGCTTTACGAGGTAGTTCCTTATGTACTCAGTCGATGCCACGTCAACACCGCGGGTGGGCTGGGCAGCGACGATGAGCTCCGGTTTTTTGCTGACCTCCCTGGCCACTATGAGCTTCTGCTGGTTTCCGCCGCTGAGGGACTTAACGGGGGCCTTGACACCGGGGGCGCTGACGTCGAACTCATCTATGAGCCGTCTGGTGTGAAGTTCAACGCTCTTCCAGTCCATCAGCCCCCACCTGGAGAACTCCTTCCTCCACTGCATCCCCAGGATGGCGTTTTCCATCACGGTCATGTCGAGGACCAGTCCCATGTGCGTCCTGTCCTCGGGGATGTGGGCTATGCCCATGTCGTAGAGTTCCCTGGGCCTTTTGCCAGTTATATCCACCCCGTTGACCTCCACCCGGCCCTTTTCGATTTTTCTAAGACCCGTTATGGCCTCTATAAGCTCGCTCTGGCCGTTGCCCTCGACGCCCGCTATACCGAATATCTCCCCGGCGCGAACCTCAAAGGAGAGGCCCCTAACGGCTTCCTCACCGCGGTCTCCCCTCACCCAGAGGTCCTCGACCTTGAGGGTTACCTCACCGGGTTCCTTCGGCGGCTTCTCTATCCTGAGGACGACGTCCCTGCCCACCATCATCCTGGCAAGAAGCTGTGGCGTTGCATTGGAGGTTTTTACCGTTCCGATGACCTCGCCCTTCCTTATCACCGTCACGCGGTCGGTTATCTCCATGACCTCGTTCAGCTTGTGGCTGATGAAGATGATGGTCTTCCCCTGGGCCTTCAGTTTTTTAAGAACGTCGAAAAGCTCTTTGACCTCAATCGGGGTCAGAACCGCGGTCGGCTCGTCGAGGATGAGCAGGTCGATGTCCCTGTAGAGCATCTTGAGGATCTCGATCCTCTGCTGAACG
>JALVWX010000157.1 GCA_027023165.1 Thermococcus sp. | reverse complement strand
ACGCTGTCCGAGCCCCTCATTATCCCGTGCCTGAACCATTCGGAGAAGTCCAGGTAGGCCCTTGCGAGCCTGTCGTAGGCAAGGTTTATTCTCTCGCGCCAGTAAAGGCGCCCCTTTTCTTCCCTCGTCCCGTAGAGCCAGCCCTCCGTTATGAGGAGTATGGCCGAGTGGGCTATCGGCGGGTACTCCGGGTTGCTCAGGCCACCGCTCCACGGCCTCACGCGCCTCACCTTGATACCCCTGAGGAACTTCACTGTTAGGTAGGTTCCAGCCGTGAAGACCGCGACCAGGAGGGCCAGATACGTGGGCGATATTCCGCCGAAGCCCTTGGCAACGACAAGGAAGCCATCCCTTATTCCGAGTGCACCCTCCAGAAAGTCCGTGGCCCTCTGGCCCGTTAGCGCTTTCACCGGTTTATCCATGAGGCGGAAGAGGAGCCCCGGAAGAACCCCGACGGTGAACAGGACGGCCGTGGAAACGGCATATCCGGCGTCCTCGACGGAGTAGCCTTTCCTCCCCCCGGCCCTCTGGACGCCGTGGGTTATCATCTTGGCCATCGCAACCCCAGCGATTCCGGCCGTTAGCGCCACGAGCGAGCCGACGAGGACCATCAGGACCTTGAACCTTGGGTCGGGTATCTTAAAGCTCTGGAGGAGGCTCTCTATGCCGAGCCATTCACCGAGGAAGCCCGGGAAGGGCGGAATCCCCGCGAGGCTCAGGGCGGAGGCGTAGCCCGCTATGACCCCGAGGATTGAGAGCCTGCCGTGCACGACCTCCGAGAACTTCCCGGTGCCGTTCTCCAGCCTGCCCGCAACGAGGAAGAGCAGACCCTTTGAGACGCTGTGGGCGAAGGCGAAGAAGAGCAGGGCCAAGAACGTGAACGCGGCAAGGTCGGTGTTCCCGCTGTTCAGCGCTATTACCGTGCCCCCGAAGAGGGCCAGCAAAACGCCGTCGTTCTCGACCGTGCTGTAACCGGGGAGCCTCTTGACGTACTCCGTTCCGGCGGCATAGGCCGCTCCAAGGATTGCGGTAATGCCTCCAAAGAGCAGGAAGAACGCTCCAACCCAGTCCGCTGGCCTGGTTATGAGGAGGAGCCTGACCATTCCGTAGAGGCCCATCAGCGTTAGAACGGCACTCAGCTGGGCGGAGAGGTTGGCAGGGGCTTTGCCGTGGGCCTGGGGAAGCCAGATGTTGAACGGGAAGACTGCCATCTTCACCGCAAAGCCGAGGGCCGCCAGGAAGAAGGCGACGTTCCAGACGGGCGAGCCCCTCCAAGCTGAAAACTCCACTGAACCGCTCTGAACTGCCAGGAGACCGAAGCTCGCCAAAATCAGGAGCGCGCTCAGCTCCCCGAAGGCGAGGAACCTGTAGGCACCCTTACCTTCCTTTTCCTTCGCCGTTATCCCGAGGTAACTCGCTATCGTCATGACCTCCCAGCCGATGAGGAAGGTGATCGCGTCCCCGGCGAGGAGTATGACCAGCATTCCTGCTATCGCGAGGGAAAAGGAACCGGCGAGGATTCTGGGATAGCGGTCGTAGTCCACGCTGAAGAGCGACGCACTCAGCCAGACGATGGCCGAGATGAGCATGAAGTACCTGACGGTTCCGTCTATGCCCCCTTGCTGGAAGAGGAGGAGGTAGAGCAGGGCAGATGACAAAGCCACGTCGAGCCAGTAGGTGAGCTTCCTCGAAGCGAGGGCAATCAGAGATGATACCGCAAAGCCAAGGGTTATGAGGTAGTAGGGGTTCATTCCACATCCCTCCCGGCCATCTTGAGGAGTCCCCTGATTATCTGAACCGGGTTTGGTGGACAGCCTGCAACGTAGCCGTCCACGGGGACGAAGTCCTCGACCTTTCTCCTGCACAGGGCACCGCTGGA
>JALVWX010000156.1:30446-31755 GCA_027023165.1 Thermococcus sp. | reverse complement strand
TTGTCAGTGAGGCGAGTATGCCACCCCTCGGGCTTTTAACCGCTGGAGTTCCCCTCCATAACGCCGCAATAGTTTCCGCGACGAGCATACTGCACCAGATACACGGTGGCTTCCCCGTGGCGGAGTACGCCCCGACCATGTGCGTTGGTCACGGCTACAACACAGGTTTCATAGGCAACTGTGAGTACGAATGGAAGGGAACCAAATACAAGCGCGAGTGCTATCTTCTCTTCAAGAGCCCGCTTGTAAGGCTGACCAAAGATTCTTTCTACAGGGGCTGGCTTGACAGTTTGAGGCTGTGAGGTGATGAAGATGAGCGAAATTAAGTTCACGCCTGAAGAGATTTCCGCCGTTAAGGAGCTAATAGAGGTTGCCGTTGCCCTGAAAAAGAGCGGAACGCTTGGGATACTCAAGGCCATGACCGAGAACGGCGATAAGCTTCTCGAAACCGTGGCTGAAGAAAAGGCAATTCTAAGGCTCACCGCGGTGGGGAACTCCGCCCTTGAGCCGGTTAGGGAGCTGGAAGTGGAAGATGTCAGAAAGCTCAGCTGGAACACCGAAGAACTCGTGAGGGCTTTGCTCAAGGCCCTGGCAGAGACCAACCCCAAAGAGGCTCCAAAGGTTGGAATGACGGGAGCGATTGGGTATCTTAGAGATGAGGACGTTCAGAAGGGACTCGGCTTCCTCCTAACCCTGGCCAAAAACCTCGGGGCAGTTTTGAACGGTAAGCTTTGACCTTTTTCTTCTTTTTGGAGGTGAAAAGTTGAGGATTCTTTTCACCTACATGGGTGCTCCTACGGAGCCAGATGAAATCGAGGACTTCATATTCCGGTTTCTCTATGATATACGGCACCATATAGGACTCGATGTTCCGGGAGCGAGGGCCATAATCAGGGGCATAGCTAAGGCCCGTGCGAGGGAGGTTAGGGGACATTATATGGCCATAGGAGGCAGGAGCCCCCTCGTTAGATACATGGGCGAGATAGCCAGGGCCGTGAGCGAGAAAACCGGGCATGAGATAAGGCTCGGCATGTGCTACTCGAGACCGCTTTTGGAGGAGATGGAATGGGACTTCGATTTGGTCCTCCCGCTCTACCACGTCTACTCAAGCTCGACAACGGAGCGCTGTCTGGTCAAAATAAGGGAGCTCTTTGGCGAGAAGCCCTATGTGAAGGAGTGGTGGAACCGGGAGAGCTTTGTCCAGTGGGTTCAGAGGAACATCGAGAACGGTTTAAAAGAGAGTGGCTTCGAGGAGCCTTACCTCATACTCAGCGTCCACAGTTTGCCCAAGAAGGTCATAGACGAAGGC
>JALVWX010000156.1:0-30436 GCA_027023165.1 Thermococcus sp. | reverse complement strand
CAGGAAGCTCGCTGGGAGAGTAATGAAAGCATTCGACCTGCCCTGGGAGATAGCCTTTCAGAGCAGGTTTGGTAAGGGTGAATGGCTCGGGCCCGGCGTTTCAGAGGTTTTGGAGAGGCTAAAATCTGAGGGCATTAAAGAGGTTCTCGTTTACCCCCTCAGCTTCATAGTTGAAAATATCGAGACCCTCTACGAGCTGGATATTGAATACAAGGAGGTCGCCGACAGGCTCGGCCTGAAATACTACCGAGTGAAGCTTAACCATCGCGATCCCCTTTTGATTGATGCAATTGCGGAGGTGATTGGAGATGCCGGTTACAAGAACTGAAAGCGTGGGGGTAAGGGAGATGGGAAGCTTTACGGACGCTTTCATAGCCTACATAATGGGTTTCGTCGGTGGAATCCCGATACTCCTGATGAAGGATTCGAGCGAGTTCATGAGGAAGCACGCCGCCTACTCGAGCGTCATGGGCTTCTTCGCCTGGCTCGCCTTCATGGCCCTCTGGCACATGCCGGTTAACACCGAGTACCCGCACTTCGGGCCGGCCATGTACGTGGTCTACGCCTGGCTTGCCTACGCGGCCTTCGGCATCTGGAAGGCAGTTAGGGGCGAACTTTACAGAATTCCCCTCGTAGACGGCATGGCAGAAAAGCTCATTAAGGCCATTGAACCAGCTGTGTGAGGGAAAGCCATGAGGAAAGCCGCGGTCGTTTCATTCCTTTTACTCCTCCTGCTTTTGGCTCCGCACGTCCGGGCGGATAATCCAAACGCGTTTATGGAGAAACTCATAGAAGCGTTCAATACAGGAAACTACTCGCTGATAGAACCGTACATGAGTGAGGAACTAAAATCCCGGTTCACCGAGGAGTACTTCCATCAGATAAGGGAGTTCACGCTCGACAACTATGGTAAGCTGAAGGACTATCGGCTTGCCTCGAACTCGACCGAGGGAGACCTTCAGAAGTTCGAGTACACGGTTCACTGCGAAAAAGGTTCTTTCCCCGTTCTTCTCGCCTACAAAAACGGTCAACTCGTTGGCATCGCCCTCGGCGTCAAGGCAAGGCCCAATCCAGCGGGAATGCTCCTCATGATGCTCGGCTCCATGATTTCCCTAGGGGCATTCTACTACTGGAGACGGAGGCTTGAGATAGCGGAGTTCGTCATGGGTGCCGGAATAGCGCTCGGCCTCGGAATAATCCTCCCGTTCTACTCAATCATAACGCTCGGGATGGGCAGAACCGCCGGTGTTTTAACGGTGGCGCTCCTAACGGCCCTCACCATCGAAGGCTCGAAATATTACTTCTCCAGGAACAGGGACGGCCTCTCGCTCGGCCTCGGCTTCGGCGTTGGCAAGTACGTCTTCCTGGCGATAGGCACCTTCGTGGCTACAAACTTCATACTAAAGCTTCCCGTTTCGTTCTCAGGGGGCTTAGCTTACACCTTCCTCAGCGCCTTGATCTTCACGGCCTTCCACGGGATAAGCGCGATGCTCTACTCCAGGGGAAGACTCTCCTACTTCCCCCTCTTCACGGCCTTCGAGTTCTCTGCTCTCGTCCTAATCGCGCTCGGAAGGCCCTCCTCGGGCATAGGACTCGTTGCACTCGCCTTTGTCGTGGGATTTGCTCTCATTGGGGGGGAGAAACGTGGAGTCGCTTGACGAGAAACTCATAGAGGCCCTTGAGGGAAGCGTCGAACTCGCGAAGAAGATAGGGGAGTACATGATACTGAGCGGAGGGAAGAGAATAAGGCCGCGTATAACTCTGGCGGTTTCTAAAGGCCTTGGCCTCGATGAGGAAGACGCCCTCGACCTTGCTTCAGCCGTTGAACTCATCCACACCGCCAGTCTCGTGCACGACGACGTTATAGACCTCGCCGAGAAGAGGAGGAGCAGTCCCACTGTTCCTATGCAGTGGGGACCGGAATTAGCGGTTCTCAGCGGCGACTTCCTCTTCGTTAGGGCGCTCCGCATAATAGCCTCGAAGAGAGTTGAGATGGTCGACTACGTTGCAGAGGTAGTGGAGGAGATGGTGAAGGCCGAAATCCTGCAGGAGGCCGTCAGAGGAAGTGTACACCTCGACATCGGCACCTACTACCGGATAATCGACGGGAAGACCGGAAGGCTCTTTGGGGCCTCCTTCGCGCTTCCGGCTTACTATATGGAAAAGCCCTTCTGGAAAGAACTAGATAGAGCTGGGACCCTCGTCGGCAGGGCGTTCCAGATAGTTGATGATGTCCTAGACTACTTTCCGGGAACCGGGAAGGACCGCTTTAAGGACCTCCTGAACGGGAAAACAACGCTGCCCCTGATACTCTACGCCGAAAAGTACGGCTCATCACTCATCGAGAGAACCCTCCGTGAGCCGGTTGAGGAGAACCTGCTAACTCTCTTTGACAGGATGAAGGGTGCAGGCGTCTTCAGAGAGGCGATGGGAACTGCGAGGGGCTTCCTCGGGGAGGCTCGTCGCTCCATTCACTCCCTCCCCTTCGATTCAGCGGGGGTGCTCTCGCTCGTCGATGAGTACTTTGAGGGGGTCTTCGAGAGGTTCGAAAAACTCAAAGTTTAACCTATCGGGTTTCACAGATTTGTACATTCGTTAAAAGGACTTTCGGAAATCGCCGAAAAACTTTAAAGGGGTAGTTAGACCAACCTAATGGGTTTAGGTTATGGGGGGCGGGAGATGATAGGGCTTCTCGCTACGCTCACGTTCATGGTCCCACTGCTTGACGGCTTGCTCCTGTTCAAACTCGACGAGAGGAAAGCGGACGCGGTTATGTTGGGTTCATTCTTCACCGCCATGCTCCTCCAGTTCGGCGTATTAATCGAGTACCTTCTCCACTACGATCATGAGACAGTCCACCTCGCGTATATGACAACTGAGAGGCTCGGCGAGGTCTACGGCATCATAATCGATCCAATGAGCGTTTTAATAGGAACGGTGGTCGCTTTAGCCGGCTTCATCTTCATGTTCTACGGAATGGAGTACATGAGCGAGAGGAACGTCGGGCATCCTGTTGGAAAGGGCCGCGGTCTCTTCTACGCTTGGATGACGCTCTTCGAGGGGGCAACGCTCGGCTTCATCTACTCCTCCACCTTCCTCGGTCTCGTCATCTTCTTCGAGCTTATGGGATTGGCGTGCTGGGGTGTGGTAAGCTACTACGGAACCAAGGCCGGAGCAAGGGCCGGCTTCAAGGCCTTCATAATCCCGAACGTTGGGGCGATGATCGGCTTCTATTCGGCGATATACATCGGTATAACCCAGCTCCACGACCTGAGCCTCTTCTCGCTCTCCCACGTTTCGGCATCGGTGAAACCCTGGCTTTTCATAGCACTCCTCATTGCGGGCTACACCAAGAGCGCCCAGTTCCCGACCTATTCTTGGATCCCAGATGCCATGGAGGCCCCGACTCCAGCCAGTGCCTTCCTTCACGGCGCGGCGATGGTTGAGATGGGCGTTTACCTCGTTGCGAGGGTTCTCCAGTTCATTGGGCCTCTTCCAACGTGGGTCTTCTACTTCATGGCGGTTATGGTCTCGCTCACCCTGCTCATTCCGATACTCAACTACCCCGTGCAGAACGATGCCAAGAGGCTTCTGGCGTATTCAACTGTGGCAGAGGCAGGAATAATGTTCGTTGGCCTGACCTTCGCTTCCCTGGGCCTTGAAGTGGGCCTCAAAGCGGCCATGTTCCAGCTCACCACTCATGCTTTCATCAAGGGGCTTGCCTTCCTCACCGCCGGAAGCTTCACCTACTCCCTCGGAACCCTCGACCTGAGGAGGATAAGCGGCCTCAAGGAGGTTCTCCCGGTCAACGCCTTAGCTTGGAGCGTCGCGCTTCTGGGACTGGCGGGCCTGCCGCCGATGGCCATAGCCTTCAGCAAGGCGGAGCTTCTAACCGGCCTGGATGCCCTCAATGTGACCCCCGTGGCGTGGCTTCCAGTCCTCATGGTCCTGGCTGATTCGGCCGTCTTCCTCTGGGTCGGCGTCAAGTGGATAACCCGGAACGTCTTCGGGACAAGGATAACCATAAAGGCCAACACCCATCCGGTAATAACCGCCTCCCTCGTCATGCTCCTGATACTCGTCTTCGTCGTGCCTTATCTGGCGTACCCGCTGGTGCACGCCATCGGCTTCTTCGGGGGTGGCCACTGATGGATCCGATCACGATGCTTAACCTGGCGCTGGCCCTGCTCCTAGCCGGGTCGCTGGTGGCCCTCTTCGGTGGGGGAAGAAGGGCGTACTTTTTCACCCTGGCGGCCTTCCTCCCGGTGTTCCTCCTGTCAATAGCGGGAATAAAGGGCTTCGCCGGCGAGATAATCCCCTTCCTGCCGATCAGCGTTGACGTTGACCCGCTCTCGGCCCTCTTCCTGATGGTCTTGGCTTTCCTCACCTTTGCCCTCTCTCTCTACCTCCTCGACTACAAAGCGAGGGGGGACGAGCGCTACCTCGGGCTGTCGGTCAACATGGCCCTGCTTTCGGCCTTGCTCTTCCTCACCACGGATGACCTCGAGAGGCTTACCCTGGCCTACGAACTCTTCGCGGTCTTCACCTTCGTTCTGATCCTCACCTCGGAGACGAAAGGCTCCAGGAAGGCCGCGTGGAGGTACATCGTCCTAACCCAGCTCTTCGGCATAATACCGCTCCTCATAGCGACCTCCCTGGCTCACGCCGCCGGCGCCCTGACCTTTGAAGGGCTTAAAGAGAACCTCGCGAACCTGCCCGTCGGCATCGGGGTTATGTACGCGCTCTACCTCTCCGCCTTCCTCGTCAGGGCCGGTGTCTTCCCGTTCCACACGTGGGTGGCCCGCGCGTACCGCTCGGTCCCGAGTCCCTTCATCCCTGTCTTCATCATCGGTGAGGGCCTCGGCTTCTACGGTCTTCTCAGGATGACGGAGTTCGTCCTCCCGACATCGAGGACTGTTGGCTACGTTACAGCCTCCCTCGGTGCGGTTTCGGCCTTTGCCACGCTCTACGCCTTCAGGGAGATAAGGCTCAAGAGGAAGTTCGCCCACCACAGCATAATGGACGTGGGGATCGCTTTCTTCGCCCTTGGAGCTTCGATGGCCCTCGGCGGAACCGCGGGGACGATAGTCCTCATGGGCGCGCTCCTCCACATCCTCTACCAGGCCCTCTACAAGAGCGCGGTCTTCTTCGGCCTCGGTGCGATAGAGCACTACGGCGAGGAACCCAACGTCTGCTCCATAAGGAAGCTCCTCAGGGGCCACGTGATCTCCCTCCTCATATCGCTCTCGGTCTTCTCGATGGCGGGCGTTCCGCCTTTAGCGGCCTTCGTCTCAAAGTGGCCCGTCTTCGAGGGCATAGCGATGTCAGGGGACATCCTCCTCTGGCTCATGATGCTGACGGTGGCCTTCCTCGGCCTCTTCCCGATGGCCTCGATACTCCAGATAAGGCGCCTCAACAGGGAACTCTGCAAGAGGGAGGTCGAGAGGGAGGAGATACCTTTCATGATAAGGGCCGTCACGGGGATAGTTGCGATAGCGGGCTTCACCGTCGCCGTCTTTCCGCTCCTCCTCCACCCATGGCTTACGTCTGCGATAGAGGAGATAAGCGGCTCGATTCCCGAGGGTCCCGCCGGGGTCTTCTTCGCCTCCCCGTCCTTCATACTGGCGGTGGTTCTTCTCGTCATCTCCCCGATAATCGGTTGGAAGGTTGGGAAGGTTCCAACGGAGAGGATCAGCGAGCTTCTTCTCATCTTCTACAACGCGGGCGACATACTCAGGGAGGCCTTTGGCTTTTTCCTTGACGAGTTCAGGAAGGCCTACATCCGCTACGTCCTCCCGGTGATAAAGGTCGTCCCGAGGCATGAGATCCCCGACATAGAAGATGTTGACGACGCCTTTGATTACCCCGTGAGGCACCTCGATGAGGCGATGTTCCTGCCGCTGATAAGGGCCGTCGAAAGGCTCGCGCTCTGGGGTAGAAGCAGGAACCCCGACATGAACGCGCTCATAGGCGGCTTCGCGGTGGCGATGGCCCTGCTGATAGTCCTGATGGGGGTGTTTGCATGAACTTTGAGAGTGCCTTCCTCAACGTCCTCTACTTCTCGGCGGTCATCTACGCCTTGGCCTTCATCCTCTACGGAATAAGGGCGATCAAGGGGCCAACGACGGCGGACATCATCCTTGTCGTCGACTGCCTTTCCTTCGACATGGCGGCCTTCATGGTCGTTCTCGGAATATACTTCAAGTCCATAATGCTCGCGAGCGGCGCCATAATCCTGGCCCTCTGGGCCTTCATGCTCGATCTGTACTACACCAAGTACGTCCTCTACGGGGAGGTGGAGGTATGATGGAGGAGATCGTCTTCATCATCGGCTCGATCGCGATCCTCCTTGGGGCAATCTACGACCTCATCGCGGCCATAGGCATGCTCCGCTTTCCTGACTTTTACATGAGGAGCCACGCAGCGACGGTGGGAACGATAGGTGGTGCCGCCTTCCCAGTCTTCGGTGCTGGACTGGTTGCCCTCGTTTACCACCCCCTTGGAAGCCAGAGGTTCTTCATGGCTGGAATAGCGTTCACCGTTGGCATCCTAATACTCCTCATAGCCCCAACCGGTTCACACTCCCTAGTTTCGGCCGTGTACTTCGGAAAGGTCGGTAAAAAGCCCAGGCTGGTTGTTGACCAGCTGGAGGAGGATCTGCCGAAGAGGAGTGACGTTGCCGAACTCGTCCGCGAGCACGAGGAAGTTCCCGGCGAGGAGGAGGAACCAAAGTTCTCCTTCAGGAGGGTCGGAAGATGATAGAGCTTCACCTTCTCATCCTCGTCATAGTCGTTTCCTTCGGCTTCGTCTTCAGCTATCTCGCCATGAAGGAGCACGACCTGCTGAAGGCCCTGGCTTTAAGCTCCGTCCAGTCCACGTTCTTCGCGCTGGGCTTCTACATCCTTGCCGCACCTGACATAGTTTTAGCGTACCTCGCCATAGCGGTTGGAGCCTATACCGCACTCGTGATACTGGCGATAAGCAAGACTGAGAGATACGAGGTGGGAGAATGAAGCGGGATATCGTTGTTGCGGTTTCCTTTCTCATCGCCTTCCTCTTCATAGCCTACGTCGTAACTGCCAAAAACGTCCTCGGCCTCGGCGGAGCTGAACTGAGGCCCCTCGGTGAGTTCTACCTGAGCCACGCCTTCGCGCACGAGGGTCCAACAAGCCACAGCCCGGAGGTAGTTACCGCCATAGTCTGGAACTACCGCGGCTTCGATACGCTCTTTGAGACCTTCGTGTTCTTCCTGGCGATAATGGGTGCCCTGAGCGTCCTCCGCCTCGACAGGGAACAGCTCAGACAGGCGAGGGAGCTTGAGGCAACGATGCCCCACAGGCAGATGGACCTCATAGTTAAGGCCACAACCAAGCTGGTCGTGGTCATGATCATCGCGATTTCAGCCTCGATAGCCCTGCACGGCCACCTAACGCCAGGCGGCGGCTTCCAGGGTGGTTCGGCCATGGCCGTTGCCGCTCTGCTCCTCTTCGCGGCCTTCAGCAAGTTCACGCTCGAGAGGAAGGGACTCACACTCGGACACACGGTCTCAGCCTACGCTGTTGGTCTGGCGTTAATCCTCGCGACCGTATTAGCTCCGGTCTTCCTCTACGGCGGTAAAATCCTCGAGATAAACCTCCTGCCCGGAGAAACCGGCCTCTTCAACCTCGACGTTGGCGAGTACACCGCTGTCACCTTCGGCTTCCTCACGGTGTTCCTCGTCCTCGGAATCCCGGAGTGGGTCTTCAAAGCGGTTTTAAGGAGGGAGCTGAATGATTAGCCTCCTGCTGGCATACATAACCATCACCCTCTTCGCCATGATGCTCTTAGGAATCTACGGGGTAGCGACGCGCTCCAACCTGATCAAGAAGATCATCATGCTCAACGTCATGGGAGATGCCATAAACATGCTGTTTATACTCATCGGCTACCGCCTCGTCTTCCCCGTCTTCCCGCCCATCTACGAGAAGCACATAACCTTCGAGGAGTTTCTGAACAGGGCGGTTGACCCGGTGCCGCAGGCTCTGGTTCTCACCGCGGTTGTCATAGGCATGGCCATGAACATACTCCTCACGACCTACGCGATACAGTTCTACCGCCTCCACGGAACGATCGATGCGAGGGACATTGCGGAGATAGTTGGGGGTGGGGAAGAATGAACCCGCTGGGGAGGTTCTCTCCGGCAACCTTCGCCATAATTCTGGCGGTTTACCTCTTCTACACAGGCTCGGTGAGCGAGTACGACCTCGTAACGGGGTCGATAGTGGCGTTAATCGTTTCCTTCCTCGTCGGCCATTGGCTTGTGAAAAACGAGTCCAAGTTCTTCTCACCGAGGAGGTGGTTCTACGCGGTAATCTACGGCCTCCGCTACTTCCTCATTGAGGAAACAAAGACCCACATCGATGTGGCGAAGAGAATCTTCACACTCAAGGCCAACCCCGGAATAGTAAGGATTCCGCTCGATGTGGAGAGCGACTACGGAAAGGTGCTCGTTGCTAACTCGATAACCAACACCCCGGGAACGATAGTGGTCGACATAAGCGACGACGGGAAGTGGCTCTACGTCCACTGGATCGACGTTTCAACGCTCGACGAGAGGGAAGTTAAGGAGAACGTTGTTGCCTACTTCGAGGACTACGCGAAGAGAATATTCGACTGAGGTGAGAGCATGGAGGTTGGGATCGTCCCGATCATACCCCTCGGCTTCGCATTCTTCCTTCCGTTCCTGTCAATAGCAACGAGGAAAAACAAAAAGGTCATCGTAGGTTATGCATTAGTTGCTCTCACCACGGCTTTCTTGGCCTCGCTCTGGCTCTTCGGCAAAGCTTACTCCTCGAACGAACCCCTTGTCTACGCCTTCGGAAACTGGATAGCTCCGATAGGTATAGTCTTTGAGGTGGACAGGTTCTCGGCGACTCTCGTCCTCACGGCTTCATTTGGTTTCCTTTTAGCTGGAATCTATTCAGCCAAGTATCTGTCGGAGTGGAACGGTCTGGAGTTCTTCTACACCTTCCTCCTGGGTTTGGAGGCGGGAAACCTTGGAGCTTTCATGACCGGCGATGCCTTCAACGTCTTCGTCATGTTCGAGGTGATAGGTGCGAGTGCCTACGCGATAGTGGGCTTTTACAGGACGAGGAGCGAGGCAATAGAGGGCGCCTTCAAGTACGGGGTCAGCGGTGCCGTCGCGACAAGCCTCTACTTCCTGGCCCTGGGCTTCGTCTACGCCTCCCTCGGAACGCTCAACATGGCCGACTTGAGTGCCAAGTTCCACGGGATAAGCTTCCCGGTAACGACCAGGCTCTCCGGAGACCCAACTCTCGCCCTGGCCCTCTTCTCTGCCCTTACGATCTCGATGGTGATAGTCAAGAGCGCCATCTTCCCGGGCCACTACTGGCTTCCAGACGCTTATCAGGGTGCACCGATTCCCGTCGGAGCGGTGCTGAGCGGCTTCATCGAAGCTGCAGGCATCTACGTTTTAGCCAGATACCTCTACACGCTCTTCCACGGCCTCCCGTTTGATGGAACTCTCTCACTCGTCTTCTTCACCCTCGGAGCGGCAACGGCCTTCCTCGGCTCCCTCATGATGCTCGTCCAGAGGGATGTAAAGAGGCTCATCGCTTACTCAACGATACTCCACATGGGCTACCTTTTCATGACCCTCGGCGTAGGAACCCAGCTGGCCCTCATCGCGATAGATTTTCACCTCGTCAATCACGCCATAGCCAAAATGCTCCTCTTCTTCACTGTCGGGGCCTTCATCTACCGCGCCGGCACGAGCAGGATTGAGGAGCTGGCCGGGATAGGAAGGGCCATGCCCGTAAACACCTTCCTCTTTGGAATAGCCGTCCTCAGCCTCGTAGGCGTTCCGCCGCTCAACGTCTTCTTCGGGAAGATGCTCATATTCGACGCTCTCATGCAGGTGAGTCCCTGGCTGGCCTCTGTCGTTGTCATAACGAGCGCCATAGCTGCCTGGGCCTACTTCAAGGCCTTCGTCTACCTCTGGCGCGGGAAGCCGAGCGAGGGGCACGGACACGGCCATGAAGACCATGGAGAGCACAAATGGGACGTTAGGGAGGTCTGGACGTTCAACGCCGTTGGGGTGGTTTTGGCGGCCCTGGTCATCACCCTCGGCATCCTCGCACCGGTGCTGATAGACAGGGTCTTCCATCCCGCGGCGGCCCAAGCGATGGACTGGCAGGGCTACGTTGAGGCCCTCAAAAGGCTGGCGGAGGGCATGCTCTCCGCCCACTGATCTTTTTACCCAAACCTGTGTAACGCTGACAACTATCTGGGCAAAGCTTTTAAGTTTCCCACATGAAATTTGAGTGGAGGTGTTAAAAGATGACGATCAAAGCTCCCACACTCAATATTGGCGGTCTCGGTGCCGATCCGCTCACCCAGAGGATTGAAGAGAAGCAGAGAAAGTGGAAGTACAAGATAGCAGTCCTCAGCGGTAAGGGTGGAGTTGGAAAGAGCACGGTAGCGGTTAACCTGGCAGCTGCTTTGGCGAAGAAGGGCTACTTCGTTGGAATCCTCGATGCAGATATACACGGCCCGAACGTGGCAAAGATGCTCGGCGTTGAGAAAGCGGACGTTCTAGCGGAGAGGATGGAGGACGGCAGGTTCGAGATGATACCGCCAATGAACGACTTCCTCGGCCAGATAACGCCGATTAAGGTCATGAGCATGGGCTTCCTCGTTCCTGAGAACCAGCCCATCATCTGGCGCGGCGCCCTAGTCACAAAGGCCATAAAGCAGCTCCTCGGCGACGTTAAGTGGGGCGAGCTTGACTTCATGATAATCGACTTCCCCCCCGGAACCGGCGACGAGATACTCACCGTCACCCAGACCCTCAAGCTTGACGCGGCGGTGATAGTCACCACCCCGCAGGAGGTAGCGCTGCTCGACACCGGAAAGGCCGTCAACATGATGAAGAAGATGGAAGTACCCTACGTCGCGGTAGTGGAGAACATGAGCTACCTCATCTGCCCGCACTGCGGCAACGAGATCGACATCTTTGGAAAGGGAGGCGGCAGGAAGCTTGCCGAGAAGGAGGGCGTCGACTTCCTCGGAGAGATTCCGATAGACCTCAAGGCGAGGGAAGCGAGCGACGCGGGCATTCCGATAGTCCTCTATGAGGACACCGTGTCGGCAAAGGCCTTCATGGAGATCGTCGACAGGCTCGTGAAGAAGCTTGAGGAAATGAAAGGGGAAAAGGTCGAAGCCGAAAAGGAGGAGTGACTACCCCTTCCTCCTCAGTGCTGATAGGACTGCGAGGCCGACGATGATTCCCGGTCCGCAGATTCCTCCGGATTTCTTTTCTCCCCCTGATGTTTCCTTTGTGCCCTTGACCTGCTGGGAGGTCGATGTTGTCTTTGTTGGTGTTGACGTCACGATCGTGTTTTTTGAGGTCGTGCTTGTGCTGGAGCTTGAGTGGGTGGAAGTTCTCGTGGTCTCGGATGCGCTCGATGTTTCGGTCCTCTTTTCGAGTTTGGCGTTGATTGAAGTTGTCTCCCCCGCTTTCACTTCAACCCTCGTTGTGTATTCCCTATAACCTTCTTTCTTCAGCGTTACGTTGTACCTGCCGGGGGACAGCTCGATTGAAAGCGGCGTCTTCCCAGAATGCTCCCCGTTTATGTAGACCTCCGCCCCGGAGGGTTCCGAGTTCACGCTTAGAATCCCTTCCACCGGCTCCAGTGAGGCGTTCAGTGTTTCCGAGGTCATGGGGCTGATGTTCACGTCCTTTACGTAGTCGGAGTAGCCCTGTTTGATGACCTTGACCCTGTGTTCTCCCGGTAGCACGCTGACCGAGATGGGGGTATCCCCTACGTATTCTCCATCGATGTAGACTCCCGCGCTCGGGGGGTTTGAGCGGACGTTTAAGATGCCCGGGCCGTAGAGGGTGTTTAGGACGTTCATCGTCATGCTGCTGGGCCTTACGTCCGTGTCCGTGACCATGGATCTGGTTTCCTTCACGTTTGCGTTCGTTGGGGTGCTCTTGAAGAGTATGTCCGCGGTGTGGATGTCTGCGTCCGTGCAGAGCTGGCACATCGGTAGCCTTCCAGTGGAGGGCATCCTAATTCCCCAGACGTCTCCGGTATAGCCGACGGCAATCACGTCGCCGTTGGGCGCTGAGGTCACAGCGCTTTCGGGATGGCCTTTGATCCCCCTGAAAACCTTGCTCCACACACGGTTCCCGGTTGGGGTCAGCATGAAGAGCCAGAGCTTTGCCTCGGCCCCCCTTTCACCCGACGCTTGGTAGTGTCCCACAACTGCTATGTTCCCCGAGGGCATTACCGCCACTCCGCTTGCACCGTCATTGTAACCTCCGCCGTACAGTTTGTGCCATCTCATGTTCCCGTTGCCGTCTATCAGGAGCACCCTGGCGTCGTTAGCCCAGTCCCCGTATGTGACTGTTTCTCCAGCTAGAACCACGTTCCCATCGGGGGTCAGCGCCATCCCCCTGCACATGTCGTCCGTCACTCCGCCGTAGGCTCTCTGCCATTCAATTTTGCCCTCCCCGTTTAGTCTGAGGACCCAGAAGTCGCTTTTTCCCGTTCCAAAGCTCTCTGTTGTTCCAGCCGCTATGATATCACCGTTTGAAGTCACTGCCACGCCGCACAGATCGTCGTCTTCCGGGCCTCCGTAGGTCTTCTGCCACTTTACGTTTCCCAGGGAATCCAGTCTGAGTATCCAGAAGTCTTGGTCCCCGGTCCCAAAGCTTGAGCTTGTTCCGCCGACTATTATGTCTCCGTTTTCCGCCAGAGCAACGGCTTTGGCAACGTCTGGACCGCTCTTCCCGTAGGTTTTCTGCCATATTATGTTCCCGTTCCCATCGAGCTTGAGAACCCAGAAGTCCGAGTAGCCCATTCCAAAGCTCGAGGTCTCGCCCACGACTATCACGTCGCCGCTTTTTGTTACCGCGACGGCCCTTGCAATATCCCTGTCGCTTCCGCCGTACGTTCTCTGCCACTTTACGTTGCCGTCCGGGTCGAGCCTCAGAACCCAGAAATCGTATCCCGAGCTGAAGCTCCATGCAGCGCCGGCTATTATCTCGTCCCCGTTTTCTGCCACCGCCACCGCGTTGGCCATGTCATTCTTTCCCGCTCCGTATTCCCTTATCCAGACGTGGACGTTCTGACCGCTGACGAGCGGGAGAATCATCATGATGATGAGGAACACCGCTGAGCGTCGCATAATCCCACCGTTTTTGTGTTTTGCTCTAGGAGTAATAACGTTTTCCTCCCCTTCCCTTCTGTTTTCCCATTAACTTTTTAACCACTTCTGGGTACTCCGGGCGAGGGAGAGCATGAGAAAGGCGGCCGTCCTCCTGGTGCTCCTGATTCTACTGCTGGCCCCCCGCGTTTCGGCGGCTCAGCTCACCTACCTTCCCGATCAGTCCGCCTTTGAGGTCTTTCTCTCCTCTGACTCAACGTTTCACGTGGTGAGCGGAAACGACACCTGGGCGCGTGCCTGGGCGTATTACCTTGATGCAAGGCTCTCCACGCTCAAACGGCGCGGAAACGGGACCCTTGTTCTGGTTGGGAACGTTCATGACAACGACCTCATGAGAAAACTTTGGAACCTAACGGGTCTTCCTGAGAGCGCCTCACTTCATCCATCGATAATCGTGGTGAATGGAACGGTCTTCATAACCGGAACTGGGGAGACCATATACCTCACCGAACGGGCGTTCCAGAACGTTTGGAACCCCACGCGAGACGCAGTTGTGGCTTTTCTCGGGCTGTCCCTCCTCGTGGTTGTGGTGTTCCTAACCGCCCTCCGGGGGGACAGAACACACGCCGGAAGCTTCTACGCGATAGCAGTCTCACTGTACGTCCTGTGGGCGCTCACCTCGTGGAGGGCGGCTTTTACCGACTCATTCCTGAGAGTGTTTCTCCACGCGCTTGAGTTCTCCGTAGGAGGGACGGCATCTTCACCGCTGAGCGCCATCATGGGGTTTGCATTCCGCTTTATCCCCCCCGTTGAGGAGAACATACTCTTCATTCACTGGCTTCTCATACTCCTGATCGTTTCCTTCTCCTTTTATCTTGCCCCAAAAAGGGCACGCGACCTTGGGTTCATAATCGTGGGTTTTCTGCTCGTGGCCCCGATGTTCAGGCTCGGCCTCGATTCCGTTGGGGGGAATGCCCTCGGCCTCACCTCTTTTGTTGTAGCCCTCGCGATAATAGGCAACGTCACGTTCTCCCCTGAGCGGTGGAAAGCATTCCTTCAGACCCTTGTCCTCTCGGCGTTTACGTTGCTGGCGGCTGCCATAAACCCCTACCTCTCCATAATCCCCCTGGTCTTCGTTCTCGCCTTTCCAAAGAGGCACCTGCGGAACTACGCGTACCTGATGATAACAGCCCTCGGTGTTTTCTTAATTTACAGGACGGTGGGCTTTGACATCCTGCTACCCAGAAGCGTTCATCCCGATTTTGTGGGGCACCTGGAAAGGTTTCTCATGGACGGCGGTTTAATGCTTGCCACCGCCTTCTACGCCGCGGCCCATGGGGGAGAAAAGATGCGGATGAAAGGCCAGACCGCCTTCCTCCTGCTGATGGCCGTCATCTACATCCCCCTGGCCTTCTTCGTCCCCTCGCTGTTCCCCTACGACTTTGTTATACTGGCTGCCCTGACGGTCCGGCTTCTCCACAGGATTACCCCTGGAACTTGACGGCCCCGATGACGGTTCCCTTGAGGTAGGGTCCTATCTCCTTGATTATGCCCAGCGCCTGGGTTCCCTTCTTGAGAACCAGGAGAGTCTCCATAAGCCCAAGCTCCTCGATCCTCTTGACGTCCCTGCCGTGGCCCGTCTGGATGAGGGCTTTCTCCACGTTCTCGCTGACGGTTCCGGCTATGAAGAGCTTGTCGTGGCCGTCCTCTAGCCAGCGCCTGATGCGCCTCAGCTGTTTGTCGCTGAAGGCCAGCTCGATTTCCCTTGCCCCGAACTCGACCTTCGTGGCGGTGACCTCAACTGGCAGGTTGTCGACCCAGCCGAACTTGGCTATCATCTGCCTCACGGGTATGTCCCCAAAGGTCTCCTTCAGGTAGTAGAGGGGCAGGAGAGCATCTTTAGGCCTCGGGCGGAAGATTCCGATGTCGACGTAGGCACCGTAGCCAACCTTCCCGAGGTCGATGAACCTTCCGCGGTAGGTCTTTCCCTCCTCAACGGCCTTGAGGCTGTAGGGAACCTCGCCGAACTCCTCGCGGACGAGATTAGCGCTTATCTCCTCGTCCTCCCCGCTGATGGATACCTTGACCCAGTTCTTCTTAACCGCCGAGAGCTTCCACTCAACTTCCAGATCACCGAGGAGGGCCTTAAGCTTCCTGTCGAGCTTAGGAAAACCGCTCCTGTCTCCGTAAACTTTCTCCAGAATAACCACTTCTTCCATTCTCACCATCCCCGAAGTTCATCAGCCCATTCAAATGTTCAGTTCGGCTCTTTCTTCTTGGATTTGGATTTCCCGCCTGATCTCCTGGGCTTTTTCCTCAGCCCAAGCTCTATTTCAAGCTCTTCAATGCGCCTTTTGAGGTCTTCAACGACGGCGGTGTTGTCGTACTGCATTAGCATCTGTCCGCATATTGGGCACTGGAACTCGTATTCCATCGCCTCATCAAAGGTGAGCTTTGGGTGCCCCTCGGAGCCGCACCAGTAGTATATCTCGCTGGTTTCCTCCTCGAGCATCTCCCTGAGCTTCTTAAGCTCCGTCATCTTCCTGGCCCTGATTATCTCCGGCAGCCGCTTGGTCTCGAGGTGCCAGTAGTAGTAATACCAGCCGGTCTCCTTATCCCTGATGCGCTTGAACTCTGCCAGTCCCTGGTCGTAGAGCATGTAGAGGACTTTCCTGACGGTATTTACTCGGATCTCGGTCATTTCAGCGAGTTCTTCGTCCGTTGCTTCTTTCTTCTTTTCCAGAGCCTTGATTACCTCAACGGCTTCCTCACCGCCCATGTCCATTGCTAGTTCAATGAGTTCCTTGTTCTTCCTTCTTGCCACCGTCACGACCTCCAAGAATTTGACCCTTACTCACTGCGGGACTATCCAAGAGTTAAATATGTGCTCTGGAGTATATATAGGTTTTTGTCATATTTCCAACGCTAATAGACAGAAAAGAACATCAGATTAGTCCGTGAAGTACTCGTTGAGGAGTTCCTTCGCGGAGGGCTTGTAGAGTTCGAGAACCTCTATCTTCTCTATAACGTTCCCCTCGCGGAGTTTAAGCTTAACCTTCCCCCCGTAGACCTGAAGGTCGTCCAGCATCCCGTATATGGCATCCTCGGCCTCGAGGGGGGTCTTGAACTTCATGATGTACTCCTCTCCTTCCGGCAGGATGAGTTTGACCCAGTACTCGTTCTTCCTCTTGAAAGGACGGGTAATCTTCGGCTTAAAGTTGTCAATTATGACTTCCAAGAGTGTCACCTCCGGTCTAATGAGTTTTGGCTCCTCTAAGACTTTTAGGATTCGAATTTTTAAGGTTTCCTTTTCCCGATGTCTCCGTTTATTGAACGTTCTGTATTTAAACGTTATGAGGTTTTCACCTTTCAAAGGGGAGCCTCATTCCCAGCTCTTCCGCCTTCTTCATGACCTCGTCGAGTGGAACCACCGCACTCCTGGCCCCTACCTTCTGAACCGTCAGATACGCCAGCAGCATGCCCAGCCTCGCGGAGTCCGCCAGGGACCATCCGTTGAGCGTGCCGTAGATAACGCCGGCATCGAAGGAATCTCCCGCACCCGTCGAGTCCACGACTTTGGCGCTCAGGCCCCTTATCTCCTCCACGTTCCCTTTGCTGTCCCTTATCAGCGCCCCGCCGCCGTTCAGGGTTATGACGAGGTTTTTGGCCCTTGAGAGCGATAGGTCGAGCGAGCCGAACTTCCTCCTGTATTCGTCCTCGTTCATCATCAGGTAATCGACCATGCTCTCTATCTCCTTCGAGAGGGGGGCCTCACCTATGTCCAGTGATGTCGTTATTCCCCTCTCACTTGAGAACCTGACAACGGCTTCTATTGTTTCCATCGGGTTGGAGGAGAGGTGCACGTGCCTGGCCTTTGAGAGGTAGTCGAAGTCCACCTCCTTGAAGAGGTTCGCGCCCGGGTACTTTACTATCCTCTTGTCGTCGCCGTGGACCATCGCTATCGCAACCCCCGAGGGGGCATCGACCCTCCGTATCCCGGAGGTATTGACTCCAATCCTCTCGAAGAACGCGAAGTGGGCATCCCCTATCTCATCCTTTCCGACGGCGCCTATGTAGCCGGTCTTCAGTCCAAAGTGCGCCAGCCAGGTTATCGTGTTCGCGGCCGCTCCGCCGAGTCCGAAAACGGCCTCCTTTGCGTTCACCTTCTCGTGGAACTCGGGGAACCTGTCGAGGAGCATGATGATGTCGTAGTTGAGGTTCCCAATCCCTATGACGTCCAGTTCTTTCACCACCACCACCCCGAGGGCTTTGGCTCTTTGGACTTAATAACCTTCCGCGGGGAAAGATTTAAATATCCATTTCTACTCATTTATGGGTAAGAGGTGAACAAAGATGATGCTCGTACTCGAGGCCTACTTTAAGAACTATCCCGCGAGGAGGAAGGTGGCGGAGTTCCTCTTTGAGAACGGCCTGAGCGTTAAGAACGGCAAGATTTACCTGAGGGACGTGGAGGTTCCCATAAGTGAGCTTGCCAGGATAATAGGCGTCAACAGGAAGATAGTCTACCACACCATCGACTACATCGAGAAAACCTATCCCCTAAAGCTCATCTTCGAGAAGCTCAACCCCCTGCCGAGCCTTATTGACGTTGCCCCGCTCATGGGCTGGGAGGTTCTTGAGATAGAACTCGACAAGGACAAATACCTCCGGGGCTTTTCGGACGTGCTGAGGCTGCTCTACGAGAACGACGTCAGGGTCATGGAGGTCTTCAGCAGGAACCTCCGCGAAGAGTCTACCAAGCTCTACATTGTCATCGACGGAACGCTCCCCGTTGAAGTCTTCGTCCGCATCAAGGAGATGGAGGGCTTCAGGAAGCTCATACTTCACACGCCCGAGAAGGACAAGGAGAAGGTGGTCTGCAACTACTGCGAGGTCAAGTACTGCCCCAAGAGGGCGCTCATCGAGATGATGTCTAGCCCGTCACCCTGAAGCCTTCCAGACCCTCCGGTTCCTCCCATTTTACCTCGACCTTGGTGACCCTGGCCATCGGCGGCCCCTGGTGTGCCCAGCCGATTAAAGCCTCAACCCTCTCTTCATCCCCTTCGATTACGGCCTCCACTGTGCCATCGGGCAGGTTTCTGACCCACCCGGCCAGGCCGAGCTTCTTGGCTTCCCTCTGCATGCTCCACCGGAAGCCGACCCCCTGAACGCGCCCGTGTATCCTCAGGTGCGCCCTCACCCTCTCCATGACCCATCCCCCAGGTAATTCCCCGCAACCGATTTAAGCTTATCCGTTGATTATTCTCCGGAGGTGAAGCCTGTGGAGGCGATATTCGTTTACACCACCTTTCCGGACTGGGAGAGTGCCCGGAAGGCCGTTCATGAAATCCTCGAGCGGAGGCTCGCGGCCTGCGCCAACATGCGCGAGCACGAGGCAATGTACTGGTGGGAGGGTGAGATAAGGAACGGGAAAGAAATCGGCGTCATCCTCAAGACCGAGGTGAGCAAGTGGAAGGAACTCAGGGAGTCCATAAAGGAGCTTCATCCATACGACGTTCCGCTCATTGCGAGAATCGACCTCGACAAGCTCAACCGCGAGTACTCGGAGTGGATGGCGCGGGTGCTCTTCGAATGATACGGAAGGTCAAGCCCCAGATAAGGGTTGTCGGCTTCGATGACGGCACCTTCTCCTTTTTCTCCAAGATTGGAAGGGAGAAAACCATCCTCATCGGCGTCGTCATGAAGGGTTCTCAGGAGGTCGTCGGAGTTCTCTCCCGCTGGATAACCGTCGACGGAACCGATGCCACCGATGCAATGATCGATGCGGTTCGAAACTCCCGCTTCAGGGATCTTCGCGTCATTCTACTCAAAGGGATAACCTATGGGGGCTTCAACATTGTGGACGTTGAGAGGCTGCACCGCGAGACGGGTCTTCCGGTGGTAGTGGTCGTTAGAAAAAAGCCCGACCTTGCGGCGATGGAGAACGCCCTTCAGAAGCACTTCCCCGACGCCGAGGAGCGCATTGAACTCCTGAGGAAGGCTCCCCCGCTCGCTGAACTCCTCCTCGGGAGGCTCTACATCCAGGCGGCCGGCGTCGATGAGAGAACTGCTGAGGAGGTAGTCAGGGTAACCACCAAAACGGGTCTCATCCCCGAACCTCTCCGCCTTGCCCACATGATAGCCTCGGCTGTGATGACCGGCGAGAGCACGAGGGAGTAGGTTTATAAGCCCGCGGAAAAAGAGGGAAACGACCGATGATGGCAACAGGGTAGCTACCGAATCTTGATGTGGAAGCCGTTCCAGTCTGAGGTCTCATTCGCACGGCACCAGCAGAACTGGGAGCTTTGAGTCCCTTATCACTCTCTCCGCGGTCGAACCGAGGAGCAGGTCCTTTATGAAGCTCCTGCCCTTCTTTCCGAGCACTATAAGCGTGGAGTTCTTGGCTATTGCGGTGCCTATTATCGCCTGGCTTGCCGTTCCGACCATCACCTCGATTTCAAAGCCCTCTCCAAGGCCCTTCGCCGACTTCTCCAGGTTCTTCTTGGCCACGGCCATGTTGTGCTCGAGTTCGTCAACCCCGCCGTAGTCAACGGAGTGAATCAATATCCCTCCTTTTACAAGCTCCCTGAACTTCCTGACCGTCTGGATCAGCTTGACGGAGCACCTTGAGAAGTCCAGAGCCACGAGGGGTCGCTCAAACATCCGCTCGCAGTCGCCTGAGAACTCGAACTTTCCATCTTTCTGGGTGTACTTCAGGAGGAGAACCGGTTTCTTCGAGGCCCTCGCGAGGTTTGATGCCGTGCTTCCAACGAACATGCGCCGCCAGATGTTCTCCCCAACGCTTGGGATGACTATAAGTTCCGCTTCCACTTCATCAGCCGCTTCCGCTATCTCTATCGAGGGGATGCCCATCCTTACGTCCGCCGTTACCTTGGTTTTCCCTCCGCACTTCTCCTCCGTCTCTCTCGCGAGCTTCTCAAGCTTCTCCCTGTAGATGCCCTCAAGCTCAAAGGCCTCGAACTCGGCCATGGTTATGTCGATGACGTTGAGCAGATGAAGCTCCTTGATCCCGAGCTTTGCGAGCTTCAGTATGCACTCGCGAAGGGCATGGAGCGAGACCTCCGAGAAGTCGGTCGGATACAAAACCCTCTCAAACATTCCGTTCACCCCAGTATTTACTTGTACTCCAATGCTTATTATCGTTGCCCACGCATTGGAAAGGGTTATAACGCTCCGATTGAAGTTTGAACGGTGATGGCTGTGGTCAAGAGGGTTCACATATTCGACTGGCATAAGGAGCACGCGAAGAAGGTTGAGGAGTTCGCCGGCTGGGAGATGCCCATCTGGTACTCGGGCATAAAGGAGGAGCACCTCGCGGTTAGAAACGGCGTTGGAATCTTCGACGTCTCCCACATGGGCGAGTTCATCTTCCGCGGTAAGGACGCCCTGGAGTTCCTTCAGTACGTCACGAGCAACGATGTAAGCAAGCCGCCCGCGATAAGCGGAACCTACACCCTCGTCCTCAACGAGCGCGGAGCGGTTAAGGACGAGACTTTAGTTTTCAACATGGGAGACGACACCTACATGATGGTCTGCGACAGCGACGCCTTTGAGAAGCTCGAGGCCTGGTTCAACGCGATAAAGCGCGGAATCGAGAAGTTCGGTGAGCTTGACCTTGAGATTGAAAACAAGACCTACGACATGGTTATGTTCTCAATCCAGGGTCCTAAGGCGAGGGACCTCGCGAAAGACCTCTTCGGCATAGACATCAATGATCTCTGGTGGTTCCAGGCGAAGGAGGTCGAGCTTGACGGGATAAAGATGCTCCTCTCGAGGAGCGGCTACACCGGCGAGAACGGCTGGGAGATTTACTTCGAGGACAGGAACCCTTACCACCCGGACGAGAGCAAGCGCGGGAAGCCAGAGAAGGCCCTCCACGTCTGGAAGACCATCCTTGAGGCCGGCGAGAAGTACGGCATAAAGCCTGCCGGACTCGGAGCAAGGGACACGCTTCGCCTTGAGGCCGGCTACACCCTCTACGGCAACGAGACCAAGGAGAGGCAGCTCCTCAGCACAGACATCGACGAAGTTACGCCCCTTCAGGCTAACCTTGACTTCGCCCTCTTCTGGGACAAGGAGTTCATAGGAAAGGATGCCCTCCTCAAGCAGAGGGAGCGCGGACTGCCAAGCAAGATAGTCCACTTTAAGATGGTCGACAAGGGCATTCCGAGGGAGGGCTATGCCGTCTACGCCGACGGGAAGCTCATAGGCGAAGTTACCAGCGGAACCCTCTCGCCGCTCCTCGGAATAGGAATCGGCATAGCCTTCGTGAAGCCGGAGTACGCCAAGCCCGGCGTTGAACTGGAGATAGAGATAAGGGGCAAGCCCAAGAAAGCTATAACGGTTGCTCCGCCCTTCTACGACCCCAAGAAGTACGGCGCTTTCAGGGAGGAGTGATTTCTCCTCTCTTCTTTGTCCCTCCCTTTGCAAGCCTTGAAACCCTTACAGGTAATGGGGGCGTTACCTGGTAACGGGGGCGTGACCTCTATCCTTCTCTGAAGAGCAAATCTTTTTAAGAGCTTCCGGGGTAATGCTATGTGGTGGATTAATTATGGAGTTCTCGGACTATCTGTTTGAGCTTATGGCCAAGTTACCACCGCGAGTAGCTCTCGATGGGTACTGGCGTATCTTACAGGTAATAGACTTTGGTTTGACCGATTGTCAGGATGTATACAAGGTAAACTTAAGCAGAGATTGGCTAGCCCTAGATAAGCTACCAAAGAATGCCTGGAAAGTGATTATAGATGATATTCTAACGTTGCTCGTGGAAGCAAACCTCGTGAAAATTAGCAGTTGTGGTGGTTACAAGAAAACTGAAGACTTGGAGGAAATTTACAAATTGCTTGACACCTGCATAAGAGACGCTAATTCTACCCGTAGACTAGTTGCATGGGCATTGCTACGCTCTTTAAAGTCTGGAAATCGAGAGATTGAAGTAGAAGACATAATCCAGGAAATTTCCTATCCGGATGAAGTATACGAATCCTTTCTCGAAGACCAAGTATTCAGAAGTAATGTTCTGAGAGCCAAGCCGTTTCTCTTAAGCAATCCCGCGGAAAGAATTGAACATGTTCTACGGAAACATAAAAAGAACGTGGATTCTGCTGAGATTATCCAAGAAATCAGGGAGATTGAAAAAGAAGAGATTCTGAAGATACTCTCGGTTCTTGATCTCAATGAAAACGAAATTCTTCAAATGTCTCTAGTTACAAAAGAGCTGGAAGAATGTTACGGCGCAATATGGCCGCTTTTTGGCAAGATACAGGTGCAAGATAAGTATTTCAAGTTGTTCAAGGGACAGTCTTCAACTCTTTACGTGGACGTGCCCAATTTGATGATGGAGAGGGTTGTTGATCAACTTGCGGAGTTCAGTGATAATGCGCCAAGTATAAGCATTTTTGAAAATCAAGCTAATGTTTTCTTAAAGACTGTCAATGAAGGCCTAGCTAAGCAGGAGATATCATGGCTGAGGTTTTCATTGAGAACAAACAAATTCATGAAAAAGCCATATGGCCTTAAAGTTTCAATTAACTGGCCGGAGTTTATTGAGTTCATTGGCAGGTTTTCAGCCTCAGATAGGGCGATATGGAAGAAATATGAGTACATCTCAGCGTGTCGTCTTCCAGCCCTCAGAATACTGTCCAGAAGCGTTGCTAAGGAGGATACGGATCAAAAGGATTATTTTGAAGGGATACAGAAAAAAGTCAAGAGTATATGCAGAAGTGATTTAGAGGGAATTAACGCTCAGTTGAACGAGATTAAGAACTTGCTTGTCCAGTTGCAGAAAAAGAGCTGGCGGTTTATGGGCAAAATCAACATACCTCTTTCGATCGCATTTTATGTCCCCGAGGCCATTGCTCTTATCGATACAATAAATGAGATGGCTGAGAAAGGTTTATTCTCAAGTGCGTACCGAGAGATCAGGAACTTCTTAGAAAACCTGAGCTGGGCTTTGTTTGGTGATTATCTAGCTCTCGGATGCTATCGCAGACATAAAGATGCAAGCATATGCGCTAACAACTATGCACTACTTATATCAAAGGGGTGGTACGAGTGGGCTAGGGAGAACAAAGGCACTATAAATATCAGAACGGCCAGGGGAAAAATAAACAAGGAGATTCATGATCCACTGAAATCGCGGTGGAACCTGCCTGGAAAAGATAAGTTCTGGAGTATCTTAATGTCGACATTGACATATCCTTCATTTGTTCTCCTTTTTGGGAAGAAGATTGAAAGCGAAAACCTTCCTCAAGAGATTCCACGTTATTTAACCGATACCCAGATAACTCCGCATGCTATTAGGGACTTTGAATTACTCGGCAGGGAACTTGGAGTTTCACATCCATTGGAATTCGGCATGAATTTGGCTGAAAAAGCTATAGCTGACAAATCGGCCTTTATCCTGCCCCTATATCCAACAAACGATTTTGTTATTGCTAGTGTGGAGAAGTGGTTCAATATTAAAGGCTTGAACAGGAAATACGAGGAATACAGCGCTTTTGTCCACTCCTATCCTCAGTCATGGGTTGTCTTTCCATTTTCGTCTGTTATTGAGGTAAAGGCATTTAAAAAAGAGCTTGGGGATATCAGGTCAATCGTTGAAATGGTTTCAAGGCAATATATAGACCTTCTCAGAACCAAGTGATTTTTAAATCCCTTCTTCCTTCTTTTTCCATGCCCAAAAAGCACGCCGTTCTCGCTGTGCTATTCTGGTCAACGGTGGCAAGTGCCTTCAAACTCTCGCTGCACTAAATGAACCCCCTTCAACTGCTCTTCTACGCTTCCCTGACTTCACTCATCGTATTTGGCATTCTCTACTCCCGCGAGTTCTCGCTGAGGAAAGAGAACCTCCGCTCCGCCTACCTCGGCCTTCTGGTTATCCTCTACTACACCGTCCTCTTCTCCGCCTATGACCGTCTGCCCGCTCAGGAGGCGCAGGCGCTCAACTACACCTGGCCGCTAATGCTCGTCCTCCTCTCGATTCCGCTCCTCGGAAAGAGGCCGGGGGCAAGGACGGTGCTGGGGCTTTCAATCGGCTTCATTGGAGCATTGATAGTGGCCACGAAGGGAAATTTAACCGGCCTGAACTTTTCGGATCCGATGGGGGTTACCCTTGGCCTAGGAAGCGCGGTGATATGGGCCTCATACTGGCTGTTGAACCTGAGGGATAAGCGCCACCTCGTAGAGAAGACCTTCTGGAACTTCCTCTTTGGGTTCGCCTACATTCTAGCGGTTCTCGCGCCATCGGGCGGGCTTGCAGTTCCCTCCGTTGAGGGCCTCGCCGGAGCGGTCTACGTCGGCCTCTTCGAGATGGGGCTTACGTTCCTCCTATGGTACAGAGCGGTTGAGGGCGACATGGCGTTCGCCTCGAATTTGGCCTATCTCGTGCCCTTCCTGAGCCTGTTCTTCATTTCGGTTGTGATCGGAGAGAGGATAGCACCATCGACTGTTGTGGGGCTGGCGATGATAGTTGGGGGCATTCTCCTTGGCGGGGGTGATGGGAGTTAACTTTAAGTGGTGAGATTTCAAAATTTCTACGGGGATTGGATATGTCCACGGTTGACGTAGGGTCTCCTTGGGTTTCAAAGTTTAGGTCTCTTTTGAATGTTCTAACGAGGGAGGATGTCCTAAACAATCCTAACCACTTAAGGGTGCTCTTAGAAGAGCTTCTGGAGGTATCCTCCGGGCTTCGTGAAGCCCTTCTTCGTGTTGACACTCCTTCTACAGATGTCATGGGTGCAATTCGAGCAACTCAAATTGTGGAGGGCCATGTTGGGGCCATTCTTTCTGACTATGGAGAATTTATTCTCTCTGGAGGAGGGAGTTTGTGGGGGGATTTACTCCGTTCCTTGAATGAATTAAACTCTCTTCTCGACCGTATATTTCCAGAGGGTACACTTTCCCATATTGAAAACTTTGTCAATACCTACCGCCATGCCGGTTTTACGGACAACTGGGCGGTTGCTGTAGTTCATCTAACCGCCATAGAGATTGCTATGAACTGGAGACGTGAGAGTCTTCGCAGAAAGGGAGCATCTGTGAATGACTTTAAGGTTATTAATATTGGTGGCCAGAATGTTTCTGTTCCCAAAAAGTTCTATGAGCGTCTTGATGAAACACTTCGTTTGATGGAAACATATGACGGAGTGGAGATAAAGGGGATTCTTAGAACCCTTCCACAGTCCTTTTGGATTCTTCGCAACCAAGTGGTGCACATGGGGTACTCTCCGACTGATGACGAAATACGGTTGATAGTGGAATGGAGCCGCAAGCTCGTGGATCTATTTCGACCGTAGCTCAGTAAAGCTTTTAAAGTCCGGACGTGCCCTATATTACGGGCCGGACAGCGCGGTGGTAGTCTAGCCTGGTCTAGGACACCGGCCTCCCAAGCCGGTAACCCGGGTTCGAATCCCGGCCACCGCACCATAACGAAAGGCAAGGGGGCTCCGCCCCCTTATCTCTCTGTACTCTCAAACCCCCGGAGTGGGGCTTCGCCCCCACGGAAAGAAACTTTGCGGGGCAAAGTTTGTACGTGCTTTTCATATGCTTTACTTTCAGTGGCTTTCACACTCAAACTGACTTTTTTGGGTGTGGTTTACTTTTAGTAGCACCCTAAGGGCGCGAAGGAGATAAACCCAACAGATATCGGCTACTCTATCCGAAGAAAGCCCCACTAAAAACTCCCATTCCAAAGCACGTACGAACTGCTCCAAGGCGATTAAATGGGGTCAGAACCATTTGGTCAAGCTTTGCGCAAGCAAAGGTTGCTGGGGGGCTAACGCCCCCACACCCCCAAGAACCCTGCATAACAGATTCTTAATGAAAATCCGTTGCAAGGAGCTACATACTTTTGGTGAAACCTTTTTAAAAGCTTCAGCGCCGCTTTCACTTTCGTTCAAGCGTCCTTAACAGACGGTGGAGAGAGTGCGTGCCCCTCTAGGATGCTTGATCAAATTTTGCGCTGGTAAAGTCCGCTCAGTGGTGACCGCTTTCCTCATTGTTTCCTCGGAAGGGCTTGGGCGTCATCATCGCTGGGCTTAAAAACTCGCCGAACTTTTTAACCCTGGTGGTTCAAATGATGCGCTTCATCCCGCTCATTGTAGCCAGGCCGGAAGTTCAGATGGCGATAGACGAGGCCATAATGCGCGCGAGGATCGAGGGCAAAGTCCCCGACACCGTTCGTTTATACGCCTTCAGCCCAAGCTCGGTAACCATAGGCCGCTTTCAGAGCGTCGTCCACGACGTCAACCTCGACGAAGCTAAGAGGCTCGGCATCCCCGTCGTCAGGCGCATTACCGGCGGCGGCTCCGTCTTCCACGACGAGTTCGGTGAGATAACCTATTCGGTTATAGCGGGCGAGAACCTCCACCCAATGCTCAAAAACGTTGAGAGCAGCTACCGCTATTTAGCTGGCCCTCTGGTCGATGCGCTGAAGGAGCTGGGCCTTGATGCGGGCTTTTCTGGTCTGAACGACATAATCGCCAATGGAAAGAAGATCAGCGGCTCAGCCCAGACGAGGAGGAAGGGCGTGATCCTACAGCACGGCACCTTCATGTACTCCACGCGCGTTGAGGTTCTCGGGAAAGTGCTCCGTGTTTCCAAGCTCAAGCTCCAGGACAAGGGTGTTTCCTCGATATGGGAGCGCGTCACAACGCTGGAGCGCGAGGGAATAAAACTCAACCGTTGGGAGGCCTACGAGCTTCTCAAAAAGGGCTTCTTCAACGCGTTCCCGATGGGGGAGGGGGAACTCACGGACTACGAGCTTGAGCTGGCGGAGAAGCTGGTGGAAGAGAAGTATGGAAACCCGGAATGGAACGAGATGAGATAATCAAAAAGTTAATAATTTTGGGCGCCTATCATACCTTGAAGAATGAGGGTGGGGGTCGCCCGTCTGGGGACTAGCCACCCCAATTAGCTCTTCCCCACCGATTCACCCAACTGAAATCCCAAACTTCTCCGCAAGCTCGTAGAATAGCTCGTCTTCGCCGAGTTGCTCCCTCAGCTTCCTGAAGTTCTCCTCGAGCCGGACAAGCCTGCCCTTCGAGCGCTTCAGCATGGAGTTGCCAACTTCGATGGCGAAGCGGAGGTACTCATCGTCCGCTAAGATTTTACCGTCCTTCCCGAGGGGAGCCGTCAGATACTCGGTGGCGTTTATCTCCACGAGGTAGCGGTTGGAGATCACCTTAAAGGTCGTGTACTTGAAGCCGCTGTCCAATCCAAGCTCGTGGAGCTTCTTGGCCTTTTCCATGTCCTCCGCTACGACGTGGAAAATCGGCGGCTGGCTCTTGAGGAAGATTAGGCCCTTCCTCGCGTCATTGAGCGTATTCTTAGCCTCCTCGAATTCGATGGGCCTGTGGACCTTTATCAGCCACCGGGAGAGCGGCTTAGCTCCCAGTGCCGGCTCCTCGATGATTCCGATCCTGCCGGAGCAGGAGGAGGTCGTGTAAATGCCTTTAATGGAGTTGATGAGGAGGAGTAGCTCTATTATGTCCTCGTCCACCTTCCCCTCTCTCATCGCCGTGAAGAGACTCGTGAGGGCCTCGCGCTTGGCTTTCATCTCGAAACCTCCCGATCACTTTCGGTTGTCTCGAAAGCGCCTTTAAAGGCGGCTTGTGGTAAGTAAAAGGCATTTCCTCTCTCTTTCAGCCCGTTGCGTCGAAAACTTTATAAAGCTAACCCAAAAGGTTTAGCTGGACGTGGCCAGGGTGGTGTAGCCTGGTCAGCACAGGGGACTGTGGATCCCCTAGCCCGGGTTCAAATCCCGGCCCTGGCCCCATAACAACCCTTTGCTCCGCAAAGCGTTGACGGAAAGAAGGCGTGCTCTTCTGAAAGTGCCTGTTTTCAAGTGGTTTACTCTTTAAATTGGCAGTTTTACAGTGTTTCACTCTCAACAAGGCGTCCGAAGGACGCCAGAATAAAAGTGAAACTCATGACAAGTTCAGGTTTAATATTAAACCCATTTTTGTAGGCAAGTTTAGAGTGCACGCTTGATTCTCTGCCAGTTCAGCAGAACGGGGGTTCTTTTGGTGAAGCTTTTTCCAAAAGCTTCCTGTACTCTCAAACCCCCGGTGCGGAGCTTTGCCCCTTCATCAAAGTTCGTACGTGCTTTTTGCAGTCTTACTCTCAGTGGCTTTCGCTCTCAAACCCGTTTTTGACGGGGTTCACTTTCAATAGCGCCCGAAGGGCGCGGAAGGGACGAACCCCTAAATATCGGCCGTTAATCCAAGAAAGCTCTCTCAACTAATCCCCAGCATGAGGCACGTACAAACCCGTCATGGCAAATTTTAACGCCAGAAAATTTTGGCCAAGCTGTGCACAAGCAAATTCGGATGAAACAGCGGGCGATGGTTTCATGGTATATTCCCAAAAAGGGCAGGAGAAAACGCAGGAGAAGAAGATGAGAGTTCCCTGTGTCTTTTCTTTTTATTCCAAGTTCTTGATCTTGTTTGTTTTTGCAATACCCGCTTTAACCTCAACTGCTTTGAGTGGAAACCTTTAAAAGTGATGGGACATCACTAGTGATTGGGTGTTCACTTTGTTCAGCACTCGTCCGATAAGAGATGAGAAAAACCTTCACGGGGAAGCCCACAGGAGAGCGGTTAGAGAACTTAAGAATGCCGTTGATGAGGGTGACTTCGTGGCGATTCTGGGTTCGAGGAGAGTCGGCAAAACCAGCGTCATCAACGTCTTTCTCAACAAGCACCGCTTGAAATACAATTACCTTTATTATGATCTGGCCTTTGGGATGGGGCGTGAGGCAATAAGTTACACCGAACTCGTCCCTGTTTCAACGAACATACCGGGAGAACTCGAATACTCGGCCACGCTAAGCCTTGGAATCGTAAAAATGGACGTTAAACCGAAGGGAATTGCCGAGTTTCAGAATGCGTTCCTGAACCTCCTTAGGCACCTGAACAGGTCGGGAAAGAAGACGGTTGTTGTGTTTGACGAGGCACAAGTTCTTCCCAGGTTTACACCTTTGAACATGCTCGGTATGCTCCAAACGATTTCAGACGGCTTAGAGAACGTTACAGTAATCTTGTCGGGCTCGATGCCGGGATTGTTGGAGAGGATCATAAACCCTTCAGGGGACAGGCCGTTCTTCGCGAGGTATGTTGAGAAAATTCACATCACCAGATGGACGGTTGAGGAGAGCGTTGAATACCTGAGAAAGGGCCTTCCCGATGCTCATGAAGAGGGGCTTTATGAGGCGGCCCGTGAGCTCTCAAACGTCCCGGGGTTTTTGGCATATTATGGCAAATTAAGAACTAAGGGAAATTCTCATGGGGAAGCACTGAGGACGGCTCTTCATCATGCTGTCAGGCTCTGGAAGAAGGATCTGGGCGATTTTATCCGAATATACCGGTCCCCCGCGTATATAATCGCCTTGAAAAAGGTTGCCAAGGGACCCTCGTATGGTGTGACGACTGAGGAGATTATCACTGAGATAACCTCAATCCTGGGAATCTCCAAGAGAAGGGCAAAGGAGATTCTAAAGAACCTCGTTGATGGAGGTTTTCTGATAAAACCGAAACGGGGGGTTTATCAGATTCCGGAGCGTCCCTTGCGGCGGGCGATTCTTGAAACAAGATTGAGAGAAATTGAGAAATCCATCTAAGATGCTCACGTTTGTTCATCTGCTGGTTCTGGAGCGTTTTACCGTGAGAATAACGCCCTTCGGGCGTTGAAAGAAGTTGGACCCTGTTTTAGCTTGTTTTTTCAAGTTCAAACCCGCTTTGAGCTTCAATCTTGAGAAAGACATACGAACCCATTCTGGCATTTTTGTGGAAGCTTACTCTTCGATCAAACTTTGCTTTGCAAAGTTTGCTTGCGCAAGCGTCGCTTTCACTTTCGTTCAAGCGTCCTTACGGATGGCGGAAAGTTGTTGACTGTTTTTAGGATGCTAAAGTGGAGATGATTCCCGTTTTATTCAGCTGACAAGATTTCAAGTTGAATTCTTCCATTATTACCCTTTTTAGGGAGTTCCTTTCCGTTGACACCCTCTGGGCCTCGGTTAAAATTGAACTCTACTTAAAACGAGAATTAGCAAAGGGTGGAATTCAAATTCACTCCGGCGTTTCGATGGAATCCCTCTCAAGCAGGTAGCTTAAGAGGAACCACAGACTTTGATGAAACTTTTCGCTAGAAAAGTTTCCTGTACTCTCAAACCCCCGAAGCGGGGTTTCACCCCGCAACCCCTGCTTTTCTTTAAAAACCTAGGAAACTACGTTTCCCCACTTTC
>JALVWX010000155.1 GCA_027023165.1 Thermococcus sp. | reverse complement strand
CCTTTAATGGCCAGAACTATTCTTTCAGCGGTCTCTATCTCGGGACTGACAACGAAGATACCGTTTTTCTCAAAAATATCGCTGAAGTACTGTTCGTGGACTATGGAAAACACCCTTTTGACCCCGGACTTCACCGCGATGAGGCTCGCGAGGAGGTTGTGGCTGTCTTCTCCGAGACATGCGATTCCCAAATCCGCCCGGTTCAGTTCTTCCCCGCGCCAGAGATTCTGGTCAAATACATCTCCCTGAATCACAAGGACAGAATCGAGCTTTTTTGAAGCGTATTCAGCTCTTTTCTCGTCCCTCTCAACAAGTTTTACGTTGTAGCCCTTCTCGGAAAGCATTTCAGCCAAGAAAATTCCCGTTTCACTTCCCCCCATTATGAGGACATTTTGTGGCCTCTGGGCTCTGTACGTTTTCCTTATCTCGTCAAGGGTTCCTATTACGAGTGTTCTCCCCTTTATCTCGACACTCCAGAGGGTTTCCGGGGCCGAAAGAACGTCCCCAACGTAGAGCTCTCCGTACAGTTTCCTCAGAAACCGTATCTGGGGATACTCGACAACGTTTATTATGCTCCGGGCAACGAGGGGAACGGCGCACACCATCGTGTCAACGCCAAGGGCCTCCCTCCCGCGCCCCCAAACGCGCAGATATTCCATGTTTTTGACCCTTGCAATTGTCCTGGGGTTCGATAGGGTTTTTGCGAGTGAGCAGACAACGATGTTGACGTTATCGTTGTTGGTTGTGGCTATCACGTAGTCGGCATTATAAACGCCGGCCTCTTCAAGGGTATCGGGCAGGGTTGCGTCCCCCTCAACCGCAAGAACGTCAAGGGAATACTGAAGCTCATCAACGAGCCTTCCATTTATGTCAACGACAGTTACATCGTGCCTTTTGGATAAGTGCTTCGCAACTCGCCTCCCAACTCTCCCGGCACCCACAACTATTACCTTCATGGATACCCCTGTATACTAGGTGGTCAACAACTTAAAGTTGATGGTTCAAACGTCAATGGCTCCGATGTAAATCCCCTCGGGAAGGAACAGCTCGGCTTTTTTCGCGTTCCTCAGAAACGGGACGAGCTTCAGCCCCTCCCTGACGTCGAAGCCCTCTATGTATGGGTTCACCGTCGGCAGGACGAGGAACTTTCCGGTTCTAACGAAAACCTTCACCTTTTTTGCAACCCCGCCGGATTTGAGCGTGTAGGCCGGATGAGCGTGGCCAAGGAAGGCCTCCTCAAAGTCCACCCCCGGCAACTTCGTATGGCCGTGGAGGAAGAGCTGACCGTCGATTAGAAAATACTCCCGCACTTCGACGTTCGAGAAGCGCTTGGCAACTTCCTCAATCCTTCCATCGTGGTTGCCCTTGGTTATCACCGTCGGGATTTCTCTGAGGTTCGAGAAAAAGCCCATAAGGAGCCTTTTGACCGTGAAGCTCAGCCCTATCGGCTCCTTCACGTCGCCGAGAATGACGAGCAGGTCGGGGTCTTTTCCGGCTATGAACTCCGCCAGCCTCTCCTCAAAGCGGGTTCTCAGTCTCAGCCCCCTTGACAGCTCGAAGCCGATGTGTGGATCAGCTATGAGAAGGGTTCTCCCGCGGGGGGTCTCCAGCTCTAGGGAGAGCCTCTCAAACTCGTCAAAAAAGTCCATGTAACCACCGGAAGAAACGGTGGAAAGGGAGGAGCATCAGATCAGACCGCGCTCCTTCCTGCGCTGCCTCTTGAGCCTCCTGATCCTCTTCTTAATCCACTTCCACCTCATCCTTCCCTTCTTCTTCCACTTCCTCGGGCGCCTCTTCATGATCATCACCCCTGAATTTCTCTCCAGCCTTAGCTCGGGAGGTCTCTTTTTAAGCTTTTCCGTAGGGGAAGTTTCTTTCCTTCCCAACGGTGAAAAAGGTGCATGAATGGCCGTGGGTGGTGAAAAGGGCGCTGAAGCTTCGGTTTCATCCTCGAGATTTTTGCAGTATATTCAGGCTCTTCATACCTGGAATTGATGTTTTGAAGGGATTAATCCGCTGTTGCGTTTTCGATACTATCGCAATTTGAGTTTTAATCCCGAAATGGCCGTTGAAAATAAAAAATCTCCTTTTCTCATGTGTTTCTCTCCCCATCCCTCTTCCGCTAACCTTATCTGCCCTTGGATCAAATCCATTCGGTGGTATCATGAAGGTTGCCTACGTTCAGATGAGGTCGGTCTTCCTCGAGCCTGAGGTCAACTACTCCAGGGCCGAGGAGCTGATCCGCATAGCGGCCGACAAAGGCGCAAAGCTCATCGTCCTCCCGGAGCTTTTCGACACCGGTTACAACTTCAGAAGTAAGGAGGAGGTCGAGAGCGTCGCTGGACAGATTCCCGACGGCCCGACGACGCAGTTCCTCATGGAGCTGTCGAGGGAGCTGGACGTTTTTATAGTGGCCGGAACGGCAGAGAAGGACGAGAAGGGGAGGCTCTACAACTCCGCCGTCATAACAGGGCCCATCGGGAGCGGCTACATCGGAAAGTACCGCAAGGTCCATCTCTTCTACAGGGAGAAGCTCTTCTTCGAGCCCGGCGACCTCGGCTTCCGCGTCTTCAACATAGGCATCGCGAAGGTCGGCGTGATGATATGCTTCGACTGGTTCTTCCCGGAGAGCGCGAGAACCTTGGCACTCAAGGGTGCCGATATCATAGCCCACCCGAGTAACCTGGTCATGCCCTACGCGCCGAGGGCGATGCCGATACGAGCACTGGAGAACAGGGTTTACACGATAACCGCCAACAGGGTTGGAGAGGAGTTCGGCCTGAGGTTCATAGGCAAGAGCACTATAGCCTCACCTGGGGCGGAAGTCCTTGCGATGGGAAGCGAGGATGAGGAGGAGGTTGGGGTTGTGGAGGTCGACCTCTCCCTCGCGAGGAACAAGAGGCTCAACGAGATGAACGACGTCTTTAAAGACAGGAGGCCGGAGTATTACTCGCCCTGAAACTGAAAACGTTTTAAGCTCTTTCCCCAACTTTTATGGGGGCTAAATTATGAGGAAGGGTGCTGTAATCGTAGCCCTTGCCGCGGTTTTAATCGGAGGGATAGTTGCCAGTTTCTCAACGGGTTCCTCCACCCACATTCGCGATGAAATCACCCTCCAGCCTGGGGGCATTGCCGCGGAGTTCATCCCCGCCAGGCACGCAGTTACGGGATACGCAGAGGGCAACTGCTCGTTTACCCTCTATCTCGTTCCCCCGAATCCGAACCGCTTCGGGGACTTCGACATGGATCACCCGATTATGACGTGGTTCAACGTCCGGAAGGTGCACCTGGATCTTAACACCACGGATGATGCGTACCTGGTCATCGTGGCCGGCAACTGCTCCACCCACGTTGTTCTGGACGTTAAGACGCATCCCCTCCAGGGGTCGTGATTTCCCTTGCTGTGTTCTTTCTTGGCCTCATGAAGTAGAGCACGTCCCCAACCCAGTTCCTTCCGTGTTCCTCCCGCCTTATGACGCCGTATTCCTCGAAGAAGACGCTTCCAATGGCCAGCTGCGTCGCTATGTCCCAGTAGTGAACGTCAATGCCGCTTATCTTTTTGAAGCCCGGGAGGACGTAGTAGCCCCTCTTGAACGTGCCCCTCTCGAAGCTGTAACCCTCGTGCATTGAGGCGATGGTGTAGTTCTCCCTGCGTCCTTCTACGAGGAACTCCCGGTAGCCAGCCCTGTAGAGTATCCAGTAGACCCTGTCCATGTCCTCTATCATGAAAACCCCGTTGTCGCTCAGAACCAGAGCAACGTTTGCAAAAAGCCTCACGGCATCAAAGGGGTCGAAGTGCGGCATGGTATGGCCCCAGAGAACCGCCACATCGTGCTCACCTACGAGTTTGGCAGCTTCCCTCGCGTCCCCCTGGACCGTCCGGAGTTCCGGGTTTATGCCTGCAATTTTGAGCCACTCGCGGGCGAGTTCGAGGTCATCTTTCCTGGCATCGAGTACCGTCAAAAGTTTTGCGTCGGTCGCCTTTGAAAGGGCAACTCCTGCTATACCGGTTCCCGCACAGAGGTCGAGAACCCTGCCGTTTCTGGGGAGCCAGCGGAGCGATTCGAAGAACTTCCCTATCCCATCGAACCTCTCCCTGGCTCTATCATCTCTGGGGTCCATTCTCCAGTTTATGTAGCGGTAGAGTTCCTCCAGGGACATGGCATCACCACAGGAAAGAGTGAGCCGGGTAATTTAAGGCTATCGAAAGGCTTAAATATTTTGTCAACTTACAAAGATTGACAGAGGGATGCCCATGCCCCGCGTTGTAGCCGGCCGGGTGAACACCGTCCTTGCGGCCCTCATAGGGGTTTTGGCCCTCTCATCGATCCTCCTGAACTGGGAATACTGCGGGCTTCTCATGGGGCTTCTCTTCTGGCTCTCGCTTCCCATAGCATTTGGAAGCGGGGTGAAGGTCGAGAACGGGGGCTGGTCGCTGGAAGCACCTGGGAACGTTTACGCAGGTGGTGGGAATGGCAGTTAGGGTGAAGTGGTCTTACACATCTTCGCTCGTTCTTACATCCATTGCCCTGCTGACCGTCCTCTACATACTGACGGGGATTGATGCCTTCTGGGACCTTTCTGGGATTGTATTCTGGGTCTCGCTCCCCCTCCTGTGGCCGAGGCCGGTTAGGTTTGAGGAAAACGCGTTAATCCTCGAGTGGGGATGGCCGAAGGCCTTTCTCCGGAGAAGGATTCCCGTTGGGAAGATCAGGGAGGTCATCAACGTATCCTCGGCTGGAAGGCTTCGCCTGGTCCGCTACATGAAGGACGCCTATCTGTGGCTCTTCCTGTGGCTTGCTGTTGGCATCCTCGGCCTTCTCATGGACGCTCCACCCGGGCCGTACCTCTGGGGCAACTGGATATTCTGGGGGCTTGTGGCTTTTATACGGGAATCCGTTCCCGTTGGGGACAGGATTTTTACGTCCCTCTGCATTTTGGCAACCGCGCTTCTGCTGGCCGCGTTCTTCTACCACCTCAACCCAGAATACGCGCTCTACTTTGGGGGGATTGGAGTTCTCATCGCCCTCATGTACGCCGATGATGATAGCCGGCCTTCCGGAGTGCTCCTCGTTACCGACGACGGCGTTTACCTGGTCAGCCCCTTCGGTGACGAGGAGGAGGTTTTAAATAAACTCTCGTCGGTTCTCATTGGAGGGGGCCAGAACCGGAAGGATAAGCTCCAAGAAGGCGATTGGGGTGCCTCCAATGCTCAGACTCCCTGAGGGCATGGAGAGGGTGTGGTTAATGAAAGCCAAAGGCATGCGCGAGGTCGAGATAGCAGAGACCCTCGGGATTTCAAGGCAGGCCGTCAACAAGGCCCTGAAGGACGCGAGGGTCAAACTCTTCGAGGCGTTCTTCGGCCTCGCCGAGGTCTTCTCCTGGGAAGTGATTCGGGTCAACGCGGAGAAGGGCTTCATGGTCGCTCGGGGAAAGTGTGGCAATGAGAACGTGCGCATCTATGCATTCTATATTCCGGGGAGGGGAGTAAGGGCGTTTTTTGAAGGGGAGTTCCCGGAGTACATTCTGAAGCACGCGGTCGAGATGGGAATAATCGAAAAGCCCGATAAAAAAGAACTCGTGAAGGCGCTTGAGAGCTAATAGTAGCCCTCCTCGTAGGCGCTAGTTAAAGCGATGAAGGCCGCATAGAATACCGCCCCAAGGGAAGCGAGGAGCAGAAGGATTCCAACGAGCGGACTCGCGTTTGGCTTTAAAGCAACAACTGCCAGCTGGAGCGTTATCATCGCCGAGACAACAGTCATGGCCCTTGCAAAGCCGAGCGCCATCTTTCCCCTGAACTTCGGCGCCAGCTGGAAGACGATGGGCCGGGATGTGAGAAGGGTCAGCGCGAGGAGGAAGAGCTGGATGAGGGCGATGAGGACAAATCCGGAATCCCCCTGGAGTTCTCCCGTGAGGATTAAGGCGAAAGAGAGGCTCACAAATATTGATTGGAGGGCGATGTATTTTCCAACCCGTGGAGGCTCTATACTCCTTCCAGGCTTTTCAGGGGCTTCCTTCGAGAGCTCCTCCAGCTCGTACTCGCGCTTTGAAACCAGATATGCAAAGAGCACCGTCGTTCCAAGGCAGGCAAGCATGAGGAACATCAGCCACGTCATTGGAAGAAATGGTGAGAGGACTACAAGGAGGAGGCCCGTTATTATCGTCCCGATTCCGGAAACGCGGTTGGCCTTTCTCCTCGTGCGCTCCGACAGGTATGTGTAGCCTATTCTGAAGCCAATTCCCGGCTCGTCCCCCGCTTTAAACGTTAGCAGGCCAGCTATTATAAGAAAGGCCCCGAGGAAGACCGCCCAGAGGATTCTGAGGAGCTCATACCCTCTCATTCCCCTTCACCGTGAAAATCCTGTACGTTCCTAGGAATGCAATGGCCAATAAACCCCAAACCGAGTAGCTTATCCAGTCGCTCGAGACGAAGCCGGCATTGTATAGAAGGCCTACAGTGTCGATTACCACTATTCCAACCGCCATTATTGTGAAGAACTCCGCGGTCCTCCTCCATCCCACTCTGCTGAACTTCAGGAGGGGCGCGAAGGCTGGTTCCTTCAGGAAATAGGTCATGCCGATGAAGAGGGGTTGAACGATAAGCGGAAAGAGGAGAACACCCACAGTCTTTGAGGCGAAGTTGTCCGGCTTTCCGGACCAGTCGAAGTGTATGGCGACCTTTTCTGGCAACTTGTCCCAGAGGAACGCAACGAGGAGAAGGTAAAGAGCCAGAGCCGAAAGTTGGGCCGTGATGTAAGGCGTTACGTCGACTTCAAGCCATTCACCCGGTTTCTCAGGCGCTTCGGTTGAAATGTCTTCTTCCTCATAGGCTCTCCTGGCCACAAAGGTTCCCGCAAAGATAAGGAAAATAATGCCGGCTATCATAACCAGGACGAACTGGTTAACGGGAACTCCAACAAGGGCCAACAGGAGGAGGAAGAGCGAAAAGAAGACCATATACAATCCTGCAAAGGTGTTGGCCTTTCTCCAGGCCTTATCTGACATATAGGTGTAGCCAACGCGGAAACCGATAAAATACTGACGCCTATTCCTGAAGGCGAGGGTTATAATCCCTGCAAACAGCAGTGTAAGCGAAATAAACACCTCCAACCAGTCCATCTTACTCACCCCCACTCACCTTCTCGATGACCAGAACAGCCTCCCTGATTTCATCTCTCAGCTCGTTCAAGATTTCCCTTCCGAGGTCGGTCAGGCGGTAGTACTTCCTCGGCCTGCCGTTGACTTCCACCCAGAAGTCCTCGACGAGTTTGTACTTCTTCAGGCTCTTGAGGATATCGTAGAGTGCCCCCTCGCTCGGGACGAGTTTGCCATCACTCACCTCGCTTAGCTTTTTCCTTATCGCGTAGCCGTGCAGTTCACCCTCCCTCTCCAGGAGGGAGAGAACCAGGTATGAGTAGAGGCCGGAGCGGAGTTCCTTTCTGAGCTTTTTCAGTGCCCTTTCCTTCGGATTCCCGAGCAATCCCCTTACCTCCACGTGAATACAGGGTGGAAAATAAAAACTTCACCACTTCACTGAAGGCTCTTCGCTCTCGGCCTTTGCCAGGGGGAGGAGTCTTGGAAGGACTGTCAATGAGATTCCAAGCATAATCCCATAGCCTGCCAAGAGGAGGAATCTCGATTGGGCCACGTGCCAGTAGGAGGCCATGCTGTCAACGACCCAGTGGACGAGAACCATTGTTAACAGGGCCTTTCTTCCCCAGCCGTTTCTGTAAGAGTACGCAAAGAGAACCGTTGTGGACGTATGGAAGAGTAGCGCAAGGGTTCTCTCTACAAGACCCAGAAGGGAACCTCCAGCGATGGCCGAGATAATTGCCACGTAAATGGCCTCGCCGAGTCCAAAGCCAACGCCTACGTAGGCCGCTTTTCCGAGGGTTTTGTCCCTGGAGAAGTAGTACTTCAGCGGTTCCTGGACGAGGCCCGCTATTAAACCGCCCCAGAGGGAGAGAACGACGGGATTGGTTATACCAAGGTAGCCCGGAATCATCTGTATCGGGGGTTGAACCACGAGTACGGGAATTATCAGGAACGCTCCGAGGATAAGCTCCCCGGCATGGAACCTCCTTAGGTACGCCCAGATTAGGAGTAAACCCAGCAGTCCTCCGAGGAGCGGATAGACCGCTTTTCCCGGACTAAAACCCGGGGCGAAATGGAAGCCTTCGACTTTCCCATCTTTTACCGTGACGCTCACGGTGTAGTTGCCTTTCTCGGCTATAACACGGTAGTAGTAGATTTGATATTCACCTTTCTCCTCAGTTTTCTCGAGCTTGTAGCCCCTAATCGGCCCGTATTCCTTCACAAGTTCACTTCTGATGCCATTGAACACTCTCTCGGTAAAGAGCTTCTTCATGTCGTCCCCGAGATACGGCTCAACGAGGGAGTAGTTACCTGTTTTAAGGGCTTCCATCATTGCCTCTTGAGGCGTTAAAGCGGAAACGTAGCAAGCGGAAACGTAGCCCAGGAGAAGCAGAAAAGCGAGAAGCGCCAGAAGGCGTTTCATATGAATCACTC
>JALVWX010000154.1:844-1889 GCA_027023165.1 Thermococcus sp. | reverse complement strand
GTTGAAGACGAAGCCCATCACGAGTTCCCGCTCCTCCTCACTCAAAAGCTCCATCGTGCCGACTATCGAGGCGAAACTGCCCCCTCTGTCAATGTCAGTAACGAGAATTACTTTCGCGTTTGCATGCTTTGCCACACGCATGTTGGCTATATCGTAGTCCTTCAGGTTAATCTCCACCGGACTGCCGGCGCCTTCGATTAAAACGAGGTCGTGCCTCTCCTTCAGCTCGTCGAGGACCCTCATTGCCTTTCGAAAAAGCTCTTCCTTCCGCGAGAGCATGTAGTCTCTGGCTGAGACACTACCTATGGGCTTTCCCATGAAGACGACCTGGCTCCTCATCTCTCCTTCTGGCTTGAGGAGGATTGGGTTGAACTTCACGCTCGGCTTCTTTCTGCAGGCTATCGCCTGAAGGTACTGGGCGCGACTTATCTCACCGCCTTCGATACTCGGCGCTGAATTAAGGCTCATGTTCTGGCTCTTGAAGGGAACGACGTCGTAGCCGAGGTTGGAGAAAATCCTGCATAATGCAGTGACGAGGAGGGATTTGCCGGCGCCAGATGAAGTCCCCTGAACCATTAAGGCCTTCCCCATTTTCTCACCAGGGAACGTTGGCCGAAGACCATATAAAGCCTTGGATAAAACCTCCAGCGGTGGTCGGAATGGAGAGCCTTTTCCTTCTCGTTCTGGGAAACACCGAGATAAGCACAGTTCCGGGAATAAGCGTGGCCGGAGCAACGCCCGAGCTTACGAAGCTAACACCCGTTGCCGATGCCGAATACCTCTTCCACGAGAAGCCCCTGACGATAGACGTTATTCCAGTAACGCCCGAGGGTCATCCAACTCCGGCTATAATCACCAAGGCGGCTAAAGAACTGGCGAACTTCCCCGTCCTCGTGGTTCGCGGGGGGACTTATTTAGCGCCCCTCGTTCCGCACGTCCACATAAGCGATGCCGTTGGACGGGACTTCAGAAAGGAGCCGGCCTTACCGGAGTTCGGCGAGATAATAAAGCGCGCCAAGCTCTTCGGTGAGGAACTCAACAAGAT
>JALVWX010000154.1:0-834 GCA_027023165.1 Thermococcus sp. | reverse complement strand
GCTTTCAAGAGGGCCGGCATTGAAAAGGGCCAGCTGAAGGACAATCCACTCGAGGCTCTGAGGCAGTTCGGCGACCCGATGATGGCAACGGTCATAGGCCTGGCTTTGGGTTTCAGGAAAAACATCGTCCTCGCTGGCGGAACGCAGATGCTGGCCGTTTCAGCTCTGCTTAAGGCCCTTGGTGAAGATTTGAGTCGCTTTATGATAGCCACAACAAAGTGGGTGATCAACGATAGGAGCGCGACCTTCCTGGATACGGCCAAGGAGATAGGAATAATAACCTACGCGGCCGATCTGGACTTCTCGAAGAGCGAGTTCAAAGGGTTGAGGGACTACGAGAAGGGCTACGTCAAGGAAGGAGTTGGTGCTGGAGGGGCCATCTGGTTGGCTGTGAAGGCCGGCTTCCCGCCTGAGGAAGTTAGTGAGAAGGTAGAAGAACTCTACAGAAGGCTCATGGAGATGAAAGCTTCTTGAGCAGTTCGACTTCTATCCCAGCTTTTACCGCTTTCTCGTACATCTTTTTGTCGTCGGTGATTAGCTTGGCGTTTGCCTTCTTTGCGCAGGCCCGGAAAAGGACGTCGAAGCCTAGCCCCTGTGGCTCTTCCTATTCTAATGGCATCCCGAGAAGATAAGCGTCAGAGTAAAATAGTGAGTAAGTTTCCAAGAATTCAACGCCTATATCGGCTATTCTCTCACTCTTTGAAAGCCTCCACAGCACGGTCGAAGTTTCTACAAGCGCTATTAAGGGTTCATGAAGCGTGAACTCTCCAGCCTGAGCCTTTCTCAGCAACTCTTTGGCACTTTTGTGGAGCAAGGATTGTCTTCGATAAATAT
>JALVWX010000153.1 GCA_027023165.1 Thermococcus sp. | reverse complement strand
CCTGAGCTCGGCCATGTGGGCGCCAACGCCCAGGGCTAAACCTATGTGGTGAATGAGCGAACGAATGTAGGTTCCTGCCTCGACACCCACCCTGAACAAAACGTCCCTGCCATCTATCTCAAGAACGTCAATGTAGTAGACCTTCCTCGTCCTCAACCTTCTTTTAACCGCGCTCCTCAGCGGTGGTCTCTGGATAATCTCTCCCTGGAACTCCCTCATAACTGCCAAAATTTTGTCCTCGGGGACGTCGCCGTGGAGGTGCATCAAAGCAACGTACTCCTTTCCTGCTGGCAAAAGTGCCTGAACAACTCTGGTGGCCCTCTCCAGAGCAACCGGCAAAACACCACTGACCTTGGGATCAAGGGTTCCACCGTGGCCGGCCTTGCTCAGATTGAAGAGCTTCTTAATCCACGCAACAACTTCATGACTCGTGGGTCCCGGCGGTTTGTCGAGGTTTATTATACCAAACTGCATGTGCATCTCAATCGGTCTCTTCTCCGGCGGAAAGCCCCACTTCGGGTTGGTCTCAGCTTTCTCGTCTTTAATCAACACTTCCCGCTTTATATCTGCCGGAAGGATTCTCCTAACTTCATCCCTTGCCATGAGCATCACCTAAGGGTCTTCTAACGCTTTGATGAAGTCCTCCTTGCTTATTTGGGCGAGTCTTAGAACTCCCATCAACGTGCCAGCTTTTAACTCTTTGTGAAGTGGGACTACTGTTCCAATTTTTCTGCCGTTTACGTATTTAACAAGCACCACATGACTACCCCTTTGACGGGACACTTCAAAACCGAACTTTTTGGTAAGTAACTTAACGACCCTCTCACCCGAGAGCCTTGGCAACCTCGACATTGAAATCGCCCACGAACTTTACTTTCTCAAGCTGCTCTCTCAGTTCAGGAAACTCCTCAAGATAAAGCTCAAGAGCCTCCTTCAAGTTCTCAATAGCTTCCTCTATCGTTTCTCCTTGAGTGGTTACTCCAGTAAAAACCTCACGGATGACGTAAATCCCCTCTTCCTCCCAGATGACCGCATGGAGTTGCATCAGGTTCACCCCCACAGAGTTTGGCCCATGACTTAATAAACCCACCTAATACCGGAAGCGATACGTGAAAACGGGCCAGTTGGGGAGGTACTTGAGGATCTTCAGATAACCGGGCACGAAAACTTCCCTCTTCTCCTTCGCGAGCCCCCTTAACACGGCATCCACAACGTCATCTGGCTCTATTGAGCCTTTGGGAATCCTCCCCCTCCAGAAGTCAGTTCTTACCTGCTTTGGATAGACCCTCATGACCCGAACTCCCCTCTCCCCAAGCTCCCACTCGAGGTTGACGGTCAGGTAGTGGAGCGCGCCTTTGGCAGCACAGTAAGAGGGCAGTTCAGGAACGTTCACGAAGGCAACCCCGCTTATCACAAAAACAACGGTCGAACCCTCTCCAAGAAAGGGTAGAAGCTCACGGGTGAGTTCTATCGGTACCAGGGTGTCTACCTTGAAAAGGTTCTCAAGATCCTCATCTGTATGCTCAAGCAGGGGTTTTCTTATCGCGTACCCCGCGTTGTTTATGAGAAGATCCAGCCGGGTGACGTTCATCCTGCGAAGAGAATCCGCTATGTATCTGGGGGCACCCCTCTCACCGAGATCCGCGGTTACGTAACGGAACCCATCGAGGGAGCTCAGTTCCTCCGGCGGTTTCCTCCTACCCACGCCAACGACACAGTAGCCCCTTTCTATCAGGCCCTTAACGAGAAGCCGCCCGACTCCGCCCGTTGAACCCGTAACGAGTGCCGTTTTCATATCAACCACCGAGAAGAGACGGAAAGTAAGTTGGAGGGGAACCCCCTCACTCAAGGCTGATTCCAGCGCTCTCAAGGGCAGCCTTGACGGTCTCGTCGT
>JALVWX010000152.1 GCA_027023165.1 Thermococcus sp. | reverse complement strand
TAAGAAGTACGTCAGATACACCATGCCGGTCTTCTACTTCCTCGCGAGCATGCCCTACTTCTGGTTCGCGATGATACTCGTTTACGTGGTCGGGGTTAAACTCGGCTGGCTTCCCTATTCAGGCGCCTACGCGCCGGACCTGGTGCCCAGCTTTTCGTGGGAGTTCATATCGAGCTTCTTAGAGCACTGGATTCTTCCCTTCCTGAGCCTGTTCATAGTCATGATCGGTAGCTGGGCAATAGGAATGCGCAACATGATAATCTACGAGCTTGAGGCGGACTACGTCCGCTATTTAGAAGCCCTCGGCGGAAGCGAGAAGCTCATGACCAAGCACGCCTACAGGAACGCGATTCTCCCCCAGATAACCGGCCTGGCACTTCAGCTCGGTATGATGGTGGCCGGGGCAATAGCGACGGAGATAGTATTCAACTACCCGGGAATCGGTGTTCTCATTATGAACGCCGCCCTCAGTCAGGACTACTTCCTCCTCCAGGGGGCTTTCCTCGTTGTGGTTGTGTCCGTCTTAGCGGCCAACTTCGCCATAGACCTGATCTACGCCTTCATAGACCCGCGCGTCAGGGCCAGCTACACGGAGGGATGAGGATGGGCGCAGCTAAAACACTCAGGATAGCGTTCAGGAACGGGAAGTTCCAGTTCGGCTTCGGCCTGCTGACGTTCTTCGTGATATTCGCGCTCATCGGGCCGTTGTTCTCGCCCTTCCACTGGGATGGCCTCTACTACGAGAAGGTCGGTAAGGTTGAGCTTGCCTCCTACGGCGGCAAGACCCTTCCCCCAATGACGAGGGAGGTCATAACGACCTACACGGGCAAGGAAGTTGAGGTTCTCCACATCCTCGGAACCAACATCCACGGCCAGGACCTCTACGCCCGCTTGGTTTACGGCCTCAGGACGAGCCTCTGGATAGCCTTCCTCGCGGCGGTGATAGGGACGCTGGTGGGTGTTACAGTGGGCTTCGTGGCCGGCTACAAGGGCGGCTGGACGGATGAGACCCTGATGATGCTGACCAACATAATGCTAGTCATTCCCTCGATAGTGCTCCTCATCCTCGTGGCGGCTTATCTGTCCGCGAGGACGCCGGGGATACAGGCGCTCATCATAGGTCTCACCGGCTGGCCTTGGGTAGCGAGGGCCGTCCGCTCTCAAACGCTGTCGCTCAAGAACAGGGAGTTCGTCAACCTTGCCAGACTCGCCGGACTGGGCGACCTGAGGATAATCTTCGGCGAGATAATGCCCAACATGATTTCCTACATCTTCATGGCGGCCATCCTCCAGTTCAGCGGGGCGATACTGGCGAGTGCCACCCTCGACTTCATCGGCCTGGGGCCAACGACCATGGTTTCCCTCGGAAACATACTCCAGAAGGCCATAGCCTACAACGCCCTCCAGTTTGGATGGTGGTGGTGGTTCATACCGCCAGGGCTGATAATCACCCTCATCATCACGGCATTGTTCTTCATCAACATAGGCATGGAAGAGGTGTTCAACCCGCGCCTCAGGAGGGGTGGAGAATGAGCCTCCTCGAAGTCAGGGACCTCAAAATCTACTACAGAACGCCCAGGGGGCCTGTCAAGGCCGTCGATGGGGTGAGCTTCGACGTCAGGGAAGGAGAAGTCTTCGGAATAGCCGGCGAGAGCGGGTGTGGAAAATCAACGCTCGTCCACTCGCTCATCCTCAGAAAGCCGCCCATGTTCCACGCCGGCGGAAAGGCCCTCTTCAAGGGGAAAGACCTGATGGGGTTGAGCAAGGAGGAAGCGAGGAAAATCCGCTACACCGAGCTTTCCATAATCCCCCAGTACGCGATGAACGCGCTGAATCCAACCAAGAAGATAAAGGACATCGTCTGGGACCTGGCGAGAGAACACGGGCACGAGGACA
>JALVWX010000151.1 GCA_027023165.1 Thermococcus sp. | reverse complement strand
TTGACGTCGCCTATTTCCTTCAGAACGATTCCCTCAAAGGAACCCGAGCGGACGACGGAATTCGGGTCAACGCTGAGCTTTCCGTCCTTGAGTCCCCTGAGGAAGTAGAGGGAAGCTCCAACACCGGCCTTACTGGTTCCGCTTACGACCATGACGGGGCCCCTGTCCGAGTCCATTATCGCTATTACTCCCAGCCACGGCCCGGGAAGGTGTGTTCCGTACTTGTAGGCTATGTAACCGAACGGTTCAAGCTCCTGAACCTGAACCGGTTTCCCAAAGAGCACCTTTGACTTAACCTCGTCCTCCGGCGAGAGGACAACTATACCGCTTCCCTTAAACTCGGAGAACGGCTTAACCTTTGCCCCCGGGAAGTAGTGCTTGACCAGACTTTCATAGCCCTCGCTGACGTAGAAGGTCTCGTTAAAGAGCTTCCACCAGCTTCCAATTACTTTCCCCGTAGGATACTTGGAGAAATTAATCCCGGTTGTTGTGGTGGACGTCTGTCCGTTTGATGTGCTCGATGTCTGGGTTGAGCCTATGCACCCACCGGCCAGGACAACGAGTACCAGAACGATTCCAAGCAGGCGCTTCATACAACCACCCCTTGAAACTCTATGTCTACCTTAAAAGTATGAAGGTTTAAATACAAAACCCATTAAGAACCGACGGTGGTAGTATGTTCGTGGGACATTACAAAGAGGTTCCGGAGAAGGACACCGGATTTGAGGGCGTAACCATCAGGTGGCTCGTTTCTCCAAAGCTTGGAGCCAAGAACTTCGCCATGCGCTATTTTGTCATGGAGAAAGGAGCCGAAATTCCGATCCACCAGCACGACTGGGAACACGAGATTTTCATCGTCAAGGGCGAGGGGATAATAACCAACGGAAAGGATGAACACCACGTTAAAGCCGGGAACTTCCTATACGTCCCGCCAAACGAGCCCCACGGATACAAAGCTCTGAGCGACACCTTCGAGTTCCTCTGCATAATTCCGGCCAAAAAGGAGGCAATTCCAGAGGAGGAGTGGGCCTAACGCCTGTAATACCTTTTCAACTTTTTCCTTTTGATGGCAAGAAGGGAAGGTTTTGACCACTTGGGTTTGGGCGGTTCCTCCTCGAGCAGAATGAGAGCTATCTCATAGGCTATAGTCCCTATTATGAACAGAAATATCAGAAGAACGATAAGAGGCGTGTAATACCATATCATGCCAACCTTTGGAATGACCAGAATCACTTTTCCTATAACCTGCTCAGGGTAGACGCGCCAAGGATCCGTATACTTCCTGTTGTCACCCTTTGTTATAAAATAAATTCTCCCACTGTTATCTGTCCTAATGGCAACTATTCTGTGGACTATTCTATACGTTGAGTTTCCAATGTGAATTTCATAGAGTATAACATCGCCAACATGGAGCTCCGAGGGGGAAACGGGTTTTGTTACAACCAAGTCGCCGGGGTTTATGTGGGGTTTCATTGAGTCCGTCAGGATAACAACGTACTGAAAACCGAAGACAAAGTGGAGAATGAGAATTAGAACAGTGAAAGTAATGAATACATAAGATAGAACAACGGAAAACTGAAGTTTAGTCATTAAGCACCACCTGATTTACAAAGACCTGATTAGAGAAGCTTAAAAATTAAACGTTAGAAATAAACAAAAGCTACATCACGGTCCCTGATAGATTACATAAACCTCAGCAACTTTAGTCAAGGGGATATTTGGGTCAAACGTTACAGTGCCACTCGTGCTGTTGGTCAGTGTGGTTGTGTTGTATGCAACAAGAGCTCCAGTGCTATCATAGAGCTTTATGTATATTGTCCCGGTAACATTTGTATCCAAGGTAAAACTCACACCCGCAATATAGTCCGGATTAGTAGAGCTAAGTATCCATGTCACGTTTGCAGCCTTGACA
>JALVWX010000150.1 GCA_027023165.1 Thermococcus sp. | reverse complement strand
GTCCTGCTATCAATAGCGCCTTATGTAAGTTTTGCTCTCGACAACGCGTCCGTTCTCAAGCCTCATGACGTCAACCTGCTCGAAGCCGACGGTCTCACGCTTGTATGCGATTAGGTAATCGATGAAATCCTTAATTCTGTAGCGCGTTATAGAGTCCTTGATGTACTTGCCCTCGTAGAGGAGGACCAGCGTATTCCTGTGATTTGAGAGCCACCCGTAGAGGGCCTCCCTTTCACCTTTCGGCCTTGACAGGGGATTCACTATGAGGTAGGCGTCGAAGTCTTCACTATCAAAAGGCGAACCGATGTATACCTCTCCCCCCACTTGGAACGGCAGGTACTCGGCTAAAACGCGCATCCCTCGTCTTGCCCATGCATTCAGGTATATTTTCGCGAGTCTCTTTCCGTTTCCCGTTATTAAAACGGTCCCCGAATCCAGTTCAGCTATTCTCTTCAGCATGGTCATCACAAAAAACTTTTACAGGGAGGTTAAAATTCTTTCCCAGGTTTTCGGGCTTCAGCGACCGCAAACTATTTATTTTAGACGGGAATTATACATTTGAAAACTTGCGGGGTGTTGGTATGAAAAAACTGTGGACCCTGTTTTTAATCGGCCTTTTAGCCATAAGCGTCGTGGCCAGCGGCTGTATAAACGGGAGCAATTCAACGGGCAGTTCAACAGCCACGAAGAGCCCGGCTCCCACGAAGATAAACATCCTCTACACGTACACCGGGTCCTTCAGCGATCCGGCGAAGGGCAAACAAGCGGCTCAGGCACAGCTCCAGCAGGGCGCATGGGTAATCTATCAGGTCGCAGGTGGAACCGGTCTCGGTGTCTTTGAGGCCGTTGGCGATTACCTCAAGGCCAACAACAAGAAGATGGGTCCGCCGTTCGCGATAGGCGTTGACTCGGCTCAGGACTGGATCAAGCCCGGCGTTATAATATCGAGCATGATGAAGCGCGTTGACGTCGGTGTGTACAACGCGGTGAAAGAGGCAGAGGAGAACCAGTTCAAGGGAGGCGTTGTGGAGCTCGGTCTCAAGGAGGGCGGCGTCAAGCTCAGCACCCTCCAGGACGTTAAGGCAATGTTTGACTCCCTTCCGCCCGATGTGAGGGAGAAGAAGCTTAAGGACCTTGGATTCCAGAACGAGCAGCAGCTTCTTGACTACCTCAACAAGACCCGCCAGCAGGTTCCGGCTTGGATATGGCAGGCTGTTGACCAGCTCCAGCAGGAGATAGTGAGCGGTAAGATCGTCGTCCCGAAGGCCACCTCCAAGAACCAGATAGAGGAGCTCAGGGAGGCCCAGAACCTCGCCGAGATGGAGAAATACGCCAAGGAGTGGGCCGCCACTGCACCCAAGCCCGAGACCTACTTCAACAAGACCCTCAACGAGAGGCAGAACACCAAGAACATAGCCATCGTCTTCGACGTCGGCGGCAGGGGTGACCTGAGCTTCAACGATATGGCCTACATGGGTGCGGAGAGGGCTGTTAAGGACTTCGGCCTGAAGCTCACCCAGCTCCAGAGCAACAGCCCGAACGACTACTACACCAACCTCCAGACCCTTGCCAAGAGCGGCAAGTACGACATAATAATAGCGGTCGGCTTCATGATGACCGACGCCGTCAAGAAGGTCGCCCAGGAGTATCCGAAGCAGCGCTTTGTTCTCATAGACGGCTACGACCCGAAGATGCCGCATAACGTTCAGATGGTCCTCTTCAAGGAGAACGAAGGTTCGGCACTCGCCGGTGCCCTAGCATCTCTCATAGCGCTCAACGACGGCAAGGACACGATAGGAATCGTCCTCGGTATGGAGATACCGGTTCTCTACAAGTTCGAGGGCGGCTACCGCTTCGGCGCCTACTGGGGTCTTGACTACTACAAGAACCACAAGCACTGACCCCTTTTCTTTC
>JALVWX010000149.1 GCA_027023165.1 Thermococcus sp. | reverse complement strand
CACCTTCCCGGGTCTCGGCGTTGATGCCGACGTTTTCAAAGCCGATGGAACACCGGCGAAGCCTAACGAGCGTGGCTACCTCGTGATAAAGAAGCCCTGGCCCGGAATGCTCCTCGGCATCTGGGGCGACGACGAGCGCTACATCAGAACCTACTGGCAGAGGTTCAGCAAACCTGATGAAGGGATCTGGATTTACTATCCTGCCGACTACGCTATGAAGGACGACGAAGGCTACTTCTGGATATTCGGCAGGGCGGATGAGGTTCTAAACGTCTCCGGCCACAGGATTGGGACAGCTGAGATAGAACACGCTTTAGTCCTCCACCCTGCCGTGGCAGAGGCGGCAGTGATAGGCAGGCCCGACGAGATAAAGGGTGAAGTGCCTGTTGCCTTCGTAATCCTCAAGGAGGGCTATGCTCCAACAGAGAGATTAAAGAAAGAACTCATTGACTACGTTCGGGAAACCCTTGGACCGATATCAACTCCGGCTGAGGTGTTCTTCGTTAACAAACTGCCCAAAACGAGGAGCGGGAAGATAATGCGTCGCGTTTTAAAGGCCCTCGCCAGCGGAAAGGGGCTCGGTGACCTCTCAACGCTGGAAGACGAGGCGAGTGTGGAAGAAGTGAAAAAGGCACTGGAAGGCTTCGAGATGCGCTGAAGGGCTTTTCTTTATCTCTCCCAATTTGTCAAGAGAAAAAAGAAATCAGCATATCCTCGGAACCGGGTCGCCGGCGGGAGGCTCCATGAAGCGCTTTCCGCCGATTCCGGTTTCGAGAAGAACCTTTCCCCTGTATTCTTCTATTACCTCACCGATTATTGCGGCGTTTTTCCCCTTCTCGGTTTTCTTCATGGCCTTCAGGGCGTCTTCCGCGTAGTCCCTCGCTACCACCATGACGACTTTCCCCTCGTTGGCCACGTCGTAGGGACTTATGCCGAGCATCTCGCTCGCGGCCCTTACCTCGGGCTTTACGGGTATGTTCTCTTCTCTCACAAGGATTCCAACGTTGCTCTTACGGGCAATCTCGTTGAGGGCGTTGCTCAGACCTGCCCTCGTCGGGTCTTTCATGGCATGAACCTTCTCCCAGCCTATCTCGTCGGCAACTGCTTTAACGACCTCCCATACAGGCGCGACATCGCTCTTCAGCTCGGTCTCAAAGGCTATGCCCTCGCGGTGGCTCATCAGCGCTATCCCGTGGTCGCCTATCGTCCCGCTGACAAGGACGATGTCCCCAACCTTGGCCCCTGCATCGCTTATCGGCTTTTCTGCTATGCCTATTCCCGCTGTAATCACAAACATCTCTATGGGCTCTTCAACGACCTTTGTATCCCCCGTCACTATCGGAACTGGGACTTCTTTCGATGTCTCGTCCATCGAGCGGAGAACCCTCTCAAGGACTTCCATATCGAGGCCTTCTCCAATTATCATCGAGTTCGCCAGAGCCACTGGCTCCGCTCCCATAACGGCAAGGTCGTTCACCGTTCCGCTGACGGCCAAACGGCCGATGTCACCGCCCGGGAAGAAGAGCGGTTTAACGGTGTGGCCGTCTATTGTGAGGACTATGTGCTTGTCGCCAAATGGTATCGTCGCACCGTCGTCCAAAGCGTCAAGTCCAATTCCACCGGCGCTCTTGAGGGTCAGGGTTTTGAGAATCACGTCCCTCAAGAGCTCCTCCATTATTTCTCCACCGGCTCCGTGTTCGAGCTTTATCTTTTCTCCCATCTTTACCCCTCCAAATTTTGTTTTGGGATAAGCGCATAACTTACAGCATCAAATCCTCCCTACTGAGGTAACCCTCAAGGTAAAGCCCTCCAAGGAAGGCCTGGCCGACGTTTATCCCGTTGTCCCCGCGCGGGACTTCCGTCGTCGCGTGGAACCTGAGCCCTGAACCTTCCACGGCCTTTCTAATCGTCTTCACGATG
>JALVWX010000148.1 GCA_027023165.1 Thermococcus sp. | reverse complement strand
CTATAGTGTTACGCATTTCTGGGTAATAAGACTTTCGGAAAAGAAAATTCGAATTGGAATTAAAACAACCGAAAAACCCCTAAGCTCGAAGATTTTTCGCCAAATCAACCAGTTTTCTTGCCCTTTCCAAAGAAACTTCGTTTTCGACCCTTCCGTCCCGCTTGATCCACGTGCCGACTATGAACCCGTCGGCGTGCTCCCACAGCCCGGGAAGGTTGTCGTAGGTCGTTCCAGAGCCAACCAGAACCGGGACGGGTGAGATTCTCTTCGCCAGGGTCAGATTTTCCAAATCGACGGGCTTTCCAGTTGCCCTTCCGCTCACGACGACGGCATCTGCCAAACCCCTCTCAACCGTGTCCCTTACCGCGTCCTCGAAGTCGAAGAAGTGAACCGCGTGCTTGACGTGCACATCCGCGAAGACCTTGATTTTGCCCGGGAGGAGTTTCCTCAGCCTTGCAAGCTCGTGGGCAATGCCCTCTATAACTCCTTGATCAGTGTAAGCTACTCCGCTCAGCACGTTGACGCGTATGAAGTCCGCCTTTACCGCGTAGGCTATGGAGTAAGCGGCTATGCCGTCGTTCCGGAGGACGTTTATACCGAGTGGAAGGCTGATCTCGTCGCGGATCTCCTTAGCAACCGCGGTGAAAGCCGCAACGGTCGTCTTGTCAACGTACTTCGGGAAGGGCATATCTCCAAAGTTCTCGACCATAACCGCGTCGAAGCCGGCTTTTTCAATCGTTCTGGCGTCCCTCAGTGCGGCCTCAACGATCCCATCAAGGTCGCCGTCGTAGAGGTAGGAACCTGGGAGAGGCTTTAGGTGAACCATCCCTATGAGGGGCTTTTTCTCGAACTCCATCTTGCACACCTCCTCCCATTTAGCGGTGGACGTACTAAAGACTTCCGGCAGGTTAATATACAACACTGACCAATTGGGAGCGGTGGGAACATGGGCGGAAAAGGTGAGGAGCTGCCAAGGGCACTTGAGAAGGTCCTTGAGCCGGACGAGAAGGTGCTCTACAGCGTGAAGAAGAAGGTCAGCCTGGAGAAGCCGAAGTGGGTGATCGTGACGGACAGGAGGATAATCTACCTCGACGAGAAGATACTCGGAAGGTATGAGATAAAGACCATCCCCTACCAGAAGCTCGAGAAGATCACCGTAAAGCTCGGTATCATGAGTTCCGACTTCGTCATCAAGCAGGAAGACGAGTTCAGGCTCAGGCTCGGCTGGATGAACAAGGAACAGGCGAGGGCAACCATAAACGCCATTAAAGATGCTCTGAACGCCATAGCGGTCGAGCCTGTCTCGATAGAGGTACATAAGGGATTGACGAGCGAGGAGTGGACGCTTGAAAAGCCGAAGGAGTTCGTGACCCGCGTTGCCCCTGCAGGGGAGCTGATAGAGCACGAGCCTGCCGCGAAGGAGGACGCGCTTGAGAAGCTCAAGAAGCTGAAGGAACTCTACGATATGGGTGCCATAAGCCCGGAGGAGTATGAGGAAAAGAGAAAAAAGCTGTTGGAGCAGATTTAACGCATCTTTCTCCACACCACCCAGAGGGCCAAAACCACGAAACCCGCTGAGAGGGCGTAGAGAACCTTCCCGTTTTCTGATCCTTTCTCCGGAGGCGCTTCCGTCGAAGTCTCCGGGGAAGTCGTGGTAGACGGTTCCTCCGGTTCGGCCCCCAGGAGGACCGTTCCGTTGCCAACCCCGTAGAGGGTGACGTTCAGAGGTTCGAGCTTTTCCCAAGGCAGACCGCGGTAGAGCCTGACCGAGAAGGCCGTCCCCTTCGGGAGCGGGACAACGGTGAAGTAGTAACCCCTCGAGGACCTCAGGAGCGGCCTCGGCTCGGAAAGCTCGGAGATGTTGCCCCTTATCCACAGCTGGCCAGTCAGGTTCGTCCCATTGATTACGACCAGCGCGGGAACGTCGTTCCCCGAGTAATAGCGGAGCTTCGCCGGGTTGCTTCTCTTCCCCCCGCTTTCGACCGTGACGTTCACCCATGCGGAATAGGTTTCAACTTCCGGAACGCGGACGAGTATTGCCGTGGAGTTCCAGGAGAGCACTTCCGCTTCCTCGCCACCGATGAATACCATCCCACCATTCCCGAAGCCAGCACCTCCGATGAGCACCTCCTGGCCAGGCCGGGCAGTGTAAGGGGTTAGAGAACCGATGAGCGGCCTCTCCTGCGGGCGCTCGATGTGGAAGACGTAGAAGCCGTCCTTCTGGAGAGTCAGCGTGGCCTTCCCATCCTTTACAGCCATCTCGGCATTGTAGAGGACATCACGGTAAACCCCGTCCGACCAGTCGAGGCTCAGGGTGAGGTTCCTTGGGGAACCTTTGTTCATGATAACAAGAAGCCTGTGGGTTCCAAAGGTCCTCTCAAAGGCCCAGGTGGAGTAGTCAGCGTAAACAGTCCTGAAGTCCCCAAATGCCAAAGCGTCGTTGGTCTTCCTAAGCTCCGAGAGGGTTCTAATGATGCGCGCCGCCTCGGTGGTGTTGTTAAAGACCATCATCGGCCTGTTGTAGGGGTCACCCTTCCCGTCCCTGCTCACGAGGTAGCTCTCGTCGCCGTAGTAGATGACGGGGATTCCCGGGAGCGTCATCGTCAAAGCGAGGGCCATGTGGAAGCGCTCCACCTTGTCCTTCCTGTCGGCCATGTTGAGGAAGCGGACCAGATCGTGGCTGTCGAGGAAGTTCACCTGCTTGTTCGGGTAGGTGAAGAGGGAGTAGTATGCGGAAAGCTCCTTCGAGAGGTCCTTCAGACTGCCGAGGAAGGCGAAGGTGCGCGCCATATCGCTCCGGATGGGAATTCCGAGGAGGGGTGAGACGTTGGAGTAGCGGTAGAAGTCGTAGAGATCCGCGGTTCTGTCAGTGGAGAGGACGTAGTACTCGCCGTAGATGAAGAGCGGCCTCTCCGCGTAGAGGCGGAGGTAAAAGGTTTCAAGCCAGCCGAGGTCCATGTGCTTAGCTGCATCTATCCTGAAGCCGCAAGCGCCGTTCTCGACGAAGAGTCTAGCCCCTTCAGTGAGGTACGAGTCAACCCACGGGTTGAGCTGATTGAAGTCGGCCAAGCCGTAGAGGTTCGCGTACTTGAGCTGGAAGCCGCGCCACTCCGTTATATCCCCGTTGTGGTGGTATATCGCCTCCCTGCTTCCAGTGTAGGGGTTGAGCTTTGCATTCTTGGCGTCGGCGTAGTAGTCGGTCACCTTCGTCCCGTTGTCATAGAGGGAGCCGAACTCGCCGTCAGTTGCGGGATTCGAGTGGTTGGGCACGTAGTCAACTATAACGCAGATTCCTCTCTTTCTCGCCTCCTCGGTCAGACGCCTGAAGTCCCCCCAGTCCCCGAAGTGCTCCTCTATTCGCCTGTAGTCCCTCGTCCAGTAGCCGTGGTAGGGAGCGCTTCCCGAGGCCATCCTGTTGATGTTGTCGTCCAGCGGGGAGACCCATATCATTGAGACGCCGAGGCTTTTGATGTAGTCGAGCTTCTCGATGAGACCCTCAAGGTCGCCGCCCCAGTAGAGGCGGTAGTTCCTGTGGCTCGGATCATAGAACGGCCAGTTGTTGCTCTGATTGCCATCGTAGAACCTGTCGACCATAACCTGGTAGATTACGCCCCTCTCGGGAACCATGTAGGTATATGCAGACGCCAGTGGGGACAGGAGGAGCAGTAAAGCAAACAGCAGGGTTATTATACTCAAGCCCCGTCTCAACTCGTATCACCAGAGGTGATAAAGAAGGGAACTTATAAACCTCACGGCAGAGGGATTTTGGCACCTATGATCCTGTCGTCCGCTGCCTTTGGAACCCTGCCGATGTAGCCATCACCGGAGTGCTCAATGGAAACAACGGTCGTGGAGATTTCCCTGAAGACGTAATAGCCCCCACAGGAGGGGTCGCTTTTAACAACGTCCGTGTTAATGAAGTAAACCGCAATGCGGTCCTTTCTCCCGACGAAGGTTGAGATGTTCCGTACGAGACGGAGAAGCTCCCTGCCCTGAAGGCTCAGAAAGAACTTGTAGAACCCCAAAACGGGATTGAGGACGAACTTGCCCCCCGAGGTCTTGACGTAGATCTTCTCGTAGTACTTGGTGTCGAGGGAGTGCTTGTCGACGTCAACGCTCCCGACCACGTTCCCGGCCTTCCAGCGGCCGCCTATCTTTATGACCGGAACCGAGGAGATTTTTTCAACGTCAACGGGCTTAAACTCCAGCCGCGAGAGGTACTGGGGAAAGGTATCGAGCACATCGTCAATAACGACCGGAATGCCCCTCTCCTCCGCCCACGCGAGGAGCTTTGAGAAGAGGACCTCAACCGGAAACTCGGAGGGATACTCAACCAGAACCGTCTCACCGGGAACGAGATACGAGAACAGGTCGAAGACATCTTTTATGACCATCCACCATCACCCATGAATAATTAAGCTCTCCAATATAAAAAATTAGCGAGGGTTAGACAACCCTGGCCATGGAAAGGACGCGGGGGGAAACAAAGCCCCCCAAGCGGACGGGTTTCCTTCCAACGGCAGTTATGGACTTCAAAAGTTCAAAGATGTTTCCGGAAAGCATGTTGTCACGGAACGGCCTAACTTCACCGTTCTCAACGGCGTAGCCCAGCCCCACCGCCAGGGAGAAGTCCCCGCTTACCGGGTTGGCAGTGTGCTCGCCGAATACCTCCTTGATGACAACCCCCTCGAAGTCCTCCAGTGATTCCCTACCGGGTTCAACGACGAGGTTGCTCGTCCCTATGTGCGGTTTCGTCCTGAAGTCCCTGACCGCGTTTCCCGTGCTCTCCATGCCGAGGAAGGAGGCGTAAGTGTGGTCGAAGAGGAACGATTTGAGAACGCCGTTTTCAATCAGAACCGTCCTCTGACCCGGAACACCCTCGCCGTCAAAGGGATAGCTCCCGGAGCCGGCTGGAAGGGTCGCATCGTCGACGATGGTGAGGCGCTCGCTCCCCACATCTTCACCAAGCGATGAGAACCTGCTCCTCCGGAAGTAGACGCTATCGCCGAAGAGGTTCTCCAAGAGGGTTTCAAGGATGGAGCGGAAGGCCTCTGGCTCGAATAGAATTTCCCCGGAGTGGCCATTAATCGGCCTCGCCCTCGCGCTAAGCTCTGCATCGCGGAGGGCCTCATGGACGCCTTTTTCGAGTTCCTCAGGCTGCTGGAGCGAGCGGTAGGTCTGGTAATAGGAGCCTGTTCCCCTCCCAAGGACGGCGTAGACAGAGACGCCCATGCCCGTGGAGCGGCCCTCAAGCTCAACCCCGTTCGAGTTGACGACGCCATAGCGGTTGAAGCCGAGGGATATTGAGCCGGAGAGTGTGGCATCGCCCTTGAGGTCGGCCATCAACCCGGCGAAGTTACTGGCCAGGGTGTGGGCTTCCTCAAAGGGTATCTCCTCAACTCTCCTGTCGTAGATGCCCTTAACATCGGCCGGCCTCCCAGGTTCAGGAAACCCCCTGAAGGGGACCTCACTAACCCTGGCGAGCTTTACCGTCCTGTCGACGAACCTCTCGAGTTCTTCCCGGCTGTGACCCATCCCCGTTATGTAGGAAAATCCCTGCATGCCCTCGTAGCCAATTCTGAGGCCAATTCCTGAGTAGAACTTACGCTGGGAGCGCTCAAGGCTCTCGTGCTCTATCCTGAAGGAGCCGCCTCTACCAACTTCCCAGTAAACCTCCCACTCAACGTCCCGTCTCTCAAGAAGTTCGATGAGTTCGTCGAGCATGTTCTCACCGGCCGAAGTTGAGGGGGCATCTTAAAAGGCATTTGGAAACCGCGGGCAACTGCAAAAGGCTTTAAGGAAACCACCCAACTCACTCCGGTGAAGGGCATGAGAAAGTACGCACTGGCAGTTCTGCTCGCCCTCGTTGTTCTCGCGGCGGGCTGCGTAGGCTCCGGCGGGAGCGGAACGGGAACGTCGACGTCTCCAGCGGCAACCACCTCAACCCCAAGCGGGGGAATAGACTTCAGCGCCTATGGAAAGGGGCAGGTTTTGGAGAACTGGGCGAAGCTCGCGGATACCTCCATCGTCTACGTCAGCAAAGGCTACGAGGACATAGCCAAGCACTACTTCCCCAACGCCAAGATACTCCCCGCGAGCGAGTACAAGGGGGGCGTGGCGATACTCTCACCGGCTGACGCGAGGCCCCTCCTCAGGGGCAAGCCGATAGTGATAACCGTTCGCGACTACTTCGGCTACATCGTCTACAAGATGGGCTTCGAGTTCGTTGGAGCGGACAAGGGCGTGATGGCGGCCTTCAACAGGGACGGAAAGGCCTACGTCGTCTTCACGGGGCTTAGCAAAGCCGGCGCCGGAGCGGCCGTCGATTACGCCATGAAGCTCAAGAACGGTGCGAAGGTTCCAGCTGGAGACGTCGTCCGGCGCGGTCAGTTCGAGGGTGTCGTTCTGAAGGTAATAGGTGACAACGACTGGAACGGTCTGCCCGACAAGGGGGAGCACTGGACGGTTGAACCATTCAGCACGGTCGAGCCGTTCATCTACTACTGGCGCGTTGTGGACGGCGAGAACGTCACAGTCAGCGGGGGCTTCATAAGGCTCGTAAACGGCTCAACGGTTCACATCCACGCCCTCGGCTTCAACGTGAGCGTCAAGGTTGAGAACCCCAGCGGGGCAAAGCTGACCTACGTCCTCGAGAACATCAACCCGAAGCTGATGGTCCTCCCGGAGAACGCCAAAGTCCTCGACAACACAACGGTGGAGTTCACGACGAACGAGTCGAGCTTTTCGATAGTTGCGAAGAACGTGAGCAACTACACCGTTCTCGCTTTCGGTGACCACAGGCCGGCGAGCGGAACCAAGCCGCCCGAGGTGTTCCTCAAGATAATGAAGGACATCAACGAGGAGAATGGCGCCTTCGTCATAGACGGCGGCGACCTCGTCTACACGGGAACCGTTGAGCAGTGGGCGGCCCTGCTGAAGGTCTGGAAGTGGAACAAGCCCATCTTCATAGCGGCTGGCAACCATGAGTATCAGGGCGACGGTATAAGCATATTCCACCGCCTCTTCGGACCGACCGACTACGCCTTCAGCCTCGGCGGCTACCGCTACATCTTCGCCAACGACGTCATGAACAACTACAGGCTGAGCGACGAGCAGTTTGCCTGGATCCAGAGGCAGCTTGAGATGGCCAGAGAACGCGGCGAGAGGCCGGTCATAGTTATGCACGCGCCGCCCTACGACCCGAGACCCGGAGGGGACGACCACGCGATGAACGAGCAGAGCGCGCAGAGGCTCCTCAAGCTCATGAAGGAATACAACGCCTTCGGAATCTTCAGCCACATTCACCTCTACTGGAACGGAACCTACGAGGGGGTTCACTTCATAATAACGGGCGGTGGCGGTGCCCCGCTCTACGCCCCGCCGAACGAGGGCGGCTTCCACCACTTCGTTATCCTGACTATGGGACCGGACGGTAGGATAGGCATAAAGGTGGTTAAGGTCTCGCCGTGAGGCCCCTTTCTTCTCACTATTTATGTCTATATAGAGATATCCATCGAACTATATTCTACTGCGGCAAGATATTTATAGAGCGTCCCTTACCCATTTCTGGTGAACGCCATGGACCCCTGGCTTCTCATAACGATAATCCTCGGTTTCACCATGGCCTGGGCGATAGGAGCGAACGATGCCGCCAACTCGATGAGCACCGCCGTCGGCGCGAGGGCGATAACGCCGAAGCAGGCCGTCATCATAGCGGGAATACTTGAGTTCACCGGCGCCTACTTCTTCGGAAAGAGCGTCACAGAGACAATAAGGAAGGGAATCCTCGACCCAACGAGGATAACCGACCCCACGGTTCTCATCTACGGCTCCATAGCGGCACTTCTGGCGGCAACGATATGGCTCGTCATAGCCACAAACTTCGGCCTCCCGGTATCGACAACCCACTCGATAATAGGAGGAATAGTCGGTTACGGCATGGTCTACGCGGGAACGGCAATAGTCAACTGGAGCAAGATGACCCAGGTCGTCCTGAGCTGGATCCTCTCCCCGATAATTGGAGCTATAATGGCATACTTCATCTTCAAGGCCCTGACAAAGAGCATCTTCGAGAGGAAAAACCCAGTGAGAAGCGCCCGCCTCTGGTCGCCCTTCTGGATAGGACTGGCGTTCGTGGTCATTGGAACGATGTTCTACATCAAAGTTCTCCACGGGAAGAACCTCGGAACCGGCGTCGTTCTCTACGGCATACCTGCCGGAATAGCGGTCTTCTTCATCACATACGCCCTTATTAAGCTTCGCTTCCCGATAAGCGACCCCCTCATAGGGGTGGAGTCAATCTTCAGAAGGGTTCAGGTCGTCACCTCAGGTTACGTGGCTCTGGCCCACGGTGCCAACGACGTGGCAAACGCAATAGGACCGGTGGCGGCGGTCTACGCTGTGGCGAGCATGGGGATAGCTGGAATGAAGGTGCCCGTTCCGAGGTGGATACTCGCCCTTGGAGGCCTGGGAATAGCGGTCGGCGTTGCCACCTACGGCTACCGCGTCATGGAGACGGTTGGAAAGAGGATAACCGAGCTGACGAACACGCGCGGCTTCACCATCGACTTCTCCGCCGCAACGGTGGTCCTGATAGCGAGCTGGCTCGGACTGCCGATTTCGACGACCCACGTTGTGGTTGGGGCGGTGATAGGGATAGGCCTCGCCAGGGGAGTAAAGGCAATAAACAAGGACATCGTGAGGGACATAATAATCTCCTGGTTCGTCACCGTCCCTGTGGCCGGTTTAATCAGCGCGGTTATATTCAAGGCTCTGATGTTAGCGGGGTGATGATATGCAGGTGTGGAACAAGCTCTTCGCCAAAAGCCCGTTTAAGCCCCTCATAAAGCACTCCGAGGTGGTTCTCAGCACGGTTGAGACCCTTGAGAAAGCGCTCCGCGCCTGGGAGAGAGGAGACTGCGAGGAGATGAAAAGACTAGCGGTCGAGGTGGACAGGCTTGAGGATGTAGCCGACAGGATAAAGGAGGAAATCCGCGATTCGCTCAGCTCAAGGCTCATGATGGCCGTCGCGAGGGAGGACGTTCTCATCTACCTCCACATGCAGGACAAGGTGGCGGATGCGGCCGAGGACACCGCCAAGTGGCTCCTCATAAAGCGGCCCGGAACCGTTCCGGACGAGATTAAATCCCTCATAATCCAGATGGGCGTGGAGAGCATAAAGGCCGCGAAGCTCGTCCACGAGGCCATCGTCCAGATGGACAGGGTCATAGAGAGCGGCTTTGCGGAGAAGGAGATAGATGAGGAATACAGGATAATCCACGAGATCGAGAGCGTGGAGAGCAAAATAGACGGCCTCGACACCGAACTGATGAGGAAGGTTCTGGCAATGGACGGGGAGCTGAGCTGGGGCGACGGGTTCTGCATCCTTAACATAGCGAGAACGCTCAGCAACATCTCCGATAAGGCGAAGGATGCCGCCGAGAGGATAAGGCTCATGATGAACAAGTGAGCCGATATTCTTTTAAATCTCTTTTTTAACTTTGTCCGGTGGAAATGAAAGAAGATGCCAAAATAGTCCACGAGTTCTTCGACATCCAAAGAGAAGTCTTTTTCAGCTACCGCTGGGACGTGGTCAGCTATCTGATAGGTCTTCTGATCCAAGTTGCGGTGATGGGAATATTCGCCAGTCTGGTGACCATAAATGCGAACATCGAACAGTATGGAACCGACTCCTTCCTCCAGTTCTTTCTGATAGGCTTCATCGTGCACAACCTAATATTCCTTCCGAGGGGCAGCCTTTCCAAGCTCCTAATTGGACGGAGCTTCCCTATGCTCTACGCCTCCCCCGCCGGAATGGTGGCAATTTTTGTGGGAATAAACGCCTGGAACGTCGTCTGGAGCCTCATGATAATGGGCCTGATAACGGCAGTCTTCGTTCTCTTCTACGGCCTGGTCATACACATCAACCTCGGTGCCCTGCTCGTTATCCTCGCGGGATTCACCCTCACCTTCGCACTCGAACTTTTTTCGGCGGGCTTTCGGGCTGCCACCAAAGCGAGACAGGACCCTGTAAACTGGTTCCTCAACCTCACCTCCCAGCTCGTGAGCGGTCTCTACTTCCCGCCCGACGCGCTCCCCTGGTGGCTCCAGCCTATTTCCAAGATACACCCCGAGAGGTACATTCTTGAGATGGCTAGGCTGACGATGGGTGGGGGCTATTCAGTGTCCCAGATCTGGCCCAGCTTCGTGAACCTTGCCCTGACCACGGGTGTCATGCTCCTGGTTGGAATCGCGATGTTTCGGTGGGGTGTTAGAAAGGCGATGCAGCTGGGCACCCTAGGGCACGTGTGAGGTGGTCGGATGATAGAAGCAGAGCATCTCACCAAGTACTACCCACCCCCTTTCAGGGGCTTCTTCGATTTCGATAGCCTCCGTGATTTTCTCGGAAGGCCCAGGGAGAAGATTCCGGCCCTCATAGACCTGAACTTCCGGGTGGAGGAGGGAGAGATATTTGGCCTCCTCGGCCCCAACGGCGCGGGGAAGACGACTCTCTGTAAAATTGCCAACGGCCTCCTCGAGCCGAGTTCTGGAAAACTGCTCATCGGCGGCCACGACAGCTTTAGGGAGCACGGCAAAGTTGCGAGGGAGATGTTCACGGTTTTCACCGGCGAGAGGGACATGTGGGGGGTATTCCAGTGGCGCTTAAGCGTTCATCGGAACCTTAAGTTCATCGCGAGGCTGTGGAAAGTCCCCGAGGGTGAGATAGGGGAGCGCATAGAGTACGCGCTCAAGCTGTTGAACCTGTGGGAGAAGAGGGACGAGTGGTACCAGAAGCTCTCGGCCGGAATGAAGCAGAAAGTTTACATCGCCTCCGCCCTGGTGGTAAGGCCGAAGTACCTCATACTCGACGAGCCGACGGTTTTTCTCGATGTGATAACCAAGAGCGAGATACATGACGCAATAATGGCCCTCGTCCGCGACTTTGGGACAACGGTTATCCTCACCACCCACGACCTCCAGGAGGCGGAGAAGCTGAGCGACAGGGTTCTGCTCTTCAACAAGAGGCCTATCCTGGAGGGAAAGCCCGAGGAGATAAGCAAGAAGCTCAGGGTTCCGGTTGATAAAAAGGTCAGCGCGATTGTTAGGGGAAGGGTCGAATGTGGTAAATTGCCCATGGCTCGGTGTCTCACCAAAGGGGACTACACTCACGTCGCGGCTTACCTCAAACTCAACGAGGTCGATGAGTTCGTGAGGTTTCTCTCCTCAAGGGGTGCTCTCCAGATTAGGGTTGAGGAGCTATCACTTGAAGATGTGTTTTTGCTTATTTTTGGTCGTTTTGATAGGGTAGAAAAATTTTAATACTCTATTATTCTTTAAATGAATAGAAAATCTTATAAATATTAACTACAATTTTTTCGGAGGTGTTAGAGTACAATGTCTGGCAACTTGATCTGAGCTTTATTTTGTACAAATGCATAACGGGGGGATTATATGAGAATGGCATCAATGAAATTTTTAACAATAATCTTGGTTAGTGCCCTGCTAGGAGGATGCCTTGGCGGTGGAAATTTCGTATACTCAAAGGGCAAAGTCCTTAAGTCGGGTTCCGAGATTATGTATCCCTTTAAGGGGCCTGCCACTCTGGAGATAAAGATTTCTGGAAACGGTCCGTTTACCCTACTCATAATATCGTCCGATGGCTCGAAGGAGCTGTTCAAGCGAACAAATGTAACCGAGGTCAAGGAGACGGTGGAGCTTCCAGAGGGTTCCTGGAGGGTCATCATCAGAAACGAGGGTGATAGTTCCATAAGCCTCGACATAAGCCTCAGAGGGAAGTGATTAAACGATAGTTGATTCAAGCTTGTAGATGGGTTTGGATAGCAACACCATTGACAGTGGGGGATGCTGGCTATTTGACAGCTGTGACTACGACTACGGGAACTGCAAGATCAGAGATAGCTGTGGCAGAGACTACAAGTGACCTTGGAGGTACATACTAATGTTCCGGAAAATTGGAGGGGGACCCCAAACTGGAATAGAACCCATGTGCTGGCTTAGCGATTCATGTGTGGAAGACAATGGTGGCTACAGACTGTGGGATAGCTGTGACTATGACGGAGCAGGATGCCTACTGATTGACACTTGCGGACGATTGGACCTGTGTAATTTAGATCCTTTTTAGTGTTTGGTTTTTAGACTTTAACATTTTATTTTTAAAAGCCTCATATGGTCACTCGGATGACAAAAGGTGATAGCATGAGAGCACTGCTCAAGATAGAAGCACATCGTCTCTTCCTAACCATTCTCATTGCCTTAGTCCTCACGCTTATTACTTTGCTTGCTGATGTGGAGATCTCTCCCGTGGTTCCTTACATCGTTCTCGGTTTTCTCCTCTCCTCGGTTTTTCCAGCCGGTTTAGCCACGGGCTTGGAGCTAATCCTCTCAAAGCCCTTTAAGAGGATTGAAGTGTTTGTAGGCTTTCTGCTCTCGCACATGCTTTTGGCACTTATTGTGGTCCTCCCAGCACTCGTGAAGCCCACAGCATTCATCTATGCAATTTTTGTCCTTCCGTTTCTCCCGCTGGGATATCTTACAGCCTTTCTCACGAGAAATCCGAGAAGAACCCTCCTTGTCGGTACTCTGGTTTTCCTAATCCTCACGTTCGTGCCCATGGGGTATATAGATATGAAGGTTCAAAATGATGCCCAGAAAATTCTGGGAATCAAAACCCTGGCGGATTATGAGTCCAAGAAGGCCGAGTATTCCCACCTTGTTCATGCTCTCGAACGGAGGTACGGCAACTATGCCTTTTTCTCCCCAGGAGTACAGCTTGAACTCTTTTCTAGGGATTTGGGCTCTGAGGATATGGGTGATGCGTACCTGAGGGTTGGAATCACGATTGGTTTTACAGTACTATTGCTATCCCTTTCCCTGTTGATTTTCCTCCGTTTCGAACCTGGAGACTTCCTCAGGCCTTCAATTCCGGCGGTGTATCTCAGGTTTCTCCCCTGGTGGGTTCGTAAGGAGATCGCGGGTTTGTGGGCCTCGCGTGCTTTCTTTGTGTTTTTAATTGCTCTTCTCCTGCCCGTTGGTAGAATAATGAAGGCCTTCTTTGCCCTCTTTCTTCTTCCACTGTCCGTGATTGAGCTTCTCTCCGAAAATCCCCTTTTGATTCTCAGCAAGCCAGTGAAGAGAACTTATCTGATAAGGCGTTTTCTTGTAATCTCTGGACTTTTTGCCCTTTTTACACCCGTTCTGGGTTTTTCCATTTTAGTAGTTCTCCTTACGGGGGCGGTTACCTTCTTTATAGGACTCTTCAGCAGGAAACTGGCACTTGCCCTGCTACCGTTCCTCGCACTCATTATCAGCCCAGCACTTCAAGAGGAATCACTATTGGTGGCTTTCCTGTTCATGATCATCACTCTTCCGTTCATTGCCTTGGCTTACATGCGTGCGACTAGAATGGAGCTGGGTAGATGGGAGGGAGTTAGATGAGAAAACCACAGGTAATGGGCTGGTTAAAAGGTCAGGGGATAGCGCTTGTCCTGATTTCCCTCTTCCCAGCCATAGCAGTCGAGATAGATGTTTACAGATTTACCGCCCATTACCCGAATATTCCGGCCGAGGAGCTTGCCTATCTTATCACCGCCGACCTGCTAGTCAAATGGCTTCCGAATTTCATCAAGTTCCTCTTCATACCGGTCCTGCTAATCATTCTCCTCTCGCGCTTCGGCTCGGACTTCGAGCGGGGGAACGTTACGCTCCTTCTCTCAAAACCCCTCACTAGGAGGCGCTACTTCCTCGACTGGATCTCTGAGGGGTTGAAGCTCGCCCTACTTTCCACCCTTGGAATAGTCCTCTCGGGAGCACTCGCGATGCTGGCTCACGGTTTCGCGGTTGGAGACTACCTCTCCGGCTCCCTCGCCCTTTCGCTCTCGCTGGTTGGTGTGATTGGAATCGCCCTGCTCCTCCTTCCCTTCGCAACTTCCCGAGATTCGGGAGTCTTCCTCGGGCTTGGAGCGTTCGTCGTGCTCCTTCTCCTTGCAAAGTCCGATTACTCGTTCATCCCGACGGTTTACCTTGAAAGAGCTCTTTCCTTCGGGGAGAGCCTCTCGGTCTCTTATCGCGCCGTTGCCGGGCTATTAGCCCTGTGCGTTGCACTCTCGCTCGTTGGGATGGAAGCCTTCCGGAGGAGGGAGCTGAGGAGCCCTGAGTCATTCTCGGTCTCCGGCTTTTCCTTCTCCCCCCGCGGGCTTTACGGCGTTTTCCTCGGGTTAAGCCTTCAGAGCAGGCGCTTCATAGCTTTCCTCGCCCTGGCCATCATGACGGTCTTCCTTAACTTTGACATGCTCGGGGGTTATCACTCAGACTTCGGCGTTCCAGGCCTTTTGAATGCCGTAATCTCGGCCCTGAACAGCGTCTTCCTGCCCTTCGTAGTCCTGCCCCTCGGGGCGCTCTCGATTGGCTCGGCAATTGAGAACGGAACCGTCAGGGTTCTCCTGAGCAAGTCGATGAAGAGGGGAGACTTTTTCCTCGGAACGCTCCTCAGTGATATCTTCGCGGTTTTTGTGGGCGTTGCTTTCTACGCGGCCCTCATCGTTGCCTACGCCCTGCACCTCGGCTCTCCTTCAGGCAGAACCTTCGAACTCGGCCTTGCCTTTGGTTCCCTCCTTTTCCTCTCGCTCCTCCAGTATCTGGCCCTCGGCTACCTTCTCTCGGTTTTCATGAGGGGAAGGAAGGCACTCCTCCTCTCGCTGGTTTTCGCCTTCTTGCTGGCCTTCGCCGTGCCCATCTCTGTCACCATTGCATCGGCCTCTTCAGGAGACTCCTTCGTTGATGCCTTATCCAAGAACTCCCTTCCCGCGCCGAGCCCTACCCTGCACTACAACGTACTTAAGATGGCGGTCTCCCCGAAGAGGAACCTTCCGCCAAAGTCCCTTAATGAGATTCTCAACTATCCCAGTAATCTATCTATGCTGGTCGTGCCCACGATGGTTTACCTCGCAATTTCGTGGCTCAGGTTTAAGAAAGCTGATCTGAGGTGATAGAATGTGGGGGTTTGAGCTGGAGTTGAAGAAAAGTCTCAGGACGAAGAAGTTCTGGCTGATACTGGTTTTGATTTTGCTGATTTACGCAATGGCTTTCAGGGAGATAAAGGACAACCTTGAAGGGGCAACAAATCCACAGGAGGTGCTCGTCACGAGTCTAATCGGCTACATTGCCATCAGCGCTTTCCTCTTTATCGGCGTCTACGCCCTCATGGTAGGAGCAACCTCCGTGAACTCCGACCTTGAGGACGGAACGGTCAGAATAGCCCTCAGCAAGCCACTTGGGAGGGTTTCCTACCTGCTCGGAAAGTTCCTTGGCCAGAGCGTCAGCATAGTAACCGCCATGATATTCGCAACTCTTCTCTCCTTCGCCATAACGAAGCATTACGGCCTCTCCCTCAGCTGGAGACTGGTCTCGGACCTTACGCTGGCCAACGGCCTGGTTCTCCTGGCGATGCTCCAGCTTTTAGCCCTCGGTTTGCTCATTTCAACCTTCGTCCGCTCCTCGAACACTGCATTGGGGCTGGCCCTTGTGATATTCTTCGTCACAAGCCTTGTAGCTCCCCAGATCGTTGATGGATGGGCAAAGGACAGGGTTGACAAGGAGTTCGGGCTCCATGAGAGAGGCGACTTTGTAAAGCTCTCCCCCGAGCAGAGAACGGCCTACCAGGAGCGTCTCGACGAGCTTTACAGGGAGTACCATCTGAAGTACCTCTTCTACGTTCCGCAGGTGCTCATGCTGGACGTTATCAAAGACGTTGAGACGATGAAGTTCAACGCCGACGGCACGTACACCGTTGAGTATCTTGGAGTCAGGCATGCCCTCTCACAGGATCCTGTTCAAACTGGAGTTATAGTGGGTCTTATCCCCGTTTACCTCGCTCTGGCATTAATCAGGTTCAAAAGAATGGATTTGAGGTGATGGTGATGATTGTGGTTGAGAATCTTGTCAAGACTTACAAGGATGTCAGGGCCTTAAACGGACTCAACCTCAAAGTCCCAGAAGGAGTGGTTTACGGCTTCCTCGGCCCGAATGGAGCAGGAAAGAGCACGACAATCCTGAGCTTACTCGGCCTGGTCTTTCCCCAAAAGGGAAGAATCGAACTCCTCGGCGAGGAAGTCTTCAGGAACGGAAAGTTCGACGAGAAAAAGCTCGTCGAGGCTAAAGCCAGAATCGGCTACATGCCCGAGCACGCTACCCTCTGGGACTTCCTAACTCCAGTCCAAACCCTCGACATTATCGCTGACGCCTTCAGAATTCCAAAGGCCGAGAGGGAAAGGAGGATTAACGAGCTTCTCGACCTTGTTGGACTCAAGGACGTTAAGAACAAGAAGGTTGGCAAGTTCTCTAAAGGAATGCGCCAGAGGCTTCTCTTAGCTCAAGCGTTAATCAACGACCCGGAGCTTTTAATCCTCGACGAGCCAATGACCGGCCTCGACCCAAAGGGCATCGCCGAGTTCAAGGAGGTCATTAGAGAGCAGAGAAAGGCTGGAAAAACCGTCTTCTTCTCGAGTCATATTCTGGCCCACGTTGAGGAGGTTTGTGATACGGTTGGAGTGATTGTTAAGGGCAGGCTAATCCTTGAGGACAGCATTGAGAACATCAAGCGTGAATTCCTGAGGAAGGCCGGTTACACGATTATCATTGAGACCAATAAGCCGGTTGACTGGAGTTCCGCTAAGTGGAGCGTGACTCCCCTCGGTGGGAACAAGTATCGCGTCGTTGCCCCGGATGATATAAGGGAAGAGTTGCACGACTTCGTGGCTTCTCAAGGAGCAAAAATCCTGACGATGCAAGTAAAAGAACCAAGCTTAGAAGAAATATTCCTAAAACTCGTAGAGTGAGTTTTTATCTCCCTTCTCTACACTTTTTCGTCTCATCAGGAACCATTCATCGAAGGATGAAGAATAGCAAGAGGAAGAACGAGAGGCTCAGATGGCTATCATCGTCGAGGTCATCTGGATCTCGGACATCTTCCTTATCTTCTCGGTTATGAACTGGTCGAGGTCCTTCAGCGTATCGGTCTCGATCTTGACGACGAGGTCGTACTCTCCGTAGACCACGTAGGCCTCCTTAACTTCGGGCATGGCCAGAAGCTTCTCCATGACTTCCCTTTCCTTTCCAGCGGCCGTAACCATCAAAATAAAAGCCGTCACCATAGCTATCACCAAAAGTATTTTATTCCCGTGAGTATTTAAGTCTATCGAGGGACATGTTCGACCACATCATGAGCGCGGCTACGCTGGAAGGGTTCATGGAGCATATTGAATCCCTGGGGATCAAAAACCTCCATCCGTACTCCAAGGGGACTACGGGGCTTGTTTTCTTAGGCGAGTTCCGGGGGAAGCGGGTCGTGGTCAAGCTCCAGAGGCCAGACTCGCCCAGGCAGAACTTTGCCCGGGAGGCGGAGATAATAAGGGCAATCGAGCCGTTTGGAGTAACGCCGCCCCTGGTCGCCTACGAAGAATTCGAGGGGCTTGAGTACCTCATCAGGGAGTTCGCCAAGGGGGAGATAATCCTCCGGGCGGATGTAGAGAAGCGCCACATTTTTGAGATAGTTGAGAAGACGGCCCTGCTCGACAGGCTCGGCCTCGACCACGGTCAGATACAGGGGGGCAGGCACGTAATCATCGGGGAGCGGATCTGGATTATAGACTTCGAGAAGGCCAACTGGAGGAAGCCTAAGAACCTCACCTCGGCGATGGCGATGCTCTTCCTGAACGACAACCTCATCTCAAAGAGGATAAGGCGGAAGCTTGGAGTAGGTGAGGACTTTCTCTCCGTCCTCAGAGAAGAGCTTTCGAAATACAAGAGAACGGGGAGACTCTCAGGCCTTCTGAGCCTCCTCTCTGACCTTTAGCCTATCCGCGTAGAGGGCGAGCAGCGGTATGAGGACGGCCAGAGCTATAAGGCCCATCCTGGGATCCCAGAAGTAGTCGAAGCCGAGAATTATGACTATCGTTATTCCTATCATGAGAAAGAGGTCCCTGTCGTAGAGCCTTGACCTGGCGAGGATGTTCTGTTCTCTGGCAATGTACGCGAGGTAGAGGGGTATTCCCACCGCGGCAAAGGCTATGCCAAGGTAAGTCCTGAAGAGCAGAGATATGGCGATTCCTATCGTAAGGATGATTCCAACCGCGTGTTCCTCCTTCATACCACCACCTGACCTAGGGATTAGCCTTATATACTTTTAAGCCTCTCTCATAAATCGGTGATACCGTTATGAACAGTATCGAATGGAATGAGAAGACCTTTTCTAAGTTCGCCTACCTCGGAGACCCGGAGACAAGGGGCAGCTTCGTCGCCTACACACTCACCAAGGCCAACATGAAGGACGACAGGTACGAGAGCACGGTAGTTGTCGAGGATCTCGAAACCGGGGCCAGGCGCTTCGTAGAGAACGCCTCGATGCCCAGGATTTCCCCGGATGGCAAAAAGCTCGCCTTTATGAGGCCCAACGAGGAGAAGAAGGCGAGCGAGATATGGGTCGCGGATCTGAGGACTATGAGCGCCAAGAAAGTTCTTACCGCCAAAAACGTCCGCTCCGTCCAGTGGAACGACGACTCAAGGAGGCTGCTCATGGTCGGCTTCAAAAGGAGAGACGACGAGGACTTCGTCTTCGACGACGACGTTCCGGCCTGGTTCGACGGCATGGGCTTCTTCGACGGTGAGAAAACGACATTCTGGGTGCTCGACACGGAGAGCGAGGAGGTCATAGAGAAGTTTGAGAAGCCGCGCTTCAGTTTCGGCCTCTGGCACGGCGATTCCATAGTGGTCAACGTCCCCCACCGCGAGGGAAGCAAACCTGCCCTCTTCAAGCTCTGGGACATCTACCTCTGGAAGGACGGGGAAGAGGAGAAGCTCTTCGAGCGGGTTTCCTTCGACGCCGTGGACTCCGATGGAAAGATCACCCTCCTCCGCGGAAAGAGGGAGAAGAGGTTCATGAGCGAGCACGACTGGCTCTACCTCTGGGACGGTGAATTAAAGCCCGTCTACGAGGGGCCGCTCAACGCGGGGCAGGCGAAGCTCGACGGCGGAAAGGTCTACTTCACACTCGCAGATGCAGGAAGGGTGAACCTCTACGTCTGGGACGGCGAGGCAAAGCCCCTCATCGTCGGCGACCACTGGGTCATGGACTTTGACGTTCACGGCGGGAAGGTTGCGGCCCTAATCGAGACCGCGACGAGGCTGAGGGAGCTCTACATCTACGACGGTGAATTGAGACAGCTGACGGACTACAACGGGCCGATATTCGAGAGGCTCAGGATCTTCGAGCCGAGGCACTTCAGGTTCAAGAGCATTGACCTGGAGATAGACGGATGGTACTTAAAGCCGGAACTCAAGGAAGGCGAGAAGGCTCCCGTCATCGTTTTCGTCCACGGCGGTCCGAAGGGCATGTACGGCCACTACTTCAAGTACGAGATGCAATTGATGGCCAGCAGAGGCTACTACGTCGTCTTCGTGAACCCACGCGGCAGCAACGGCTATAGCGAGGACTTTGCCCTGAGGGTTCTCGAGAGAACCGGTCTTGAGGACTTCCAGGACATCATGAACGGCATTGGGGAGTTCTTTAAGCTTGAGCCGCAAGCGGATAAGGAGCGCGTTGGAATAACCGGAATAAGCTACGGGGGCTTCATGACCAACTGGGCGTTAACTCAAAGCGATCTCTTCAAGGCCGGCATCAGTGAAAACGGCATAAGCTACTGGCTGACGAGCCACGCATTCTCCGACATCGGCCTCTGGTACGACGTTGAGGTCATCGGCCCGAACCCGCTGGAGAACGAGAACTACAGGAAGCTCAGCCCGCTCTTCTACGCTGATAGGGTTAAAGCGCCACTCCTGCTCATCCACTCGCTGGAGGACTACCGCTGTCCCCTCGACCAGAGCCTGATGTTCTACCACGTGCTCAGGGACATGGGGAAGGAGGCATACATAGTGATATTCAGGAGAGGCCCGCACGGCCACAGCATCCGCGGCAAGCCGAAGCACAGGGCGAAGAGGTACAGGCTCTTCGTCGAGTTCTTCGAGAGAAAGCTGAGGAGGTACGAGGAGGGCTTCGACGTCGAGGCCGTCCTGAAGGGGGAGTAGTCCCTTATCTTTTCTCTTCGTAACGTCTTTTCCTGGCCAAACCTGCCCAGTTCTGCCAGCATTTGACGCGAAAGTGTTAAAAAAGCCGTCCGTCAACTCCCATGCTACGTCAAATAACCGGAGGTTGGCTTATGGAGAAGAAGGGCGAGAAAAAGCTCTACTACCATGGTTTAACGGAGCAGAAGAAGCTCGACGTGTCAAAACTCAAATACATCTCGCTGCTGATCTCGGTAATCGGTGTTGCGCTCCTCCTAGTGGCCGCTCAGGGAGCACAGGCCCCCCTTATGAAGGTGGGCGACGTTTACGGCAACTACCTGATGAACTACGCCGTCGTTAGGGTTCAGGGAACCGTCACCGGTGTTCCCAGGGTCGCGGAAACCGGAGGGAAGCTCGGGCTGACATTCAGCGTCAGCGACGGAAGCGGAACGATAGACATCAGGGTTTATTCTCCTCTGGCGGACAAAATGATAAAGGAAGGCCTCGTCCCGTTCCCCGGAGACAACATAACGGCCGAAGTCCAGCTGCGCGTGAGGGAAACCTACACCTACGCGATGCTCAACTACCTGGGAGGGCTTAAGTTCAACTCAAGGCTCTACAAGGAGAAGCCCAAGCTCGTGACATCACTCAACGAGAGCATGGCCAACACCTACGTCGCCGTCAAGGGTATAGTCACGGAGTTCTCGAACGTCAGCTCCGGCTACCTGCTCACCCTCGATACTGGCGAGGCGAGGGTCACAGTGCTCATACCGCGGGTTCTCCTCGTCTTCAACAACGTCTCGACCAAGGTCGGCGACACCATCTACGCCCCGGGAATAGTCTACCTCTACCACGGCTCCTCACCTGAGATAGTCGTCAGGAACCTCACCGACCTTAAGATTACCCCCATTGAAGAGGCCCCGGAGGTTCCACTAGCCGAGGCTGGACTCCATGCGGGGGAGGTAATAGCCGTCAGCGGAAAGCTCGCGGGAATAAGCTACGAGAACGGCCACTACGCACTCCTCCTGACGGACGGCACGAACTACCTAACGGCCCTGGTGCCAAGGGAGATCCTTGCAAAGCTCAACCCGTTCGAGGCTGCAGACGGAAGCACGCTCAAGGTTGCCGGCAAGATGGGAGGCGACGGAAGGCTCGTCGGGGCTTACCTTGAGGTAATCAAGCCAGTTAAGACGGAGTTCAAACCGGTAGGTGTCCTCACCACGGACATGCGCGGCTCGATAGTTGCAGTGAAGGGCAACATAGATGAAGTTGACAAGGTAGGCTCGAACCTCAAGGTCGTCATCGACGACACCACTGGGAAGCTCGACGTCTTCATACCTTCGGCAACCCTCGCGGAGCTTTCGAACAAGACGAAGGAGAACCTCAGGAAGGGACTCGGCGTCGAGGTGGCCGGCTACCTTGAAGAGTACCGCGGGGCCGTTGAGATCGTCGTCTACACCAAGGAAGGCATAAAAGCCCTCGGAAAGCCCGTGCCACCCGGGGAAATCCAGCTTCCAAAGGTCACCGCGGGGGAGCTTGGCAGCCATATCGGCCAGCTCGTCGACTTCACAGGCTCGCTCGATGGCCTAACCTACGAGAACCACACCTACTACCTCGTCGTCGACGGCGTCATGGCGTCCCTACCGAGGGAGGCCGTGATGAAGCTCAACCCGCTCGAAGCAGGCACAGGAAGCCAGGTAACTGTCAGGGGTGTGGTCGAGAGCGCGAAGCTCGTCAAGGGCTGGAACCTCACAGTTGAAGTCCCGGTTCCGCCGGTTCCGCTCAGGCCGGACGAGGTGACGCAGGACATGGAAGGAAAGCTCGTCCTCGTCGCGGGAAGGGTCACCGACGTCGCGAACCTCAGCGGCAACATCAAGGTCAGCCTCGGCCCGCTCCCGGTCTTCATCCCGAGGGCAACTGCGGAGAATCTCTCCTACGTGCCAAAGAAGGGTGACCTAGCTGAGATAGGCGGCTACGTGGAGCTTTACCGCGGAAGTCCGGAGGTCGTAGTCTTCAACCCGGCCGCGGTTGAGAAGATGCAGGTGAGCGGACCGATCGAGGGCACCGTGAGCGACCTCCAAAACGCCGTCCAGCCGCTCCTCCTTACGGTCACCTGGGACGCGCTGAGATACCAGAAGCCCGACTACCTCATCACCGTCCACGACCACACCGGAAGCGTCACCCTCACCATCGACCGCTCTCTCCTCCCGAACCCGCTCAAAGCCGGCACCGGAAGCGAGCTGAAAATAGCTTACGACACGGGCAGGGGTGAGGTCGTCTCGATAACCGTCCTCAGGGCGGTTCCGGCTCGGAAGTATGCAACCGGGAAGGTGAGCGACTCGCTCATCGGCGAGACCGTCGCTGTGGAGGGAACGATCAAGGACGTCTACACAGGCAGGAGCTTCGTCAAGCTGACCATCGACGACGGAAGCGGAGAGCTTGTGATATTCATACCCAAGGCCGTCGCGGGAGACCTGACCTTCGAGAAGGGCCAGAGGATAAGCGTTGCTGGATACGTCAGCGAGTATAAGGGCACCGTTGAGGTCATACCCTACAACCCGAAGGACATCGTGGTGAGGTGATGGCCATGCTCCCCTTTTCCACAATTTTGCTCTGGTCGCTCGCGGGGGTGCTCTTCGGCTCCCTCATCTCGTGGATCCCGGGATTCCACATATTCAACATCATGGCCCTACTGGTGGCGGTCTTCGGCGTGGGCGAGCTTATGCCGGTCCAGGCGTTCCCGTTCTTCGCCATCGGGGCGATAGTGGCTTACGCCTACGTCAGCGCGATCTCCAGTGTCTACTTCAGCGTCGCAGATGAGAGCGCCGTTTTCCTCCTCTTCCCGACGCAGCGCTATTTACTCCTCGGAAGGGGGCACGAGGCAGTGCTTCTCTACCTCATAGGAGCCGTCGCCGGAACGCTGATACTCGTGCTGAGCGCGCTCTTCATCTTCCCGCGCGTTCTCCCACCAATCTACCAGGCTACAAGCTCCTACATCACCTACTTCCTAGTGGCGATAGTGCTCTTCATGTTCATGAGCGAGTGGCCCAAGGAAGGCGACCGCGGCAGAACTCCAGCTGAGAGGCTCTGGCTGGCCTAGAGGCAGATCCTGGCGGGAATAGCGGTGTTCTTCATCTCGGGAATCCTCGGCTTCGTCGTCATGAACACCAACCTGCTGCCAACAACGAGCGCCTACACGAGGCTGACGCCGATGTTCATCGGCTTCTTTGGAATGTCGTGGGTCATACTCAACATCCTCTCCAACCCTCCGATGCTCGAGCAGGTTCCCGACGACAAAGTCGAGAGCAGCGTCTACAACACCCTCAAGGCCAGCTTCGGCGGTGCACTCGGAGGAACGATAGCAGCAGTCTATCCAATAATCACCGGTGGAATGGGAGCGCTCGTTGCGGGCCACATGACGAGCCAGCGCGGCGACGACGCCTTTATCATCAGCCAGGGCGTCAACAGGGTCATCTACTACGTTGGGGCCTTCACGTTACTCTTCCTGCCCCAGCTCAGGCTCACGAGGGGAGCTGCTGCCTGGCTCGTCAGCTCGATCTACACCCCCAAGAGCTACGCGGAGTACTTAGCGGCGATAGGCGTCATCCTCCTAAGCGCGGGCATAAGCTTTCTCTTCACCTACTACATCTCCAAGCTCATGGCGAGGAGCTTCAACGTCGTCCACATCAAGAAGCTCTCCTACGTCGTGGCAGTGACGCTGGTGGTCATCTCCTACGTCCTGACCGGCCCGATGGGCATAGCGGTGCTCCTCGTCTCGACGGCGATAGGCATGATGGCAGCAGCCTTCAACACGAGGAGGAGCTACTGCCTCGGCGGACTGATCCTGCCGGTGCTCATCAGCATGACCGGGCACACGGGCTACTTCATGCACCTGCTCGGGCTGGGGTGATGTGAATGAGGGGCTTCACACACTACATCTCCGGTCTCGCGGCGGCGACCTTCTTCGCGGCGCTCGTCGGTGACCTTAGGCTGGGCATACTCATCCCAGTCATAGCTGCGGCAGCTGCCTACTTCCCGGACTTCGTTGACTTCAAGTTCGGCAAGTTTTTCGCGAGGAGGGACTACGAGATAGACCCGGCACCCTGGGACGAGAAGAAGCACTACGCGCCGAAGCTGGTGAATGTGAGCGAGCTGAGCGAGAAGAACCGCTACCAGTTCTTCGCCCTGAAGGGGAATGTTAAGGAGATACTGGCCAAAGGCTCCGGAAAGGTCTCCTACAGGGTTCTCAAGGAGGATGGAAGCGAGGAGACGGTAACCGAGGAGTACAACAGCATCGTCTTCACCCTCGACGACGGCACCGGCGAGATAACGGTCGAAGCGTTTGGCGACGACTACAGGTTCTTTGAGGAGGAGTTCGGGGCCATTGAGGAAGGGAAAGAAACTCTGATCTTCGGCTACGTTGACGTCGACGAGGACGGCTCGCTTAAACTCGTCGTCAGCGACGCGCCGCACCCGCAGGGCATAGCCGACACGATAGCCAAAGCCATTGAGGAGGCCTACCGCGAGGGCGAGAGGATAGTCAAGATCCACAACATCCGCCTGCCCGGGGACGTCTACAGGCGCTTCATGATACACCTCGACCCGCCGAAGAGAGAGGTAAGGGTCGAGATGGGGCCGATAGTGACTCCCGGCGGCGTTGCCATAGGCGGCGAAGTGCCCGAGTACAGGAAGTACGGGGTGGCCAAGGTTGACGTTCCCTTCATCAAGACCTATCCAAAGCCCACGAGGATCGATTCGTTCTCAGGCCCCGAGATAGCCTTTAGAAGGGCGGAGTTCAAAGGAAAAACTGTCGTCAAAGACCGCTTCCTGCCCTGGCACCACGGCTTCAGCCACTCTCTCACGATGGGCATTATCATCGGCCTCGTCGTCTTCGCCGTCTTCAAGCTGATAGGCTACGAGCATGCCACCGCTCTGGCGCTGGCATCGATGATAGGCCAGTGGCTCCACGTCTTCGAGGACCAGCTGGGCTTCATGGGCAGCAACCTCTTCCCGCCGCTCACCAAGGACGTCATCCCTGGATTCAAGCTCGGCGAGAGTGGCAGCGGCTTAACGAACTTCTCCACCGCCTGGCTGATGATAGCGCTGATGATATGGAACTTCAACCGCTTCACCGACCCGAGGCCGATCCCGATCAGCGACGCGAGGTTGCTCCTCTACCTGATATGGCCGTCGATAATAGGCTTTGGAATAGCAATAGTCAGGAGCTTCAAGCTGAGACGGGAGATAAACCAGCTCATGGACTACTACACGAACCTCGAAGCCTTTGAGGAGATGGAAGAAGTCGGGGGGATTTAGCTCTTTTCCCCTCCCGGTTTTCTCGCGACCACTCCGAGAGCCTCTTCAACGCGCTTAACGCCAACAAAGCCCGCCTTCCTCAGGCGCTCCATGACCCCCTTCTGGAGGTCTTTCTTCCGGTACTTCTTCCCCGGGTTGCCGACGTAGTGGAATAGCCTTCCGCCGGGCTTTAGAACGCGGTAAAGCTCGCGGTAGAACTCCTCGCTGTAAAGCTGGCCCGCCAAAGAGAAGCGCGGAGGGTCGTGGATGACAGCATCGAAGCTCCCCGGCTTGAACCTCCTGATGACCTCGAAGGAATCACCCTGGATAACCTGAACCTTCCCGCCGGTGAACAGCTCCCTGCTCCAGGGGTTTATCCTCGCCAGCTCCAGGACGTTGGGGTCCTTCTCGACGGTTATCACGTAGGCTCCTAGCTTGGAGGCCTCTATCGCCGTGTAGCCCAGTCCCATACAGGTATCAAGGACGGTCTCGCCTTCCCTCGGCTTCACAGCGTTCACCTTGTTCCTCGTGTCCTGGAGGGGGTTGACCTCCTTTGTGCGGTGCATGCGGATGCCGTTTATCTCGATCGTCGGCGGAATCGTCGGAACGAGCTTGTAGAATCCGTTCTCGTTGGCTATCGCCGCCTTGTAGACGCCGCCGTTCTTGACGAAGTAGATTGAGGAGTTATCCCTCGCAATCCTCTCGATTACACCCCTCTCGACTCTTGTCCCGTCCGGGAAGACGAACTCATCGCCATCCCTGATTATCTCGAACGTCCTGTTGGTCTTTCGGAGGTCAAGGTTGAGCCTCACCTTACCGTCCGAAATTAGCAGTCTTCCCGCCTCCCTGTGCGTGAGGAAGTACACTTCGTCCACCGTTTCCACCGAAACATTAGGCCCCGAAAACCCTTTTATACCTGGTGGTTGAAGTTTTGATATGGAGAGGTGAGGGCGCATGGATTTACCCGAGAGGGTGCCAACTGGCATAAAGGGCTTTGACGAACTCATAGAAGGCGGTCTTTTGGCGGGGAAGACGTATCTTCTCGTGGGGCCTCCGGGAAGCGGCAAAACAACTTTTGCAATGCAGTTCCTCCTCGAGGGAGCGCGAAGGGGAGAGAACACCGCCTACATCTCCCTCATCCACGACCCCAATGAGGCAGTTAAAGACGTTGCCCGCTTCGACCCTTCCGTGTGGAGCTATGTAAAGTCCGGCAGAATACTCCTCCACGACTATGGGAAGAGCCTGTGGAAGAGTGCTGGAAAGCCACCAACGTGGGGAAGCGTTCTGATGAGCATCAAAGAGCTGGCGAGTTTTCAAAGGGTAAACCGACTGGTGATAGACCCCCTAAGTGCGATAGAGTTCCACAACACCAATCCAGCGGAGAAGAGGGCACAGCTCGCGAACTTCATAAGGGCAATAGAAGAAATAGGCATAACGACCATTCTCGTGACGGAGCTGATGGACATGGACAAGTACACGGACGAGCACTACCTCGTGGATGGGGTGATAATGCTCCACTACTTCATGGACGACTCGTCGGGAAGGATGGTCCGGGGAATACAGGTTCTCAAAATGCGCAGAACGAGGCACGACACGAGGATATTCCCGCTGAAGTTCTCCTCCCGCGGGCTTGAGGTCGTGAGGGGGAATGAGGATGGATAAACCCCCAAAAATCGAAGACGTGAAGAAGGAGAAGGATCCGGTTAAGAGGGCCTTCTTAGCGGGCTATTGGATAGGCTACACTGGAAGCTCCGAGTGGGTTGGGAGGGGGAACGAGCTTAAGAGGCTCGCCCTTAACTGGGCGGAGCACTCAGGGAAGCTCAAGGAAGCGCTTAATGCATACAGAACCGGTAAGGATGAGGGGAGAACCCTCAGGGAGGGTGAAATCCTAAGGGGGCTATCATACAGGGCCGATGAGTGGGGAGAGAGCATTGTAAGGGTCCCTGTAGTTCCCACCGGAGAAGAGCAAAGAACCAAAAAGGGCAGGGGAAAAATGCTCAACCGGGCCGGAGTTCTGAACATCCCCACGGTACTCAAAAAGGGAGAAATGCTCCGGAGTCCAAGGTTTCTGCGGAGGGGCCTCTAAGGACTTTCTTCACAACGAAACCGCCTGTGAGGACATCCACAACGGTGGTGGCGGCACTCTCGAGGAGCGCCAGAAAGCCTGGGTCCGAGAGATTCTTGTTGACGAAGCACACGACGCGCTTGTTTTTATCGGAAAGGAGGAGCGATACGTAGTCGAATATCCCCAGAACCACACGAGGAGAGCCGCCGTGTATCATCGGAAGGCGTTCCACTCCGAACATCAGTACGGTGCCCTCAAACTGATCAAGCTTCCGCGAGATCTTCTCGATTATCACAGCCGGGTCGTTCCTTGGGTCGAGCTTCAGGATTCTCACGCCCCACTCTGTCCGCCCCCCCACCTTTATAACCCACATGTTGTCGAAGAGTTCCTTAAGCTCACCGGGATCCCTTCCGGCGGCCTTCCAGAAGGTCACCCCGATGTCAACCACATCAACAGCGACCACACCACCGTCAACGGTCTTGAGAATGTCAAGGAGGGTGGAGCGCTTGGGAGCGGTGGGGGTGTATTCAACGACAGTGAGGCCACCTCCAACTCCCTTTGAGAGTCTCTCAAAGGAGGCTTCGGTCTTAATCAGAGCCGTTGAGGGCGTTATCTCCACGACGTGATGCTTGTCCGATTCAAAGCTTTCGACGACCTCCCTCCTCACCGCCCCCCTGTTGAGGAAGAGGAATGTGAGCTTGTTCTCCGGGGCGATCAGGGGCCTCTCAACGATTTCGAAATAGCGTTCGAGTGCAGAGGGGTTGTCCTGGAAGGGGTAGATGAACTTCTCAAGCCCGAGGACAACGACGACCTTAGGGGAACCCGCGTTTCTTGTGAAGAAATCCTTGACCGCCCTCGAATATCTGGGGGCATGGTACTCAACATCAACCCCTAGAGGAACCTCCCCTATGATGTTGCCCAGCCTAACCCTGCCCCCCTCTTTGACGACGCTTATTGTGTCAAGGGGAACGGACAGGCCGCGGGCGCGGAGGTGCGCCACAAAGAGATGGAGCGTGTCGAGTATGTCAACTACCAGAATCGGATAGCCGAGGGAGGAGTACCTCTCGACGATGTCGCGGAAGGCAAGTTCCGGGCTTGATAGCGGATCGTACTCCACCAGGGCGGTTTCACCCGGCGTCATAACATCGAGCAGGAATTCCAGCATGGTATCACCCCACCACCCGTTCAAAGACCCTCCTGAAGTTTCCGAAGGTGATTGCATCGACCTCCTTTTCACTGAACCTCTCGTTGAGCATCTCGATTAAACGCGGTATCTTTGACTCATTCTCGAAGCCCTCAACGCTTCTGCCGCTCCAGCCGGGAAGGTAGTAGACGAAGTCGAAGCCGAGGCCAACGTGCTCGTAGCCTATGAGGTCGGCCATGTAGGCGATGTGTTCGACGTAGCGCTCGATGGTGGGGTTTTGGGAATCAACAAAGCCGGGGATTGCGACGGCACCGACGACACCGCCGCGCTCCGCTATGGCCTTCAGCTGCTCGTCGGTGAGGTTCCGGGGATGGTCGCAGAGGGTTCTCGCATTGGAGTGGGAGGCTATAACCGGAAACGAGGTGACATCGAGCGCATCCCAGAAGCCGGCCTCGTTTATGTGGCTCAGGTCAAGGAGAATTCCGAGCTCCTCGGCCTTTCCAACCACTTCGACGCCGAAGGCCGTAAGGCCGCCGTTCGTCCTCTCAAAGACTCCGTCGCCGATTGCATTCCGGAGACTCCAGGTTAAGGTGAGCACCCTGAGACCAAGGTGGTGAAACACCTCAAGGAGGTCGAGGCTCGTTCCTATCGGCTCCCCTCCCTCGAGTCCGAGCCACAGGGCAACACTCCCGTTTTCTATTGCGAAATCCATCTCCCCGGTGTTCCTCACGAGTTCAAAGCGCCTGCTCTCCGCTATATCGTTGAGTAGGGCGTTTGCGGCGCTGAGTCCGTACTCGACAGCACTCACCCTCCTCTCGGGCGGCGTCCACACGGCCATCACCCTCGAGGAGATGCTCCGGAAGAAGCGGTCGAAGTTCCCCTCAAGAACTCCCGTGTGTCTCCTGGAGCGCTCGGAGTAAATGAGCGTCGGTATGTCGGAGTGGGCATCGAATATCATCTCCCTCCCCTCACGGTGTTTATCTCCATGATGGCCTCGTTCCTGACGACGGGGTCGGGGATACTCTTGGCGACCTTGATAGCTGCCTCGTAATCGTCCCTGGCCAAGAGTTCAAAGGCTATGGCCTTCATCGCCTCGCTCCTCCTGCGAACGTCCGCGATCCCTGTGGCGAACTTCAGGGCCTCCTTGAGGTTCCCAAGCTCGGTGAGGAGCTTAGCGATGAGCTGGACGTTCGAGTCCGTGAAACGCGGGTGGGTGCACTTCTTGAAGGCCTCGTCCACTATATCGAGGTACTCCGGGTTGTTGACCCGCTTCAGCCAGAGCGCGACCTCGAGATAGCCAATAAGCCTCGCAACGCCGCTGTACATCTTGTCTATCAGCGCGAGGGCGTAGTGGTTCCTTCCCTCGAGAACCGCCTCCCTGATAGAGGGCAGCCCAACATCGTAAAGGGTCCTGGCGAGATCTAACTTCTTCTCGACCATCGCGGCCCTCTGGTTGACGCTGAGCTTGTCGAAGATGTCAAACGCCGCCCTGTAGAACTCCAGAGCGTCCTTGGACGGCAGTCCATCGCCGGCCTTCTCCATGAGCTCCGCTATCCTTATCATCCCGTCGACCTTGAGCCTGTAGGCCACCTCCGCACCGACGATGGCATTGAAGGCCGCGTTGAACGTCTCAAGGGCCTGCTCGGGATAGCCCGAGACCGCGAGGTAGTATGCAAGTATCGACGTGGAGACGGCCCTCTCAAGAGGCTCCCCAATGGAGTCCGCCTCGACAACTGCGAGGTCAAAGAAGTCCACCGCCTCGTCGGTGTAGCCGATCGATGAGAGCGTAGAAGCGAGAAGCGCGTATCCGGCGACCCTGTCAGACGGATCACTCATCCTCTCGATGATGTAAACCACGTCCTCCACAAGCTCCGGTATCCAGTCAGACGGTCCATCGCGGTGAATCCTGCGTATGATACTGGTGATGGCCTCAACCCTGTCAAGGGGATCGTCAAGCTCCGCTATCCTCTCGATGGCTTCCTCATAGTGTCCCCTCTCAATTAGAGGCACCACATCATCAAGCGTCGTCATATCAAATTAAAAGTCCACTCCAAATACTTATAAACCTTTGTCGGCCATCTCCTGCGGTAGCCATGCTGACTCTCGCGCTCTACAACACTTACGACAAAAGGAGGCTCCACGAGGCCCACCTGAGGGCAATAGCGAGGGCCGGGCCTATAGCTCACGCCTACGGCTTCCACTTAGCGTTGGTGGGCTTTCCACTCGAGGGGAAACCCCTCGATGTCGCGGGGGAGATAAGCGGACACACGACGATAGGGGAAGGCGGGAAATACCTCATCGAACTCGCCGAGAGGAACGCCTTTCACCTGCTCGAATTCCCGGGAAAGGGCTTCCCACCGCAGTTCGGGACAGTCGTGGCAACCACGAGGAAGCCCTCGCCGGAGAAAGCGGTTACACCGCTTGAAATAGCGGATAGAGCTGTGAGGGGCGAGAGCTTTCTCCTCTTAGTAGGTCTCGGAAGGCACGGCCTCCCAAAGGAAACCTTTAAGTTGGCCCACCACCACATGGATGTGACAGGGAAAGGAATCAGCCTCGAAACCTGCACCGCGATAGGAGCCATTCCCGTGAGGATAAGCACGTTTATGGAGGCCCTGAAATGGAAGACGGATGGAAGAAGGAACTCGCGTGGATCATGATAGCGATAATAGCAGTCTTTGCCTTCGAATACGGCCTCAAGTTCGCCCTCCACACAGATTCTCCGCTCGTTATAGTCGTCAGCGGCTCGATGGAGCCTGTCTTCTACCGCGGCGACGTCGTTCTTCTCAAGGGGATAAGCATGGACAACATCGACGACGTCCACGTCAACGACGTCATAGTCTACAAGCGCCCGGGCTACGAATACCCCATAATCCACAGGGTGAGGGAGATAAGCGAGGTAAACCTCGGTGGAAAGACCGAGAAGTGCTTCCTGACATGGGGCGACAACAACTGGGCGCCCGATCCGCCGTATCCAACCCAGTACGGTGAGATACCCTGCGTTCCGGCCTACGCCGTTGAGGACAAGGCCCTGTTTGTCTTCCCGAAGGTCGGCCTCATACCCCTCTGGATAAGGGATGCCATTGGCTTGGGGGGATGATGTGAGGGTAGGTGGCTGAACCGTGATGAGCTAATCGGCCCCTGACCCTCCCCTTCACACTTTCCCTGGCTTTCTTCCCACCAGGAGGCGGACGATTCCCCTGTAATGGCTTTCTTCCCTCTCAATTTCAAAGTATCTGGCAACAAGTCTGTGGGTCTCGCGGAGGGGGTCGTCCTCCAGGAGGGGCTCGAGTATCAGTTTCATCGGCCAGAGGAAGAGGTAGTTGATAAGCCTTGAGTCACTCCTCGTGTGCTCGAGGAAAATCGCCCTTCCACCGGGTTTCAGGACGCGGAGGATTTCCATCATTCCCCTCTCGGGATTGGGAACCGTGCAGAAGACGAAGGAAGAAACAACGGTGTCAAAGCTTTTATCTGGAAAGGGAAGCTCCTCAACGTCGGCCTCCATGAAACACGCGTTCAGACCCAGCGCTTTGGCCTTCTTTTCAGCTATCACAAGGGCCTCTGGAACGGCATCAATCCCGCAGAGCTCAACGTCCCCCGGGTAGTATTTCAGCGTCTTGCCAACGCCGACGCCGACC
>JALVWX010000147.1 GCA_027023165.1 Thermococcus sp. | reverse complement strand
GTCCTCTACCCTCGAAGCCCTCACGAGCATGCCGTCGTAAACCTCGACGTTCATCTCGCACGCAAAGCTACACCCGTTGCAGACCGTCTTTACCGGCCTCGTCTTCCAGGGCCCGGGCTTGACGAAGGGGAGCTTCTCGGTTATGGCTCCAACCGGACATAAGTCTATCATCTCCCCGATGAACCTGCCGTCCATATCCCCGAAGCTCTCCCCGAGCGGTGGCGAGATCCTCGTCTTAAATCCACGGAACAGGTAGTCGAGAACCCCCTCGCCGGCAACGTCGTGGGTGAAGTTGACGCACTGGCCGCAGAGGACGCACTTGTTGTTGTCGAGCGTCACCCATGGGTGGCTCTCGTCGATTTCGAACTTGTTCTGCTCCCCCTCAAAGGCGTACTGTTCGGCACCGTAGAGCGTGGCGTACTCCCTCAGCTTGCACCTGAAGACCTCCATACAGCCGCAGCTCATGCACCGCCTGGCCTCTTCGAGGACCTGCTCTTCGGTTAAGGCCGGCTCGACCTCCTCAAAGGTTCTCTTCCTCCTTTCAGGGTCGAGGAGCTCAACCTTAGCCCTCGGCTTCCTCTCAATATCCTCATAGTCCTTCTCCGTCACCCTCTTCCAGTGGTTGTAGGGCCTGAGGTCGAAGAGAACCCTGTACAGGTCGTCATCGCTTAAGACTTCCTCTATGTGCTTCTCCGGCTTGGTGAGGACTTCCCTGGCCTTCTCCAGCTTGCCCTTGAGGTAGAGGTCTATCATTATCGCGGCCCTTCTTCCGGTGGCTATGCTCTCGATGACCGTTGAAGGCCCGAGGACGAGGTCTCCGCCGGCGAAAACTCCGGGAACGCTCGTCTGGAGCGTCACCTCATCAACGAGAGCCTTACCGCGCCTCGCCTCGATGCCGAGGCTCTTGAGGAACTCCTCGTCGCAGTACTGGCCTATGGCGAGGATGACGTTGTCGGCCCTGACGCGGAACTCCGAGCCCTCTATAGGTATCGGCCTCCTCCTTCCGCTCGCGTCTGGCTCGCCAAGGCGCATCTTTATGAGTTCAACCTCCTCGACCTTCCCGTCGCCAAGAATCTTCACCGGGTTCGTCAGGAACATGAACTCCACGCCTTCCTCCATCGCTTCCTCCACTTCCCTCTCGTTGGCGGGCATCTCGGCCTTCGAGCGGCGGTAAACAATGGTAACCTTCGCACCGAGCCTCAAAGCCGTCCTTGCGACGTCCATCGCGGTGTTCCCGCCACCAACGACTATGACGCGCTCCCCCAGCTCGACCTTTTCGCCGGTGTTGACCTTCCTGAGGAACTCTATGCCGTGCATCACTCCCTCAAGCTCCTCGCCTGGAATCCCCATCTTTCTGCTCCTCCACGCGCCGACGCCGAGGAAAACCGCGTCGTACTTTTCGCGGAGCTCCTTGAGGGTAACGTCCCTTCCGAGGGCGGTGTTGGTCTTCACCTCGATCCCCGTGTTGATCACGGTCGCTATGTCTTTATCGAGCACGTCCCTCGGCAGCCTGTAGGGCGGTATTCCGTAGCGCATCATGCCGCCGAGCTCGGGCATCGCCTCGATTATAGTAACCTCGTGGCCCATTGTCCTGAGGTAGTAGGCGCAGGCAAGGCCCGCCGGACCCCCGCCGACGACGGCAACGCGCTTCCCGGTCGAGGGCGGTATCTCGGGCATCCATGGGCCGTGCTCAAGGTCGTAGTCGGCCGCGTACCTCTTCAGCTGCCTTATCGCGAGGGGCTCCTCCACGAGGTTTCTCCGGCAGGCGTCCTCACAGAAGGCCGGACAGACCCTCCCGAGGACCGCCGGGAGGATGTACTTCTCCTTCATCAGCTTGACTGCCTCGTGGTACCTGCCCATCGCTATGAGCGCGAGATATCCTTGCACGTCGCTGTGGGCCGGACAGCCGTCCTGACAGGGACCGATGC
>JALVWX010000146.1 GCA_027023165.1 Thermococcus sp. | reverse complement strand
AAGGCGAACATCGTGGCCCAGAAGTACCAGAAGTTCGTCTCGAAGAAATCCTTGGAGAACCACTGCTCTATAGTTATTCCGCCGAGCTTCTCCTCGGGCGTCATGATGAGTTCATTCATCTCGTTGAGGTGCCGGAAGGTCAGCTCGTACCTGCTGAAGTCCACCTTTTTTCCGGGAGTCCCTACAAGGCGGCACTTGGAGGAGCCAACGTACTCCTTATTGAACTCCACAACCTCGTCGAGGATGGTCTTCTCCGGGTCGTCGAGCGAAGGGATGCTCCCTAGGAGATCCCAGGTTGCCTCGTAGTGCTCCTCGAACATCCTGCCGCCCCTGAGCAGGTAGCCGTTCTCCGGGTCGCCGGAGCCGTCAAGGCAGCCGCCGTTGACCGGGGTTTTCTCGATTATGTGGATGTTCTCCCCGGGCATCTTAGCGTCCCTTATGAGGAAAACCGCCGCGGCAAGAGAGGCTATGCCGCCGCCGACCATGTAGGCCTTCCTCTCCTTTATGTCCGGTATCTTCTTAGGGGTTACGCGCTTGTAGTTCAGCATATTCCTCACCTCAACATGTCGTATTCAGACATGATGGTATCTGTCATGGTCGGAAGCTTAAAAAGTTTTCCGTCCAATCTCCACCGGTGAATGAAATGACCGAGCGTATCATTGGAATCCTTGGAGGCATGGGGCCGCTCGCCACTGCGGAGCTGTTCAGGCGGATCGTGGTGAAAACCCCCGCGAAGCGCGACCAGGACCACCCGAGGATAATCATCTACAACAACCCGAAGATACCCGACAGGACGGCCTTCATCCTCGGGAACGGTGAGGACCCGAGGCCCGAGCTAATAGCCAGCGCGAGGAAGCTGGAGAGCTGGGGCGCCGACTTCATCATAATGCCCTGCAACACGGCCCACTTCTTCGCGGAGACCATCCAGAAGGCGATAAGGATTCCGCTCGTCAACATGGTGGAGGAAACCGCCAAGGTGGTCCGCGAGATGGAGCTGAGGAAAGTCGGTCTCCTCGCGACGGACGGAACTATCAAGGGGCTTGTATACCACAGGGCGCTCCTCAAGTACGGCGTTCAGATAGCGGTGCCGAACAAAGTTGATCAGGAGAGGGTCATGCGTGCCATCTACGCGGGGGTCAAGGCCGGGAACCTCGAACTGGGAAGGAAGCTTCTGCTTGGGGTGGCGAAGAAGCTCGAGAGGCGCTCCGATGGAATAATAGCGGGCTGCACCGAGGTGAGCGTGGCGTTGAGGCAGGAGGACTTGAGCGTCCCCCTGATAGACCCGATGGACGTAATAGCGGGGAAGGCGGTGAGACTGGCCCTCGGCTTTGAAGACCTTTAAATCCACCCCTTTCTCTTGAAGTAGGCCAGCATACCGACCGCTATCCCGAGCATCAGGAGGAGAACCGCTGGATAGCTGTAACTCCAGTAGAGTTCGGGCATGTAGCGGAAGTTCATGCCGTAGAGGCCGGTTATGAAGGTCAGCGGGATGAATATCGTTGAAACGACGGTGAGTATTCTTATGATGTCGTTGGTCTTCATTGAGAGAGTGGAGTAGTAGAGTTCGACCAAACTGTTGGCGAGTTCGCGCTGTCCCTCGAGGATTTCGAGAACCTCCATCACGTGACCGTGAAGCTCCTCGATATAGGGCCGGGTTTCCTCGCTGAAGAACTTCTCCCCCTCCAGCTCGAGCTTCCTGAAGGCCTCGAGGAGCGGGAAGACGGTTCTCCTCATGAATAGTATCTCCCGCCTTACCCCATGTATCCTGCGCAGAACGCTCTCGTCTCCCGTTGATAGTATCCGCGCTTCAAGCTCCTCCATCCTGGAACTTATGTGCTCTATTATCGGCACATAGTTCTCAACTATCGCCTCGAGGAGTGCGAAGAGAAGATAATCCGCGCCGCACTCGCGGAAGAGTCCCTCCCCCTCACGAATGCTCTCCCTTATAGGGTCGAAGACATCTCCTGGAATCTCTTGAACCGTGACGAGGAGGTTTCCCTTGAGGATAATGGCTATGCGCTCCCTCTTCAGCCCGCCATCCTTCTCGTATATCTGATGAAGGAGAACAAAGAGATAATCTGGAAAGACCATCACCCGCGGCCGTCCGGTTCTCCTGAAGTTCCTCACCAGGACCTCGTGGATGCCGAGGGCTTCTTTAATCTCCGGGACAAGGGAAACGGTATCAACGTTTACCCAGACGACGTCGTAGCCCGTTATTCCAAGAACTTCCCGGATGTCGGAGAGCTTTTTGCTAATGAACTTATCCTTTGAGTATGCTATCACCGTTATCCGCGGCTTCTCAGGCTCCTCACCCATTCGATCACCTCAGTCGGGGAAATCAATCACCATCCCGGAGTGGAGCTTGTGGAAGCACCCGCCGTAGGCTTGAAGGAAAGCAGCTTCTGCCCTCAACCCCGTGCAGTGCCCGGTGTAGACCTCTTTGACTCCAAGCTCCAGGAACTCCCCCACAGTCCTCCCGATGCGCTCCTCGCCCGCGTCGATGAGGTGAAAGCCTCCGATAACTGCCCGGACCCTCTTCTCTCCCGTTAGTCTTATCGCGTGCTTCACTATGCTCATTACGCCGGCGTGACTGCAGCCGCTGATGATCACAAGACCCTCGGACGTTTTGGCAACGAGGCTCATATCGTCCAAAAGTTCGTCTTCTACAATTCTTCCGTCCTTCAGTGTGTAAACCCCAATGTTGGCCCTCTCAAAGTCCTCCCTCTCCCTGATCTCGCCCGTCGAGTAAACCCCCTCGACTACCTCAACCGGGTCTGCCGTGAGGTAAAGCTCCGCCAGCTCCTCGATTTCCGCCTTTCTGAATGGGACGCCGACTTCTCTCAAGTGGGGCCTGGTGATGAAGTGTCTCCTGAATATCGCCGGGTGGGCTATGATTGGAACGCGCTTTCCGATGGCCTTGAGGATCCCCAACAACCCCCCTGTGTGGTCGTAGTGACAGTGGCTCAGGAAAACGTAGTCAATGCTCCCGGGTTCCACTCCAAGTAGCCCCATGTTGTGGAGAACCGGCTCGGCGCTCTGCCCCGTGTCGAAGAGAATACTCTTCTCCCTTTTTTCAATGAGAAAGCTCACCCCATGCTGGGCCAGGAAAGGGCTTTCGTAGCCGGAATAGTCTTCGACAAGAACTGTTACGCGCATGTTTTCACCTGAGATGTTAGGTAAGAAGGCAAGTTATAGTTTTCGGCCGAAACCCCTTAAAACCCTGCCCCGAAATTAGCCCGGTGGTGTGAATGGAGATAGGTGTTGTGGGAAAGCCAAACGTTGGAAAATCGACGTTCTTTTCAGCCGCAACCCTCGTTGACGTTGATATCGCGAACTACCCCTTCACGACCATCGACGCTAACGTTGGCGTTACCTACGCGATAACCGAGCATCCCTGCAAGGAACTCGGATGCAATCCGAACCCTCGGAACTACGAGTACCGCGACGGAAAGGCCCTCATCCCGATAAAGATGATAGACGTTGCCGGCCTCGTGCCGGGAGCGCACGAGGGGCGCGGTCTGGGAAACAAGTTCCTCGACGACCTGAGAATGGCCTCCGCACTCATCCACGTCGTTGACGCGACCGGAAAAACCGATGAAGAGGGCCAGCCAACCGATCACCACGACCCTGTCGAGGACATTGAATTCCTGGAGAAGGAGATAGACTTCTGGATATTCGGAATCCTCAAGAAGGGCTGGGACAAGTTCTCCAAGAGGATAAAGCTCCAGCACATGAAGCTGGAGCAGGCCATAGCGGACCACCTCTCAGGGATCGGGGTAAGTGAGGAGGACGTCTGGGAAGCCCTCCACAGAATAGGACTTCCGGACGACCCCACAAAGTGGAGCGATGAGGATTTGATGGCCTTCGTAAAAGAACTCAGGAGGACCAACAAGCCGATAATCATAGCCGCCAACAAGGCTGATGCTGCAGCAGATGCCCAGATAGAGAGGCTCATCCGGAAAGGAAAGAGCAGGGGATACATCGTCATCCCGACGAGCGCCGCCGCGGAGCTTACGCTGAGAAAGGCCGCCAAGGCAGGGTTCATAGACTACGTTCCCGGCAGTTCGGACTTCAAAATTCTGAAAAAGATGAGTCCAAAGCAGGAGAAGGCGCTTGAACTCATCAGGGAGCGCGTTTTGGAGAGGTTCGGCTCCACCGGAGTGCAGGACGTCATAAACACCGCCACCTTCGAGCTGCTCAACCTCATCCCCGTCTATCCGGTAGAGGACGAGCACAAGCTCACAGACCAGTTCGGTAACGTTCTGCCGCACGTCCACCTTCTACCGAAGGGTTCAACGCCGCGCGATCTGGCATACAAGGTGCACACCGACCTCGGAAAGACCTTCCTCTACGCGGTCAACGCAAAGACCCACAGGCGCGTTGGTGAGGACTATCAGCTTGAGTTCAACGATGTAATAAAGATAGTCGCGACCGCACGCTGAGGCAGAAAAGTCCGCAGGGGTTTTTCTTTCTGTTGTTTTCATGCCCTATCTTTCATCTTCTCGCGGATCAACTCCTGGTAGAGCCTCGGTTCGACGTCCTTCTCCGTTAGGCCGAGCTTTTCCGCCACTTCCCAGATTCTGCGCTTTGCCACTTCCACGTCGTTGGAGATGACCTCAATGTCGAGGAAGCCTCCGAGACCTTCAACCTCGCTCAGTTCAAAGGTGACATCTCCGAGTCGGTAAACGAGGCGGCGCTTTCTCACAACGACGTCCTCTTTGTAGCCGAGCCGCCTGAGGATTTCAACGGTGGTATCGAAGTCGGAAACCTCCACCTCAAGCTCGTCGAACTCCTCGTTCCTGCCCGGATCGGCTATGTGCTTGTGGGTGAGAAAGGCTTTTCCAAGGTTTGATATACGCCTGACCCTTAAGAGTTCCGGAAGGGGAACGGAAAAATAGATGTCCTCCTGAATCTCCTCCCTGAGGAACGAGGCCCCAATCCCCTCTATCCTCCTCCGCATCCCTCTGAAGTCAACGCGGAACTTGACCTCAACCTCCATCAGACGCCCACCAGGAAGCCAGCCAATCCATCGCCCTTTGCAAAGCTGTCCATGGGGAAGACCTCAACGCGCTTGAGGGTGGGAAGGACGCGCACCGTCTCATCCACGAACTTCTCGATGTGCTCGGAGTTCTCGCCGCCGATTATCGCTATCACTCCATCCTTGCCGCTTCTGGCCACTGCCAAAACGTTGGGGAGCATTGAAAGGGTCTTCATGAGGTACTGGATGTAGCGCTCGAGGAACTCCTCGATTATCGGGGTCTCGGCCTGGATGTAAACCACCGCGAGGGTCTTGGGCCTGAGCTTCTCGCCGAGGACGATGGTGTACTTGTCGATTATACCCCTCTCCTGAAGCTTTTTTATTCTAAAGTGAATGGTCGATTCAGGCCTCTTCAGCCTCTCCGCGATTTCAGAGATTGTAAGACGGGCGTCCTCTTTGAGGAGCCGCAGTATTTCCCTATCGAGGTCATCAAGTTGAACCATCATCATTCCCCCATCTCGGGTAGATTTTATTATCTATCCCAAGAACGTCTAGGATTTTTCCTATTATAAAGTTTACCGTATCGTCCAAAGTTTTGGGTTTCGTGTAAAATCCTGGGGATGCTGGCATGATAATGCCACCGGCTTGAGTAACCTTCACCATGTTTTGCAGATGCACCAAGTTAAGCGGTGTCTCCCTGACGAGGAGAACGAGCTTCCTGCGCTCTTTGAGTGCAACGTCAGCAACCCGGGTTATCAGGTTGTCAGCACAGCCGTTTGCTATCGCCGCGAGGGTTTTCATTGAGCAGGGAGCCACTACAACAGCATCGAACCTGAAGGAACCCGAAGCAACCGGTGCGAAGAGATTGTCCTCGTGGTAGTCCGGTTTGAAGTCAACCCCCGTCTCGTGCCGTATCACCTTGATGGCGGTGTCCGAGGCGATGGTTATAACATCTTGCCCAAGCTCCCTTAAAACCTCAACGAGCCTTAAGCCGTAGATTGAACCGCTGGCCCCAGTGATTGCAACCACTACCTTCATAGCATCCCCACTCCCGGTAGGACTCCGGGTTTAAAACGTTTCTCAAGCGAACCCGGCCAGTAAATTTTTATATCGAGAAGAGTAAGGGGTATCGATGACCATGGGGAACACCATACCGGACGTTTTCGTCAGGAGTGCAGTAACCATAACGAAAGAACTCGGGGCAAAGGCACTCACGATACTTGAAGACGTAGACGAAAACTCCCTTCCAGATGTGGACGTAACCGTCGTCATAGTCGGCTCAACCTTTGATGTCGATGACGAGAGGGTTAAGCGGATCTCCATCCCCCAGAACCTTGACCTCAACAACATCCTGAACCTTATATCCGCGTTCCTCATAGAGCATCGCATCCTCGGCGAGGGCGATTCTTTTGTCTACGTCACCAAGGACTCCATCGGCGTGAAAACCGTCAAGAAGACTCTCTCCGCTATGAAGGGTTTCTTCGCCCAGAACCAGAACGTTCTCCAAAGGCTCCTCGAGATTGCCATCGAACTCAGCATAGAGGGCCGCGAGGGGACCCCGGTGGGGACGATCTTTGTCATCGGCGACACGAGGCGCGTCCTAAACCACTCCCGCCAGCTGATTCCAAACCCATTCAAGGGACACAAGATCAACGTCCTCGACAGGAACAGCAAGGAGATAATCAAGGAATTCGCCCAGCTCGACGGGGCATTCGTGATAAGGGAGAACGGCAGGATAACGGCCGCTGGCAGATACCTGCAGGTCGAGCCGAAGGTGATAGACCTCATGCTTCCCCCTGGTCTCGGGAGCAGGCACATAGCGGCGGCGGGAATAACGAAGCTCACGAAGGCGATGGCCATAAGTCTCTCCGAGAGCGGAACGATAAGGATATTCAAAAACGGCCTCATGCTCCTCGAGTACAACCCGAGGATAAAGTACTGACGGGACAGGGATACTATACCGGATTTTATTACCACATCCGAGGGTTTATACGGAGGCTGAAGGCCATATCACCCTCTTAGGGATCGTCCTCATCACGGGATTCTTGGCCTGCGTGAATGTTTCATACGAAAGGCTCGGCGGGAGGTTCGAAAACCTGCCGGTCGTACCCCTTCAGGCGCAGTTTGAAAAGATAGAGACCCCGTGTTCCCCCAAGGGTTCGTTGATTCCCTTGACGGCCGGGTCATCGGATACCGCTACATCCCTTCGGACGGCTCTTACATCATCTGCATGCAGGCAGAGCTGCGAAGCATCTCAGGGCATACCCCTCAACGGGCGACAGAACCCAGCTCGCCGATGCTGAGTTCGAATTCAATGAAGCGGTGAAAACGCGGGAGCGGCTTGAGAGTTTAAAGAGGGGCCAGAATGTAACGGCGGTTGTCTTAGAACGCTGGCGTCCCTGGTTCAAATAAGGGGTTTCCTACCCCTCTTTGGGGCACTGCTGCTCTTGTTCCTCGGCATATCCGCCGCGGTTCTTACACCATTTTCCATAGATAGGCTAGATTTTGGGTGGAAGTCGGGGAAACGGCAGGGGTCTGGATTCCTGTTAACTGCTGTTCTGCTCATCATTCTGATCGCGGGCATACTTCATTCGGCCACTTTGGAGGAAGATTCTCTGGAAGACTTCGGGAAAGCAGGAAACCTACGTATGGGATGTAAGGCGCTTGTATATAGCATTGAACTCAACAAAGACTCCGCGGCTGAAATCCTCACCGCCAGGGATTACTCCATTGCCTACGGCCCCTACACCGGTGAGGACGGCGAGAAGGGCGTTGAGCTGATCATTAAAGGGGACGACTCAAACCAACTCTTGAAGGCTCTCCGTAGGGAAACTCTCATCATTGGAGTGTGGAACTCCTCGAGTGCGTTCTCACCTCTAGGGGATGGATCAGTCAGAAAATCGGCAGAATTTCCGGAGCGGACCTCAGGGGATGTGGTGAGGGACATCGTAACCGCATCGGGAGGAAAAACGAGCGAGGAGGAAGTCAGAATGCTCTTAGAAACTCTCTCCGCAGGACAGGTGGCAAACCTCACGGAAAGCCCCAGTGGGTTTAACTGCACCTTGTTAATCCTCCTCTTTGGAGTCAAACCGTAATCACCACCTTTTTAAATCCCCGTTCTCCCTTTTATCCGGGAGGTGGCGGCCGTGACCGTCAAGGTCCGCTTCGATAAGGAAGTGAGAGACTACGCTAAAAGCGAGAAGGTTAAGGATGAGGTTCTCAAGCTCACAGAGACGGCGCTGGCTCAGGCGCTTGAGAAGTTCCACCGAAGGATGATAGTCATCGAGGGCGACACTCTGAAGAAGGCCGAGCTGGCGGGGATTCTCGCGGGCGCTTCGGCAAGGGTTCTCAGTAATGTTCTCGACGAACTGATGAAGAAAAGGCTGAGAGACGAGAGTGAGAGCGCGATAGAGGTTCTCTACGCGACTGATGCTCTTGGAGGGGACACCTTCGGCAGGAAGCGCTACGAGGCCTTCAGGAAGCACTTCGACATCTTAGCAGGAGGAAGCGCCGAGGTAAAGGCCGTAACCTTCAAGCACACCCGCGACATACTCGGAAGGACGTACGACCTGCTCGTTCTGGACATGAGCTACGACTACTCCCCCAACGACCTCGGCAGGATCATCGAAACCGTCCGCGGCGGCGGGCTGATATTCATCCTGGCCCACCCGTTCAAGAAGTGGAGGAACATGTGGACGGGCTTCCACAAGAGCCTCGTCACGCCGCCGTACACGATAGACGACGTGAAGAAGCGCTTCAACAGGCGCCTCATAAGGAAGTTCACCGAGTACGGCGAGATCT
>JALVWX010000145.1:1592-1972 GCA_027023165.1 Thermococcus sp. | reverse complement strand
TGGCGTTGACTACGAGAAGATTCTCCGCGAAGCGGAAAAGGAAGCGGACATAATCCTCTGGGACGGAGGAAACAACGACTTCCCGTTCTACGAGCCGGACCTCTGGATAGTGGTTACCGACCCGCACAGGCCGGGTCACGAGCTCAAGTACCACCCCGGTGAGACCAACTTCAGGAGTGCTGATGTTATAATCATCAACAAGATAGACACCGCCAACAGGGACGACATCCAGAAGGTCAGGGAAAACATCGAGAAGGTCAACCCGAATGCAACGGTTATCGAGGCGGCCTCGCCGATATTCGTTGACAACCCCGAGCTCATAAAGGGCAAGCGCGTTCTCGTCGTTGAGGACGGACCGACCCTTACCCACGGTGGAATGA
>JALVWX010000145.1:0-1582 GCA_027023165.1 Thermococcus sp. | reverse complement strand
GTACGGAGCCGGCTACATTGCAGCCAAGAAGTTCGGAGCGAAGGAAATCATCGACCCGAGGCCTTACGCCGTCGGTTCAATCGTCGAGACCTACAAGAAGTACCCGCACCTCGACGTCATCCTTCCTGCAATGGGATACGGCAAGAAGCAGATTAAGGAGCTCGAGGAGACCATCAACAAGGCCGATGCGGATGTGGTCATCATGGGCACTCCAGTTGACCTCCGCAGGTTCATGAAGCTCAACAAGCCCGCTGTAAGGGTCCGCTACGAGCTCGAGGAAATCGGCCAGCCCAAGCTCAAAGATATCCTCGAGAACTGGGTCAAGAACTGCGAAAAGCTCAAGAAGGAGTGAGGTTTTTAACCCTCCCTTCCACTTTTCTCCATGTTCGACGTGGCGATTGGACTCTGGACTCTCATCTGGTCCCTCAACATTGCCGGCTTCCTATGGGTTACCTACGACGTTATCACAAAGCAGAGGCTCATGCCCGAATCAGCTAAGGTTGCCTGGATTTTCACGGCGTTTCTCTTCGGCTCGATTGTCGCTCTGGTCTATGCCCTCGACGTGAAGAGGAGCGGAAGGTACGAGGAGGTCGAACTCGAGGGAGACGAAGGAGTTAAGGTGTGGTAGAAAGCCTTTTATTGATGAAGGCCGAACCTTCAACGCCCGGGGAGCACCGCCGAAGGCGGAGTCAATGAACTCGGGCGGGTTATTACCCCCTTTTCATAGCTTCTGATGCGCTAAGGATGATACTCAATCCACTATCACTCAGACAATTGAGCGAAATTTCTCAAAATGAAACTCCCAAAAGGCCAGAATGAAAACCGCCGTCAAAGGCGTCAAAATGGATATAAAGGATGGTGGCTAATTCCTCTTATCAACCTTTTCGAATGGGTTGTATATCCTCAGTCCCTTCACTTTCTCGAAGTCTTTGACGTTCCTCGTAACTAGCGTCAGGTTGTGTAGAAGTGCCGTAGTCGCTATAACCGCGTCAGGAAGCTTTATGCTGACCTTCCTCCTGAGTTCGATGGCAACATCGGCTATCTCATCTGTGAGCGCGGTATGACATACGCGAAGCTTATGAACTCCTTCGACTTCTCAAAGCCCTCTGGGGTATGTCCTCTCCAGCCGAGAAACTCTATCTTCGTAATTATGGAGACATTAAAGCTTTTCCTCAGGATTTCTTCAACCTTCGGAAGCTCCTCCTTTGGAATGGCATCCGCGAGGTAGTAAATGAGAACGTTTGTGTCAATCAGAAACCCCTCTCCCATTCTTCCCTCAGCTCCCCGAGGCTTTTCTTAAGGTCTTTCTTACCCCTGTAAATGCCCCTGTACTTCGACGGCTCGAAGAGCTCGGCCTTTATCTTCTCCCAAAGCTCCGGGGATATGATGACGCCCTTAATCCTCCCGTGCTCGTCGTAGATATCGCCCTCCATGCTCACACCTGAAGTGGTTTCGCACTCCACGTATTTAACGCCTTCCCCTAGTATATTACCCTTCGGGAGAAGGGAAATCAATAAATACCCGGAGGGAGAAGGGAAATGGGGAACATATGTGGCGATCGTCCTAAAGCGGACTTACGCCC
>JALVWX010000144.1 GCA_027023165.1 Thermococcus sp. | reverse complement strand
TGCCTCTCTTAACCAGAATCTCGTAGGCATCTCTGTATGTTGTTGGGTCCGGTGCCGTTATCCCTGAGGCTATTGAACTTACATCGTTCCCAATAACGTCCGAGATAATCAGGCTAATCACCGTTCCCGTTACAGCCTTTGCAAGTCTTCCTCCTTTAACCCTGGAGATGTGTTTTCTTACGGTGTTTATCTCCCTTATTGTTGCTCCACTCCTCAGGAGGAGTTCGTTCGTAATTTTCAAGTCGTTCAGGCTTATATCCCCTGCGGGATACACAAAAAGGGCACTACCTCCCCCCGAAATCAGCGTGAGGAGTATATCCTCCTTTTTCACATTTTTAGCCAGTTCCAGGCCTAGTTTCCCGGCCAAAAGGGAGTTCTCATCGGGAACGGGGTGTCCAGCCTCGATTACCTTGACTCCCTTAGGACAGCCATCTGTGTAGCCGTATTTCGTCACCACAAGGGATCTCCCCATAATCTCCTCAGGAAGAACGTCGAAAAGGGCTCTGGCCATTTTGCAGGATGCCTTTCCGATGGCCAGGACGTGAACTTTTCCCTTAATCTTGAATTCGGTTTCTTTTACTCTCACTTTTCTCTCTTTGAACGTCAGAGAACGCTTAACCGCCAAGTACGGGTCTGCTGACTCCAGTGCTTTTCTAATGAGCTCAAACATGATGTTGGTCTTTTCTCCTCTCATGGTGAGAGGTTTGAAAAAAGTGTTTAAAAATCAGTCGAGCATAGCCAAAACCTTGTCGACCTCGTTCGAAACCTCAATGTCAAAGAGGTGTATCGTCGGCAGGAGCCACCAGAGGCGGTAGTTGTGGGTCTTGTCTTCCTCGCCGTAGTACTGGAAGACGAACCTTCCAAAGCCCGTCATGTCGCGGTGTATGTCCCTGACTTCCCTGATTACGCGCCTGACCTTCGGCGGGTACTCCTCGTATGGGAGGGGGGTGGAAGGTCCTTCAACGCGGCTCTTGTAGAAATCGGTGGTGAGTCCAACGATGACGAGGTGCTTTACGAGCTGCTTGAGCTTCTTCTCGGTCCAGAAGCGGTTGAGAATGACCCTTGGATCCTCCTTGGCGAGGGGATGCGTCCCGTCCTCGGCGTCAAGCCAGAACTCCAGGTAGGGCCCTCCCCTTTTGATAATTATCCTCGCGAGGAGTTTTGAGTTCGCTGGGAGCGCCCTCTGGGTCTCGGTGATGTGGTACTCCTTTCCGCCCTCGGTGTAGGTTTCTCCCTCCTCCCTCGTTCCGGTTCTGGAAACGAAGTAGGCCTCCTTTCCGTCAATGGTTCCCAGGTGGAGGTCGTAGCCCCAGGCTTTCAAATCTTTGAACTTGAACCTCCTCTCGGCCGGAACCACACCGGTGTTCTCGACTATGTAATAGCCCTCTATCATTTTCATCACCAAAAGTTAATAAAAGTTTGGCCTTTTAAGGCTTTCCTTCATCGAGGATTATGAGTTCAACCTCAGCTATAGTTTCAGGGCTCTTCAGAAGTTCAATAACGCGCCTGTCTATGTCCCTGGCAGCTTTGTTCGCCCTCACTGCGAGCGTTCTCCCATCAACATAGGTGCTCTTCCGGACGACCATCGAGCAACTGCGGTCGAAGATCAGGTCGGGGCTTCCCTCGGCCGAGACTTCGTCCACGAGGTTGCCCACCTTAATTCTGATGAGGAGCTTTTTTCCGGCTTTTAACGCGGCTTTGAACTCCTCGCTCAGGTCGTTTATCCCCTTATCTGCCCCGATGCAGAGTATGCAGTCCCCCCTTGGGGTGAGGTAGTTCTCCTTCGTGAACTCCAGCGTCGATTTGTGGGTGGCTTTAACGTTCTCATGGCCCCTACAATGGATGACCTCCCTCAGCATGGTTCTGGCTTGGGAGGAGGGTTTATAAGCCTGAGCGAGGGAAAAGCTTTAAAACCGCTTTCGAGACTGGGGTATGGTTGTCAGAATCAAGCTAACGGGGGGATTGATGATGGGAA
>JALVWX010000143.1 GCA_027023165.1 Thermococcus sp. | reverse complement strand
CTGGAGGCGAGACGTCAACAGCGAGGTCGGCCAGGCCATGCTCAAGTGCGACCCGAAGGGACCGATGACGATGGTCGTCACCAAGATCATCCTCGACAAGCACGCCGGCGAGGTCTCAACCGGCCGCGTCTGGAGCGGTACGGTGAAGACCGGCCAGGAGGTCTACCTCATCAACGCCAAGAGGAAGTCCAGGATCCAGCAGGTCGGTATCTACATGGGTCCCGAGAGGGTCAACATGGAGGCCGTCCCGGCTGGAAACATCGTCGCCGTCACCGGTCTCCGCGACGCCATGGCCGGGGAGACAGTCTCGACTGAGAAGATTGAGCCGTTTGAGGCCCTCCACTACGCGAGCGAGCCGGTCGTTACCGTCGCCATTGAAGCCAAAAACGTTAAGGACCTTCCAAAGCTCATCGAGGCACTGAGACAGCTCGCAAAGGAGGACCCGACCCTTCACGTCAAGATCGACGAGGAGACCGGCCAGCACCTCCTCAGCGGTATGGGTGAGCTTCACCTCGAGGTCAAGCTCGTTAAGCTCAAGGAGGACTGGAAGCTCGACGTCGACGTTTCACCGCCGATAGTGGTTTACCGCGAGAGCGTCACCAAGCAGAGTCCGATAGTCGAGGGCAAGTCGCCCAACAAGCACAACAGGTTCTACATAACCGTCGAGCCGCTTCCGGACGAGATTTACGAGGCCATCCACGAGGGACTCATCCCCGAGGGCAGGCCGAAGGACCCGAAGGCCGTCGCCAAGAAGCTCGCCGAACTCGGCATGGACTACGAGGTTGCGAAGGGCATCGTCGACGTCTACCAGGGCAACCTCTTCCTCGACAACACCAAGGGTCTCCAGTACCTCAACGAGGTCATGGATTTACTCGTCGACGGTTTCCACCAGGCGATGGACGAGGGACCGCTCGCCAGGGAGCCTGTTATGAAGGTTATGGTCCGCCTGCACGACGCCAAGATCCACGAGGACAACGTCCACCGCGGTCCGGCCCAGATCTACCCGGCCATCAGGACGGCCATACACTGCGCCATGATGAAGGCCGGCCCTGTCCTCTACGAACCGTACCAGAAGGTCATCATCAACGTGCCCTACGAGTACATGGGCGCCGTCAGCAGGGAGATCAACCAGAGGCGCGGCCAGCTCATCGACATGAGACAGGAAGGAGAGGTCATGATCATCATCGCGGAAGCCCCGGTCGCCGAGATGTTCGGATTCGCAGGAGCTATCCGTGGAGCGACCAGCGGAAGGGCACTCTGGAGCACCGAACACGCTGGCTTCAAGCGCGTTCCGGGAGAGCTGGCGGTCAACATAATTAGGCAGATACGCCAGAGGAAGGGCCTCGACCCGAACCCGCCGAAGGAGCAGGACGTCTGCCCGCAGCAGTGAGCGGGCTTTTATATCCTCCCTTATTCTTCGCTGTTTTATCCACACGGAATCCTGTCCGAAGGTGTTCAGGATTCTGAAGCCCTACATCTGTTAAATGCTTCCATTTTCTAAAACGTTATTAACACCCCTTGCGAGTCTACCCCGGTGGTATTATGGGTGCTGAGGAGCACAAGAGGATGGCACCGAGGAGGTTCAAGTTCGCAGTCGTGACCGTCAGCGATACCGCGAGCAGGGGCGAGAAGGAAGACGAGAGCGGAAGGTTTCTGATTGAGGAGCTTGAGAAAACCGGCCACGAAAAGGTTTACTACACCGTTGTCCCGGATGAGAAAATGGAGATTGTGGGGGCAGTGGTCAACGCCTTCAGGGCGGGGGCGGACGTGCTCGTTACCTCGGGAGGAACAGGTGTTGCCCCCAGGGACGTCACGATAGAGAGCGTCAGGCCGCTCTTCGACAAAGAGCTGACAGGTTTTGGCGAGATATTCAGGCTCTTGAGCTATGAGGAGATTGGAACTGCGGCGGTGATGAGCAGGGCCACAGCTGGGGTCATCAAAAGCTCAGGCAGGGTCATGGCCGTCTTCTGCCTGCCCGGCAGTCTCGGCGCCGCAAGGACGGGGATTAAGATCATCCTCAACGAGGCAGGCCACGTGCTGAAGCACGCGGGTGAGTGATATGAGGGAGTTTAAAAAACTGACACCTTACAGAGAAGCCCTTCACCTCATGCTGGATGATATCGAAGAAATCCAGGAGACCGAGGAAGTTTCCATTGATAAGGTACTTGGTAGGGTCCTCGCGGAGGATATCGTCTCACTCATCGACAGCCCACCCTTCGACAGGGCAGCCGTTGATGGCTATGCATTAAGGGCAGAGGACACCTTTCAGGCGAGGGAGTATCGGCCGGTTGAGATACGGGTCATCGATGAGATCGTGGCTGGGGAGGAGAGCAAGGCCAAGGTGGAACCCAGTACCGCCGTGAAACTGACCACGGGGGCGAAGATGCCGGAGGGGGCCAACGCGGTTCTGATGCAGGAAATGACAGAGCGCGAGGGGGACATTATAAGGGTTCTCAGGCCGGTTGCCCCAGGTCAAAACGTCGCCTTCGCAGGGGAGGACGTGAAGAAGGGTGAACTCGTTCTCAGAAAGGGGCAGATCCTGAGGCCCCAGGATTTGGCCCTCCTCAAGAGCCTTGGTTTTAAGACCGTGAGGGTGAAGAGAAAACCCGTCGTCGGGATAATCGTCACAGGAGACGAACTCATCGAGGAGTTTGATGAGGAAGCGCTAAAAGCCGGCAAAATCCTCGACAGCAACTCTATTATGCTGGCCGGACTCGTGAGGCAGTACTTCGGCGAGCCGAGGTTCTATGGGGCAATCCCGGATGATGAGGAGAGGATTGGGGAGACGATCAAAAAGGCCAGGGAAGAGTGTGGCCTCGTCCTCGTCACGGGCGGTTCTGCCTTTGGCGACAAAGACTTCGCACACCACTTCGTCAGCCTTCTCTTCCACGGGACAACGATAAAGCCGGGAAGACCGATGGGCTACGGCGAGAGAACCTTCGTGATGAGTGGCTATCCGGTTGCAGTGTTTGCCCAGTTCCATCTCTACGTCAAGCACGCCCTCGCGAAGCTCGTCGGTGCGAGGGACTACGAGATAAAGGTCAGGGCGAGACTCGTGGAGAGGATTCCAAGCCAACTCGGCAGATACGAGTTCGTCAAAGTTCGCTATGAGAACGGGGAGGCAAGGCCGATACGCAGGAAGGGAAGCGGAATAATAAGTTCCCTTGTGGAGAGCAACGGTTACATAGAAATTCCCGAGGACAGCGAGGGTTACCTTGAGGGGGAAGATGTCTGGGTGACCCTCTACTGAAGTATCCCCTCCATCAGGCCGGTGAGGCTCTTCGTCTTTACTATACCCTGAAGCTCCTCCGGCAGGTCAAGGGGAGGGTCGCGTTCATCCATCCCCTCTTTCATCATCCTGATGAGGTACAGCTTCTCCTCCGGGGCATCTAGGATGTCCCTAACCGGCGTTTCCTTAACCCATGGAAGCAGTTCCTTAACCTCCACAACGTTCCGGTCATCCTTTGTAATGCAGGTCATTGCAGTATGTTTAATGACATGGATGTTAATAACGTTTTCTCTTCATATTTGACATACCATAATAAAAAGTAACACAAACGTGGAAACTTTGGGAAACGAGGGATATGGCCCGCCCGTAACCCCCGCTCTCATTGAAGCCTGACGGCAGAACTCGAGCGGGTTAACCCGGGCGGGCCGTCTGTGCCCGGTCTGGGTTTCCCGCGGTCATCGCGCTCCGTAACGCGGAAGGCCCTCCCGCGGGGACCTCGCTGTGAGACCGGGCTGTAGCCCCCGCATCGCCCCCCGGTTCATTCTCCCCGGGGTCCTCGCGCGGGGGCATCTTGGATTGAGGAAGAGGGGTATATAAAACTGCTCACTCCATAAGCTTGACCAGCTGGCCATACTTCGTTGGCTCAAAGCTGTCGCGTTCTATAACCACCACCAGGGCCCCCCCCGCTGACGATAGCAAAATCGCGGAGCTTTGAGAGGAACTTCATGAGGGAGTCCCAGTTATTGTAGACCATCAGGTACTCGATGCAGTCCAGAATGACCACGCCGCCTCCCCCGGCTTTTTTGAAGCTCTCAAAGTACTGGAAGGCCAGCTCGGTCATCTTCGCTAGACTCGTGGGAGGGATAACTCTGTCGCTCGAGTCTTTGAAGGGCACTGCGGTGACGAAGTAGGCCTGCCATGCATTGGGGGCATCTGATATGTCACGGAGAAAAGCCAAAGCCGGGAACTCCGAGAGCTGTTCTTTGATTTTCCGGTACTCGCTTACATCGATCAACAGAACGCCTGGTTTAATGTCAAGTTCCTGTGGAACGGTATTTGCTGGGATACTGAACCTTTCGGTCGATGTCAGCTTGAAGAGTGCCCAGACCATCGTGACTATGAGAGCCGCTGAGAACATGAAACCTATTGGGAGGTACCACTTGTGGTAACCGAACATCGCCGCCGGGATGAGGTGTACCCCAAAGAGAACTATGCTGAGGTATAGGTAGGTCATGATCCTTGGGTAAATCTCCTGGAGGGGACGTAGAAGGAAGCCACCAGCTATAACGAATGCACTGGCTATACCAAGAGCCGCCGCTCCACTGAAGGTCCATACTGCATCGTCGGTGTAAAGGTAAACGAGAATCAGGTAGGCCATCAGTGATGGCGGAATCAGAGAGAAATAGCATGCCGTCTGACTGAGCACCGAAATGTCCTCCTCATCCAGGAACCTCACGGCGCCGTAGAATATCAGGGCGGAGAAGACGGTTATTGATATGTAGCCAAGGTAGTTTAAGGGTGTGAATGATGAGGCCGAAAAGATCATCGCGAGGGCGTCAAATAACCATGCAAGGGAGAAAGAAAGCGCTGATATACGCCTGTTCTTGAGGTAAACCCTCAGCATCCATATGGATGCCGCGATGTCCCCCAGCAGTACGATTGAAAATTCCATATCCACCAGAGCGCTAACTCCATCCATTCTTCAATCAAACCTCCCTGCGGGGATCCGAAAATCCGTCCCATCTAAATGGCTTTTGGGGCCTTGCCCTGATGGAAGTCTCGTTTTCCACCTTGACCACGAAAACCTCCGGCCTCGCTATGACGAAGGCAGAATGCCCCCTTTCACCGTAACTCACGACCCTCCATTCACTGCCTTCCCTCCTAACGGGAAATACCAGCGTGAAGGGGTAGTTTGGATAGTAAATGAAGTGCCCTTCATCATGCATTCCCACGAGATCACCAAATAGGTAGTAGCCGTAAAGGGGTATAAACGTTGCTCCCGAAAACTTCTCCTGTATGTATTCCAAAAAGTCAGCGTCTATGCCAACGCCGCTGACTATGGCGGTCTCGATTCTCTCAGAGTAAGGCTCGAAGAGGGACATGAGCGGCGGGGCCGTGCGAACGGTGTTTACCTCCGTGTCGGTTTTCATAACGCGTTCCGTGTATTTGACGAGGGGTTCCAGGAGCCTCAGGGTGGCTTCAAGGCCCTGCTCCCTCAGGACCTTCTTGAGGCCGTCCGTTTCCATCCCGATGAAGTACAGCATCCCCCCGTAGCTCCACACCAGCTCGCTCACCTCGTCCTGGTACCAGCCGTAGGGACCGTGGGCAACCGCCCTCATCCTGTGCTCCCCGCCGTATGTCTGAGAGAGACCATATATTTCGTCCAGGGCGGAGCGAAGGTAGGCCTCCAATGCCTTAAGGTATTCCGCGTCCCAGTGGCCTATTGCCCTCTCCCTTGTCGTTCCAGAGGACTGGTAGAAGCGCACCCTTCCCTCGTATCCGTCCGGCAGGAAACGAAGCCAGTTGGCCCTCAGGTAGTCCTCCTCGACGGCGAATCCTCCGTTCAGCAGGTTCTCCACAATTTGGGCGGGCGAACCCTGAAAAATCTCATCAACGTCTGGATTTAAGGTCTCCTTGGTATCCCTCCAGTGGGGCGTGAATACCGTATGGTACTCAAAGACCTCGCGGAGGTATTCTCTAACGGCGTCTTCACTGATTTCCAGCGGCCTCTCCATAACCTGGGATAGAATGTGTTCATACCTCATGGCGACCTATATGCAGCAGAGGTATAAAAGTATTTTTGAATTCGCCCGCTGTTTTCATGACAACTCCACTCGAAAATGTTAAAACCAATGAGGCCAACTCAGGTTGAGGGTTTATCTATGTCAATCATAGAGGGAAAACTGGGTGATGAAATAAAGGACGACCTCGAGTACACGGTTAGGACTGCCGTTGAAACCACACCGTTCTGGAGGAAGAAGTTTGAGGGCGTAGACCCTGCGGAAGTGAGTCCCGAACTGCTCGCAAGGTTGACTGACAGGGTCACAATACGACCCCACGAGCTGTACAGGACAGAGGAGGTATGGCCTGACTACATACGAAAACCTGGGCTTTTCTACACCGTCATGAGGACGAGCGGGACGACCGGAAAACCCAAGAGGGTTCCCTACACCAGGGACGACCGCATCAGAACGGGCAGACAGCTTGAACCGTGGATACGGGAGTACATGGACGGGGGCGACAGGATAGCCTCCTTCTTCCCGCCTCTCCCCTCGTCATCGGGGATGTTCGCCTACGGGGGCTTTGAGGCCGTCAATGCCAAGACTGCCTACTATCAGGTGCCCATTCGATACCTCCTCGACAGAAACGCCCTCCTGCGGGAGTTTGAGGACATAAAGCCGACGTCAATCTTCTGCCTTACGGCAACAGCATACAACCTCGGCCTCACCCTCCCCGAATCGATAAAGAACGACATTCAGACGATAGTCGTTGGCGGCGAAACCCTCACGCCGGAGCTTGCGAAGGCCACGCTGGAGCTGTTCCCCAACGCTGTTATCGTAGACAACTTTGGCTCCACGGAGGACGATGTGACCGGCTACCGCGTGATAACGAGAAATAAAAGCTCTCCCTTCATCTTCACGGAGTCGATAGTGGTCCTCAAGGACGACGGAGACGGCTACGACCAATACAAGCGGATATACATGACCAAGGTGATGCGCGAGGGAGAGCTGACCGGGCTTCCGCTCTTCAACTACGACATAGGGGATCTCGCAAGGGTCGAGGGCGGAAAGGTGAGGAACATCATCCGCGTCAAGGACGTGGTAAGCCTCGCCGGGGCGAAACTCCACATAGACCAGGTCATGGAGATAGTCTACAACCATCCCGACCTCCTTGACTTCGTGATAATCTACCATCCGCTCTCGCCGGAAAACCCGAGGCCGAAAGCAGTAATCCGCGTCGCCTACAGGGACAAAAAGCCGGCCGGGATAGAGGACGAGGTGAGGGAGCTCATATACGAGGCCAACAACCCGGTCCGCTATGAAGTCGAGGAATCTAAGCAGGCGGAACTTGTGATAGAGGCCGTCCCGCTCGAGAAGCTCCGCGCGGACCTCCCGAAGAGGCTCGGCAAGACGAAGAGGATCTACATTGTTGGCAGGGACATCTGAAGGCCCGGCAAAAGCCTCCTTTTCTTCTCCACTCTACCTCTTCGTTGTCACAATGCCGAAAACTTATTTAAGGCGGTTCTCAAATCTCCAGCGGTGGTGCCGATGGATGGAAAGATTATTCACGACGGGATTCACGGGAGCATGAAGCTGACCGGACTCATCCTCGACCTCGTTAAAACACCCGAGTTCCAGAGGCTCAGGAACATAAGGCAGCTCGGCTTGGCGTATCTGGTCTACCCAGGAGCGAACCACAGCCGCTTCGAGCACTCGCTCGGCGCATGGAACATCGCCAGGAGGCTCTCCAGTGAGGTCGGGCTGAGCGGGGACGAGAGCATGCTCCTCCAGGTCGGGGCGCTCCTCCACGACATCGGCCACGGCCCCTTCAGTCACACCTTCGAGAGCATCTACAAGCACTACGTTAGGGAGCACGACCACATGCGCCTCGGCCAGGACATAATCCTTGGGCGGATAAACATCACCGAGAGCGAGAACGGCGGCAGGATTCCTGAGATAATCGAGAGCTACGGCTACGACTTCACTCCCAAAGATGTTGCCAGCCTCATCCTCGGGAAGGCGGAGAAGCCGTACCTCGGCCAGATGCTCCACGGGGATGTTGACGTAGACCAGCTCGACTACCTTATAAGGGACGCCCACTACACCGGCGTCGCCCACGGCATAATTGACCTTGAGAGGCTTCTGAAGGTGCTCAGAATCCACGGTGGGGAGCTTGTGGTCGATGAGAAGGGCGTTGAAGCGGTCGAGGGAATGATGGTGGCGCGCTCGCTGATGTACTCGCGCGTCTACTTCCACCACACGGTTAAAATAGCCGAGGGGATGCTGACCAGAGCGCTGGAGTTCGCCCTCGAGGAGGGCCACCTCTGGGACTTCTGGAGGATGATAGACTGCCGCGTTCTGGTCGAACTTGAGGATTTGGAGGGCCTCCCGGCTGAAATGGTGAGGCGCGTGAAGTACCGCGAGCTCTACAAGGCCGCCGTCCTAGCGAGCGCCGACGAGCTGAGCACCGAGGAGAAGAGGGAGCTTTTAACGGCTTACCGGAACGTTAAGAGGAGGCAGGAGATAGAGCGCGCTTTAGCGGACGCCGTTGGCGCCAGAGAGGGCGAGGTCATCCTCGAGTTCAGCATAGCCGACCTGATGCTCAGCGAGCCGAGGCTCAAATCGACCGAGATAAACGTTCTCCTTCCGAGCGGAGAGGTCAGACCGCTTACGAAGGTGACCCCCCTCGCCAATGCCCTCAAGAGGAGACAGACGCCGCGCTGGGCCGTGTTGATAGCATCACCAAAAGAATACGTGCCCAGACTCAGGGACGTGTGGAAGAAGGTCATATTCGACTGATCATCCGAAGAGCCCGCGCTTTATCTCTCTTTTCAGTTCCTCTATCAGGTCAATGAGCTCGTCGGCGTCCCTGACCTCTTTGAGGCTCTCCTTTGGGATGAGGGGTATCTCCCCAACGACCTCAGTT
>JALVWX010000142.1:772-1986 GCA_027023165.1 Thermococcus sp. | reverse complement strand
AAGCTCGACGTTCAGACAAAGGAGTATCTGACCTTTGATGAAATCACGGGGAGGCAAAGCTCCCTCGTAGGGGTGATAAAGCGTGAAACTTAGGCTAAACCTCCTGCTACTGGCAACTCTCATCCTGCTACTCCTGCCCGCCGTCAGGGCCTCCGATAGCGCGCTCTTCTCGATAACACCGCTCAACAACAACTTTACCGCCCTTCCCGGCGATACCGTGGTGATACCCTTCAGACTGGTGAACCTCGGGAACGGAACCCTCGAGAACGTCACCGTTTACATCACGGGTCCGGCAGGGGACTTTCTCTACCAGAGCACGCTCGTTTCAGGCCCGATTCCTCCGGGAGGAGATTACAACGGCACCCTCACCATCAAAGTCCTGAACACCGCCCTTGGTAGATACAAGCTCCTCCTCGTGGCCCGCCACAACAGCACCTACAGCCAGGCACCTGTTTTCGTCAACGTGAAGATGATAGTCGACTATTCCCTGGGAGTTGACTGCGGGGAGCGCTATTTGATTGGAAAGCCCGTGGGGGTGAAGCTGAGGATAACCTCCAGGTCGAACGGGATCCTCAGCGGAAGCGTTGGCTACTACGTAATTGGGCCTTCAGGGACTGTCCTCAACAGGACCACGGTAACCTTTGTAAAGCCGGGCCAGAGCTGGACTCAGCGGCTTCTCCTGCGCGACCTCCCCCTCGGGAACTACGAGGTTCATCTCTGGGCGAACTTCAGCGGGGTTTACAAAGAAACGTGGAGAACCTTCCAGGTCTACAGGCGGCACCTTGGATACAAAGTGGGCTTCAAAGACGGTGAGATAAACGTCTTCGTCTACAACAAAACCGGCTCTGGAGTAGGGGGCATCCCGGTCACCATCGGCAACACCACGCTGACGACTGGAGATGATGGCAGGCTGAACGTTCCCGTTTCGGAGCCAGGAACGTACATAGTCACCCTCAACCTCGATGGGAAGATAGTCCGCGTTCCGGTGGAGGTGAGGGGTCTCAGGATTTCCTACGAGCAGAATAAAACCCTGCTCATCGTTGAGGTTCGTGATTCCAGCGGATTCCCGGTTCCTAATGTCACGGTGAAGGCGGTGGGGGCGCTCGGCAGGGACTACTCCGTTACGAACTCCTCGGGCAGGGCGGTGATAGACCTAAAGAAGACGGGCTACGGCATAATAATTCTGAGCGCCGAGAACCGCCACCACCTCCGCG
>JALVWX010000142.1:0-762 GCA_027023165.1 Thermococcus sp. | reverse complement strand
CTGCCAAGACCATCCAGCCGCCAAGCCCCACCCCCACGGAGACGAACACCACAACATCGACTCCATCCCCAACGACAACGCCGTCCGTGAACACCACGACCGTCCCGACAAAGCCGCCGAAGGGCCACGGAGCGCTCGCCCTCATACTCCTCGTTTCGGGGGTTCTATTGGCGGGTACATCTTACCTCGCGTTCTTCAGGCCGGTAATCCAGGAGGAGACGATAGACCGCTACTACTTCGTCAAGGTTAAGGCTCCGAGGCTTAAGGGCCTTGAGAACTTCCGCTTCGAGAGGGGGATGAGCGCCCTCGAGGTCAGGGCCACAAAGGGGGAGGCAAAGATCGAGGACGGGGCTGTGACGTGGGAGATAGACGCCCTCGAACCCGGTGAGGAGGCCTACCTTCAGGTTCTCTTGGGATGATTCCGACTTTCCCCATTTCCCTTCGCAAACCTTATTAAGCTGGTCAAGCACATTCAGATGGAAATCTAAAGGAGGCGAAAGCCATGGTTGATGTTGAGCTTTTGAGGAGGGTTGTGGAAGCGCCGGGCGTTTCCGGCTACGAGTTCCTTGGAATAAGGGACGTTGTTAAGGAGGAGCTTGAGAAGGTTGCCGATGAGGTTTACATCGACAAGCTCGGCAACGTTATAGCCCACAAGAAGGGCAGCGGGCCGAAGATAATGATGGCCGCCCACATGGACAAGATAGGCGTTATGGTGAACCACATAGACAAGGAGGGCTACCTCCACATAGTCCCGGTTGGAGG
>JALVWX010000141.1 GCA_027023165.1 Thermococcus sp. | reverse complement strand
GACCCTTCCCATGTGGACCACCGGAACAAGGAAACCACTTGGAATGCGTCTCCCAGCCAGTTCCTACTACGCATCCTTTGAGGGGGAATTCGAGGAGGTTTATTCCTTTGGCAGCTGGACCCAGAGGATTATCAGCTCACTGTGGAAGGCTATCAGAAAACTCTCCGTTCTCTATGACGAGCAGTCCTACCAAGCTGATTCAATGATGATGATTTCAGCTGTAACTCTCCTTGTGATGATTTTAATACTCTGGGGTGTATCGTTATGAGCATTGTGGGATGTGTTATCAACGTTGTATTCGCCGTTATCACTGCACCCTTCCTCGACGGTCTTGAGAGAAAAGTTAAAGCGAGGCTCCAGACACGCCAGGGGCCGCCGCTGACCCAGACCTGGCTCGACCTGATAAAACTGTTCAAAAGACCCTCGGTCATATCCTCCAACTCTGTCGGGTGGCTTTTCTGGGTTGGGCCTCCCATAGCGCTCGCCTCAATACTTACAGCGTTCTTCTTTGTTCCTACCATCCTGCCAGATTCCATGAGGGTCTGGGGAGACATAATCGCATTCCTCTACCTGACAGCACTCAGCACGGTTGCAGTTACTCTCGGGGGCTTCTCAAGCGGAAACCCCTACGCCCAGATTGGTTCGCACAGAGAAATGTCACTCTTTATGGCCGAAGAGTTCTCGCTGGTGTTCGTTATCGCCGCTCTCACGGTCTCGGCCAAAAGCTTCACCTTCTCCAATCTGTTTCCACTCCCTATAAAAGCCTCTACCGTTGTAGGTGCCCTGCTCTTTGGGATTCTCACTTACGTGGCTGGAGCCAGAGTGCCCTTTGACGTAGTAGAGGCCGAGACTGAGATTGTAGAAGGCCCGTTGATAGAATATGGCGGAAAACAGCTTGCGTTGCTAAAGCTCTCCACATATACGAAGAGGCTCCTCCTGTTCACGGTGCTCCTCAACTTCTTCATAAGGGGAAGCCCGATAGTCAGGGGACTTTCCTATGTCCTTGGCTTAGTGGTTCTCTCCGTGGTTTATTCCACGGTTGAAGCTTCCTACGGGAGGTTCAGAACTAGGGATGCGGTCAGGTTTCTCAAGAGGTTCTCAATCTTCGGTGTGTTATGCTGGGTGTTGGCCGTTATGGGGTGGTGAGGATGATCGCTGATGCCCTTAAAGGATGTAAGATACTTCGGCATGATGAGAGAGTAACCATCGCAGAGGTTGCTCCTAGGAGAATCAGAGAGATTGCTAGGAAGCTGTTCGACGGCGGCTGCTACTATTCATGCGGAATGGGAGTGGATGAAAGGCCCATAAACATGAGGTTTGCGATGTACCATGTCTTCAATTGTGAGGCCGAGAGAAGACATGTGATACTCAAGGTGACCACAGCCCCCAATGGCCTCGCAATTCCCTCGATAACGCCCGTAGTGACAGGCGCCAGCTGGTCAGAAAGGGAAGCAATGGACATGATAGGAATGGTTTTTGAAGGCCATCCAGAACCCGAGAGGCTTGTACTGCCTGAAGACTGGCCGGATAGGGTTTATCCTCTAAGAAAGGGCTTCCCCTACAACAAGAAGCTTTCCCCTACCAAACCAAGAAAAGAAAAGGGGAAGCCAAAACCCGACACACTTGAGCTTCCACTGGGGCCGTATCACCCCTCCCTCCATGAGCCGGAGTACTTTGAAGTGTATGTAAAAAGGGATAAGGTAGTAGATGCAAAATACAGAGGATTCCACGTTCACAGGGGCATGGAAAAGCTCGCCGAGAGCAGGATGACCCTCAATCAGGTTCCCTTTTTAGCCGAGAGAATCTGCGGGATATGCGGTTGCACGCACTCAACAGCCTACTGCCAAGCGGTGGAGGATGCTGCGGACATTTACATCCCAGAGCGTGCGAGGTACATACGAACGATAATGCTTGAGATAGAAAGGCTTCACAGCCATCTCCTCTGGTTTGGAGTTGTCTGTCACCTCCTTGGCTTCGACAGCGGTTTCATGCACCTCTGGAGGGCCAGGGAGTACATAATGGACATAGCAGAGCTGATAACCGGGAACAGAAAGACCTACGGGATAAACCTCGTTGGAGGAGTAAGGAGGGACATTCCGGAAAATAAAAAGAAGAAGGTCCTTGAGCTCTTAAATAAAGCTGAGACGGACAGCAGGGAAGTGTTAGACAGCGTTGCAGAAATGAAAGAGCTCAGGGATAGAATGGAGAACGTTGGACTTCTCCCCAAAAAAGAGGGAAGGGAAATAGGAGTAATCGGGCCCGTTGCAAGGGCTTCAGGGATTGATACGGACGTCAGAAGGGATCATCCACACGCCGCCTACGGCAACCTCGACTTCGAGGTTCCGCTCTACAAGGACGGCGATGTGCTCTCAAGGTTCCTCGTTAGATACAATGAGACCTTCCAAAGCTTCAGCATGATAAAACAGGCACTGAGAGACATGCCCGACGGAAAGCTCATAAACGAAGAGTACGAGATACCTCACTTCAAACTCGGCCTTGGAGTCACAGAGGCCCCTAGGGGAGAGGACGTCCACATCGTAATAACATGGGGAAAGAACAAGGTGTACCGCTGGCATCCGAGAGCCTCGACCTACAACAATCTGCCTGCAGTTCCCATCATGCTGAGGGACAATGATATTGCGGATGCTCCTTTAATTATAGCCTCGATAGACCCGTGTTTCTCCTGCACTGACCACGTTTCAATAATAGACATGGAAAATGGCCGGATTCTGTGGAGGGGCTCATTAGAGGAAGGAATTAGGAGGGTGAGAAATGGGGAGGCTTAAACTCATCTCCAAAGCCCTCTCAATAGGTAAGGTCACCGAAAAGTACCCCTTTGCGCCGATTGAAGTTCCAGAGGACTACAGAGGAAAGCCCGTTATAAAAGAGGATAAATGCATAGGTTGCGGGGCCTGCGCCAATGCCTGTCCGCCCCAAGCCATTCGAGTCTACGATGACGTTGAGAGGGGAGTGAGAATAGTTCATCTCTTCTTGGGGAGATGCATATTCTGCGCCCGCTGTCAAGACGTCTGTCCGGTTGGTGCGGTAAAACTCACAAAGGAGTTCGAGCTGGCAACACCGAATCAAGATGACCTCCACCAGATAGCCGAGCTCAAGCTCGCCCGCTGTGCTAAGTGTGGAAAACCATACGATACATACAGGCATTTAATCCAAGTGGCCGAGAAGGTTCCTCCTTGGGAGAGGGAATTACTTCTCCTGTGTCCTGAGTGTAGGGTCAAGAAGACCTCGGAATGGAGGCTATGGGGGTGTGTGAGATGATAAAGAAAAGCCTTTGGATCTTCCATCTTAATTCTGGGTCATGCAACGGATGCGACATAGAGATTCTGAACATTTTTGCTCCGAGGAATGACGTTGAGAGGCTCGGGATAAAACTCGTGGGAAGCCCCAGACATGCAGATGCCATCGCTTTCACTGGACCCATAACTAGAGAATGCCTGCCGAAGGTTGTGGATGCACTCAACGCCGTTCCAGATCCCAAGCTGGTTCTCGCGATAGGAGCTTGTGCCTGTGGCGGCGGCATCTGGTACGATACCTACTCTGTTATTGGAGGCATCAAAGAACTATACAAGACTCTAAAGGAAGAGTATAACATCGAACCGCCCGCTACCGTTTTCATTCCTGGTTGTCCCCCGAAACCGGAGGCCATAATCTATGGAGTTGCCGTCGCCAGAGGGATGCTCGAAAAGAAGCAGAGGAAACAGGTCTACATCGAGCCAGAGGAAAGTGTTGCTGAGGAAAAGATTCGGCTGGCGAACCTTCTCATAGAAGCCGAAAAGACGAGACACTTCCTTCCAAAGCTTGAGGTCAGGAGGGTCTGAAGTGTCTGTGGGTAGTCTTGTCACGCTCATGGAAATCATCTTCCCCCTGTACATGGTAGCATTCATCCTCTACACAATAAGAGCTATTAGAGGCCCAACCATTCCCGACATGATTCTGGCTGTTGATTGCATGAGCTTTGATATAGCAGCCTTCATGGCAATCCTCGCAGTATACTTCAAAAGCATCTACCTCATCAGCGGGGCCATAACCCTCGCCCTCTGGGCCTACCTACTCGACATATACATCGCCAACCACCTCACAAAAAAGGAGGTGGGAGCATGAGCATACTCTTCACCCTCGGCGCAATCCTCATAACAATCGGCGGAATCTGCGACCTCCTTGGAGCAATCGGACTACTCAAATTCCCTAACTTCTACGTTCGCCTACACGCGGCAACCGTAGGAACAATAGGCGGAGCAGTAGTGCCACTCTTCGGCGTTGCCCTACTAGCACTGGGCACAGACATCCCCAACAAGTACGCGATAGCCGGAGCCAGCCTCATTACGGGGATAATAATCCTTCTCGAGGCACCGGCAGGAGCAACGGCACTAGCATACGCCGCCCACAAGAGCGAGACCGTAAAGTGGAAGCCCAAGGTTGACCACCTAAAGGAGGCGAGGGAATGATTGAGTTACACCTCGCAATCCTTACAATCACAGCCCTAATCGGTCTAGCATTCTCCTACCTCGCGATAACAGAAAAAGACCTCCTCAAGGCAGTAGCCTACTCAGCAGTCCAGGCAATAGCTTACGCCATAATCTTCTACCTCCTCATGGCGCCAGACATTGTCTTAGCTTACGTTGCAATAGCAGTCGGAATCTACTCAGCACTACTCATCTTCATCATCGGGAAAACCAAAAGGTACGAGGTGGTGTAAATGAAACGCCTCATTGGTCTAATCCTCGTCCTCACAATCACCTTTGGAGTATCTTACTACGTCAGTCAAAACATAACCCCCCAGAAGAACCTCCATCCACTCGGAGAGTTCTACCTAAAGAACAGCTACTTTGGCGAATACTCCGCGAAGAGCCCTGAAGCAGTAACCTCAATCGTCTGGGACTACCGTGGGGTTGATACCTTATTCGAGACGGCCGTCTTCTTTTTGGCAATAATAGGAAGCCTAACTCTCTTCAGGCTGGGCAGAGAACAAGCCGAGGAAGCAAAGCAGGGCGAGCCAAAACCAGAACTCCCCGAACCAGTCTGCGTAATCACCAAAATCATAGTCGCAATGATCCTCACCGTTTCAGCCTCAATAGCACTCCACGGTCAGCTAACACCCGGCGGCGGCTTCCAAGGCGGTTCGGCCTTAGCGGTCGCACCACTCCTGATAATAGCCACCTACACCAAATACGCGCTTGAAAAGAATGGTTTGGACAAGACGAGAGCCATAATAATCCGCTCAATCGGCCTGCTCGGAGTTGCACTCACCGCTTTAGTTCCACTTCTCCTCAACGGTTACTTCATGCAGAATCAATCAATCTTCCCGGGAGAAGCCCTTGGAGTGCCGTTGGGAGGGTCGCTCGTCCTCTACAACCTCTTCGAGTTCCTGGCCGTTGGAGCGGGCTTCACTGCAGTCTTCCTTTTGCTCGCCATCCCAGAGGAGAAGTTCAGAAAATTCATGGGGGTGAAGAGATGATAAGCTTATTCTGGAGCATTACGATAACTTCCCTCCTCGCAACGCTCGTCATAAGCGTCTACGGGATTGTGGCGAAACCCAACCTCGTGAAAAAACTCATAGCCCTGACAATCTTCGGTGACACGGCCAACGTCCTAGTAGTCCTCCTCGGTTATAGAGTAATCTACCCAGTAAAACCCCCAATTCTACCCCAGCTCTCCAAAACGGTCCTTGGGGAGTTCGTTAGAACAGCCGTTGATCCTCTCCCCCAGGCACTGGTTCTGACCGCGGTCGTCATTGGAATGGCGGTTAACATTCTCATAGCCTTCGCGATAATCCAGATTTACAGGATTTACGGGACGCTGGATGTAAGAGAAGTCGGCAAACTTCTTCCAGCCCTGCTGAGGAGGGATGAAGCATGAAGGGCATGATTCCAACGGCGATACTGGCCTTCGTGACGTACGTCATCTTCACCGGCTCACCAACACCCTACGACCTAGTCACTGGAGCAGTAGTCGCAATCGTCGTGGGGCTGCTGCTTGGCAGGTTCCTCGTCGAGAACGACGCTAAAGCACTCGATCCCGTCAGGTGGGCCTGGGGAGTCATTTACTTCATCTGGTACTTCCTCGTTGCCGAGGTTAAAGCCCACGCCGATGTTATTGGAAGGATTATCACGGGAAACTTCGAACCTGGAATCGTCAAAGTCCCTCTAAAAGTGAAGAGCGAGTACGCGAGAACCTTAGTTGCCAACTCAATAACGAACACTCCGGGAACAGTGGTTGTCGACGCTAATGAGGACTACCTCTATGTGAACTGGATCAACGTGACTACTGAAGAGCCTGAAAAGGCCAAAAAAGAAATCTGCGAGGAGTTTGAAAAGTACGCGGAGAGGATATTCGAGTGAGGTGGTGGTGATGAACGTCGTTGGGTTGACTCCAATAATCCCAATCCTCTTTGCATTCGCCCTGCCGCTGACATCAATCCTCATTAAGGGGAACAGGAGGATTGTGCAGGCTTACGCTCTAACCGGGACAGGTTTAACACTCTTAAGCGCGTTCAAGCTCTTCCAACTGGCTTACTCTTCAAAAGAACCATTGATTTACACCTTCGGCGGCTGGACGGCGCCAGTAGGTATAATTTACGAGGTTGACAGAATGAGTGTGCTGATTGCCCTTGTAACTACCGCGCTCATGTTCCTCATCGCAGTCTACAGCTACCGCTACCTCGAAGGCGAGAGCAGGTTGGAATGGTACTTCACGCTCTACCTTGGCCTTGAGGCTGGCTTACTCGGTGTTCTCCTGACCGGTGACGCCTTCAATCTCTTCGTCATGATTGAGGTTACCAGCATTGCCGCTTACGCTCTCGTAATGTTCTACCGTGACAGGGGTGATTCAGTTATTGCCGGCTTGAAGTATGCTTTAATCGGCGCGGTCGGAACGACAATGTACTTCCTCGCGCTTGGAGCGCTTTATTACTCCTTTGGAACGCTGAACTTCGCCAACCTGAGTGCCTTAATCCACGGGTTGAGCTTTCCGGTGGTTGGAAGGCCTTGGAGCAATGTGGTCATCGCCTCGGGTGTTGCTCTAGCTCTGGCAACCTGGGCGTTCCTGATTAAAGCGGCAGTCTTCCCGAACCACTTCTGGCTTCCCGAGGCTCATCCAGCCGCACCGAGTCCGGTCTCTGCAATACTGTCCGGGTTAGTGGTTAACGTTGGCGTTTACGCTCTGGTAAGATTCATCTACACGGTCTACGGGGGTTCGCCTGCGGGTTTGAGTTCCGTTGTTCACACGCTCAGCGTGATTCTGATGCTCCTTGGGGCGATTTCGGCACTCTTTGGGGCTTTAATGATGCTCGTGCAGGGGGATGTGAAGAGGTTGATTGCTTATTCCACAATAATGCACATGGGTTATCTGGTGATGGCGGTTGGCGTTGGCACGCAGTTGGCGTTAAGTGCTGCACTCTTCCACATGGTGAATCATGCGGTTGCTAAGGCGTTACTCTTCCTCGCGGCTGGTGTTTTTATTCACGCTACTGGTTCGAGGAATTTGGAGGACTTGGCTGGCCTTGGCAGGAAGTTTCCAGTAGCGACGTTCAGCTTGGCGGTGGCTTCGCTGACTCTCGTCGGTGTTCCGCCGTTCAACGTGTTCTTCAGCAAACTGCTCTTATTCAATGTGTTTTTGGATGAAAATCCGGTGCTGGCTTTGGTGCTGGTTCTCAGTTCGATGCTGGCTTTGGTGGCTTACGTTAGGGTTTTCTATGAAATCTGGCTTGGAAAACCTGAGAGGGAGGTTGAGGTTAGGGAAAATTGGAGTATGAGTGGTGTTTGCCTAGTTCTGGCCCTAGCGTGCATTGTTATCGGCCTTGTTGCTCCTTACGTGGTCAGTCACTACATTGACCTAGCGGCAGCCCAAGCAGTGAACTACAAAGAATACATACAAGGGGCGCTGAATCTCGCAGGGAGGTTTAAAATAACTTAGACTATTTTTGCTTTTTTAATTTACACACCCTACCAAGAAAAATACTAAAAGAACCACCAAGATAACAAATCATGCTTCAGTTAGATGACTTGACTGGGAAGAGCACAGCTTCTCTGATAGTATTACCAAGCACAACAATTGCATTAATAGGATTTTAAACTCTCTTATAAACAGGTTCTACCCCTTGGCGCTTCTTTTTCTGTTCCGTTAAAGTCGATTTTGCCGAAGTTTTTAAACTGTTTCAAGCGTTCATAATTGATTTTGTTCCAGATTACTGTGGTATCTTCATTTTTCCTCTTCTTTTTAATCTATCGAAGATTATCTGTTCAGTGGTTATGCTCAGGCTTCCCTTTCTCCCATAAAGTTTCTCCACGAGTTTTCTGAATCTCTTCTCCGAGCATCATCCCTCAAATAAACGTCAAGCTCTCCCAATATTGCCTAACAACATTCAGGAGCACACCAGAATAAACGACAAATCGTTTGAAAGAGCAATTTTAAAGTTAAACCCACCTGTAAATAAACCATCTAAAACGAATGTTGAGTATTCTGCTTTGTTGTAAGAGAAAGGGCAAATCCTCGGTGAAACTTTTCACCGCAAAGCTCCGGAGGGTAAGATTTATAAATCGTTGCCGGGAGTTGTGAACGGGCACAGCCCCGTGGTGTAGCGGCCAAGCATGCGGGACTCTGGATCCCGCGACCGGGGTTCGAATCCCCGCGGGGCTACCATTCACATGGGCTCCAGAAAATTCGAACCCCTTTTATCAAAATTATTTCAAAATTCTTATTCCCATTTCCAAAATTATTCTTTTGATCACCTTACGTTATAAAATGTAATTTGTAGAATTTTTCCATAACTCGACAACACAGATTTTAAAATTCATATGTTGAAATTTATACAATTTATTGATAAGATTGCAGGATCCTCCATTTTTAGTATAGGCTTCTGAACAAGAATAATAGGACGAAAGGAGCTTTCTAACCTATCCAAGGGTTTAGATTT
>JALVWX010000140.1 GCA_027023165.1 Thermococcus sp. | reverse complement strand
CTGAGCAACGCGTTCCACTTATCGCTACTAAACCCCACGTTCGACCCTCATCGCTACATATACACTAAGTTCAAACCTTGCTTCACCAAATCCTCTACGGTGGATTTAATCATGAAGGAAATGTGGGCTCAAGAATAAGGACTCCAAGTACGTGGCACTGATACTCGACATCGAAGATTGCATTAAAGTTTATGGATATCATAGGTGTGACACAGTAGTCTTAGTTACGTGCGACTCCAAGATGTATTCATGCACAGAAAAAGTGAAGAAGACCATCCTAAGCATAGACGAATTCGTTGAAAGGCTAGGTGTAAGCTTGCAAGCGGATGATGACCTAATTTCGCATAGGTCATCTCAGAAGCGGGATACGAGGTCTTGAAGGTGATCTGCGCGGGCATAGATTTGGCCGTCAGGAGACCCTCGGCCTTATGCATTACAAGATTCCCAATAGTTACTTACTTAGGCTTTGTTGCGGATGATGAACTAATGAATATGATTAGGTTCTTGGAGGTCCAAGTAGTAGCGATAGATGCTCCCCTAAGCATGCCGAGAGGACCTTGGAGGAAGGTCGACGTGGAGGCAAGGAGAATGGGCTTGAAAGTGCTTCCTCCGGGCTGGAAGGGAATGAGGAAGCTCACGGAGAAGGGCATTAGGATTAAGGAATCTCTCGAGAGGTATGGAATAGAGGTGATTGAGACCTTTCCTTCTGCAGTGAAGGTTCCTTTGGTTCATGCCTTCCCAGAGCAGAAGGACTTGCTCGATTCGGCCAAGGCTTGTTCAGTCGCTTGTGCCTATGCAAAAGGTCTGGCTAGGAGCGTTAAGGCAGAGGACGGAGAGATATATTATATTTAGTCTTTAGGACACAACCCATTAAGCTATGTCCCTTGGAGAATCTTAGATTTCGAACCATACTATTTATGGTATTTTACAGAAACCGGATCAACATATTTTCATTTCTGTTAGGTTCGCAACATAATATTTAGAAACCTAATGTTACAGTATGGAACTTGAGGAAGCGAAATACTCCCTCCCAAACCTATCGAATACATTATGCTTTATGAGGAGCTGAAGGCTATACTAGCTATGCATATGGAGCCATGTCCGTGCTATAAGAACGGTAGATGTATGATAGGCCTCAAGCCGAGCAGGGGCTGTAAGAGAACCGTTCCAAAGAATATTGTGATAGCTCATATGGTTGAAGACCCTTCTGACCCCAAGCAGAGACAAAAAGCGGAGAAAATCCTCAATAGGTTGCGCGAAATGGGATACATAGAGATATGTCCCGGTAGACGTCATAAGGGTACCTACGTCGCTGAAGGCGTCGTCGCTGGCGCGTTGCTCAGCATGAGCAATCCTTTGATGGCTATGCTTTCCATTATAACCGTTCCGTTGGCTGCACTCGGCGGTGCAATGATAGACAAGGGCTACGAAGTGTGTGGTAGGAACGGATACCTTGAGACTAAGGACCCCAACGAGACCGTCGAGAGAGTGCTCTTCTTGAAGTAATTTTTGAACTTGAGGGAGCTCGGCCGGTCGATCCTTCTTCATCTCTCAGCGACCTAAAGCGCAACCTCATCGCCGAACGAAAAGGGTTAGGAACACTAAAAAGTACCTTGAAAGTCCACGGACACTTTCGGTGGGGGTGGCCTTATAATTTCTCAGTATTTCCTACTATTAGTACAGGGTGAACGATGCTGACCGCCAGCCCTGACGACATCCTTGAGGACGTCTTCGAAAGAGTGACAAAGTCTAGGATATTCAAGAACAGAGATGTCCTACTGCCGGACTACATACCGGAGCGCTTACCCCATAGAGAACAACAAATAAAGAAAGTCGCAAGCGTCTTAGCGCAAGCCCTAAAGGGCTACAAACCCAACAATTTATTCATTTATGGAATAACGGGCACTGGTAAGACAGCAGTAGTAAAACTGGTTACGAGCAAGCTCCAACAAAAGGCCAGACAGCTGGGAGTGAGACTAAGGATCTCATTTATAAACACCAAGAGGGATGACAC
>JALVWX010000139.1 GCA_027023165.1 Thermococcus sp. | reverse complement strand
GAGGAAGAACAGAACGAGAACACAGAAAACACAGCCGAGGAAGAAGTTGATAAAGCTCAGTCTGAAGGTTGAAAACCTTGACTTCCTGCTCAATACCAGCTCCGGCAGGAAAGCTCTCTCTGCCGGCTTAACTGAATTCACCCTTTCCCTTTTCCGTTCTGTTCACAAGGTAATAGACGAAGGAAGAGCCTTTACCCCCAGAACAGGACACCTCCAGCAGTCCATCCGCACAGACTTAACAAGAGTAAACGAGGGGAAAGCAGAAATAGTTGCAGATGCCTCCTATGCCCCCTTTGTTGAGTTTGGAACAAGGCCGCACGAAATAAGGCCGAGGAGGAGGAGCTCCCTCCGTTGGGCAACAGACGAGGGAGTCTTCTTTGCAAAACTGGTCCACCACCCCGGGAGCAGGCCTTATCCGTTCTTCAGACCTGCCATAGAAGAAGGGTATGAGGAAGCAAGGAAATCCTTTGCAAAGACATTCCTTGAAGCCCTTAAAAGAGGAGAGTAATGGCTAAATACTGCCAGACTTCAGACATAACAGACTCCCTAATTGCAGGCCAGGTAACAGATGAGACGCTGGCCAAAACAGACGCCTACGTTGACGCCCTTTTAAAGCAGATAGGAGTTGACCCGTCCCAGGTTAACCCTGAAGACTACCCCATCCTAAAACAGCTTGCCGTTTACTTTGCCTCATACCTCACCTGCCTTGAGCTAACAAGCGGGGAAAACGACATCTACCTCCAGAAAGCAAAGAGCTACGAAAGGCTCTACGAAAAGATTGAGAAGAAGCTAATCTCTTACGGTCTAACCACTTCGGAAACCGAATCTACGCCCTCTTTCACGATAAAGCTCTCAAGGGGATAGGATGAGGAAAGAGATACTTGTGGAGCTCTCCCGGTTTCTTGCCGAGGAATTCCCCGGCTTTCACGTCGGCAGGGGATACAGAACCCCCGCTCAGGTTCTTTCTGCCAAAGAGCGTAGCCGTGCAATCTCGGTAGTTCCGGCATCAGACACCCAGAAACGCCTCAACATGCACAGAAAACAGATAACCTGGAAAATCCTTGTAATCGTCAGCGTAAGGGCAGACACACCAGAAGATGGAATAGACACCCTCGTTTACTACCTTGAGCAGGTAGAGAAAAGACTTGAAACGACTAACCTCAACGGCCTCGTCTTAGACGTAAACGTTACAGGGAGCATCGTAAACCCCGAAATATCACACCCCTTTTACGAAGCCGCGCTAACAGTAGAACTCCTCTACAGGAGATAGCTATGGCCTTAACCGGAGAGCAGTTTTTAATAGACGCCTACGAGGGGAAAGGAGGATTTCTAAGCGGGGAATACCTCATCCCCCACCCCAGGGAGAGCAAGGAGAAGCTCTCAAGGAGAAAACAGCTTGCCGTTTACCCCAATTATGTCAAAAAGGTAGTTGACTCTTACCTTTCACACCTTTTCAAAAAATCTCCCGTCCGTTCAATAGAAACACAGGAGTATCAGGAATTCATCCAGGACGTTGATAAGCAGGGAACCTACATAGACGACTACATGCGCAAAAACTTCAAGCTCTCAATGATAGTGGGGACGGTCTTCATAATAGTTGACAAGCCCTCCGGCAAGGCCAGAACGAAACTGGAAGAAAAACAGTTAAATCTTAGACCCTACCTTGCGACAAGGCTCCCCTCACAGGTTGAAAAGTTCACGTTTGACCAGTACGGGAAACTTTCATCAATAACCTTCATAGAGACAAGGCCAGACGGGACAGTCGTTTACCGCTACTTTGACACGGAAAAGTGGATAATCTCAACAGACCCTGAGCAGAAGGAGATAGAGAGCTCCGGAGAGCACAACCTTGGAGTAGTTCCCGTAGTTCCCCTTCACTCAACAGACCCGCTCCTCCCGACGAGTCTCTTTGCAACCCCCTGGATACTGGACCTTGCAAACCTCAACTTTGACCTCTACAACGCCCTCTCAGAACTGAGGGAGCTTTTCAGAAACCAGACATTCTCAATCTTCACGATCCCAATAAAAGAC
>JALVWX010000138.1 GCA_027023165.1 Thermococcus sp. | reverse complement strand
CAAGGTCGGCCTTGAGATTCACAGGCAGCTGGACACGAAAAAGCTCTTTTCACCCGTCCCAAGCGAGTTCAGCGAGGAGGTCGACTTCACGTTCGAGCGGCGCTTAAGGCCGACGATAAGCGAGATGGGTGAGATCGATCCAGCCGCACTAGAGGAATTCAAGAAGGGGAGAAAGTACATCTACCAGGGCAACTACAGGCTGACGGATCTGGTTTACATGGACGAGGAGCCGCCGAGGGGACCCGATGGAGAGGCCCTCGAGGTTTCGCTCCAGATAGGATACCTCCTCAACGCGGCCCCAGTTGATGAAGTCCACTTCATGCGCAAGATAGTCATCGACGGTTCCAACGTTTCCGGCTTCCAGAGAACCGCCATAGTGGCCATGGATGGAAGGGTTGACACCCCATGGGGAAGCGTTGGCATCCCGACGGTCTGCCTCGAGGAGGACGCCTGCAGGATCGTTGAGCGGAAGGAGAAGGAGGTAATCTACCGCCTCGACCGTCTCGGAATCCCGCTGGTTGAGATAAGCACGACCCCCGACATACACCACCCGGAGCAGGCGAAGGTCGTTGCGAAGTACATAGGCGATGCTCTAAGGGCCACCCGGAAGGTCAAGCGCGGCCTCGGAACCATCAGGCAGGACCTCAACGTCTCCATTAAGGGCGGTGCGAGGGTTGAGATTAAAGGCGTCCAGGAGCTTGACATGATTCCCCTCATCATCGAGCGCGAGGTTGAAAGACAGCTCAACCTTCTCAAAATCCGCGACGAGCTTCGCGCGAGGGGCGTTAAACCCGAGGGCATAACAGAGGAGTTCCACGACGTTACCAAAATCTTCGAGAACACCGGTTCAAAGATAGTGGCGAGGGCGATAAAGAACGGCGGAAAGGTTCTGGCCGTCAAGCTTCCAGGCTTCCGAGGGCTGATCGGAAAGGAGATACAGCCGGGAAGGAGACTCGGAACGGAGATGGCCGACAGGGCCAAGAAGTACGTGAGGGGAATCTTCCACATTGATGAACTGCCGAATTATGGAATTACCGAATTAGAGGTTAACGCGGTTATCGAAAAACTTGGCCTCGGTGAAAAAGACGCCTTCGTCCTCGTCGCGGCTGATGAGGAGACTGCCAGGAAGGCCTTGATGGAGGTCGTCAAGCGCGCTAGGGAGGCCATTGAGGGAGTCCCAGAGGAGACGAGGAGGGCCTTACCCGACGGCAACACCCAGTACATGCGCCCGCTCCCGGGCAAGGCGAGGATGTATCCTGAAACCGACATCCCACCGATACTCATAACGCCCGAGATGAAGGAGAGGATAAAGGCGAACCTGCCGGAGCTTCCGCAGGAGAGGGTTGAGCGCTTCGTCAGGGAGTACAAGATCGACAGAAGCCTGGCGGAGACCCTCGTTAACGACGAGCGCGACGAACTCTTTGAGGAGCTTGTCAAGAGGGGCCTAAAGCCATCGCTGGTTGCTTCAATCCTCGTGGTTGTTCTCAAGGGCCTTAAGAAGGAGGTTCCGATAGAGAAGATAACCGAGGAGCACATCAGGGAGGCCTTTGAGCTCTACGTTAACGGCAGGATTGCAAAGGAGGCCTTTGAGGAGATTTTCAAGGAACTCGCCAGGCACCCGGAGAAGACCGCCGCCCAGGTAGCGGAGGAGAAGGGGCTAACGCTCCTGAGTGAAGACGAGGTCGAGAAAATCATCGACGAGGTCGTCAAAGCCAACATCGACGTCATAAAGGCCAAGGGAATGGGAGCGATGGGCATGATAATGGGAAGGGCAATGGCGAAGCTCCGTGGCAGGGCGGACGGTAAGCTCGTCAGCCAGCTCGTCAGGAAGAAGATTCAGGAGGTGAGCAAAGGTTAATCTTTTAAGGTCTCTTTCTTACTCCTTATCATGGTCAAAGCGAAGTTTGTGGTCTATTACCACGAGCTCGACAAAGACAATGTGAAAGGAACCCTCAGGAATTACATTGCCCTTTTTTCACCCGATGTTGAAGCACTGAAGGATGCCCTTCTTCAGGTGGCGTATTCGAGTCC
>JALVWX010000137.1 GCA_027023165.1 Thermococcus sp. | reverse complement strand
GCACCCAGAACTGAAGAAGAACGTCACGAAGCAGAGGCTGATAAGGCTGGAAGCCTACAAGCTGATAAAGCACCTCGTTGGGGTTAAGGAGTACGAGCCGCTGGTGGCGTGGTTCTGAGGTGTTCAGTTATGGGTGAACATTCGGAGGAGCGTTCGAAGGATGTCAATATCCCCACGAACGAAATCGGGACCCCTCTTATTTATCTGGTGTTACCCTATGTTCAATTTTTTCTGAACAAGTTGCATGTCCTAATAAACATTTATTGAACGTAAACTTTATATTGAAGTAACGCTGTTAATGATAATGAGGTGATATCATGTCAGAATATGAAGGGATAGTAAAAATGCTGAGGTTCTTCGTACAAACGAAAAACTTCGGCTACGTGGACAGGATTGGGAACTCCCTGAATCCAGAGCCAGTTGAAGCGACTCTCCACGAGGCGCTGAGAGCGTTCAGGTCAATAAGGGAGAGTGCCACCGTGGGTGAGGACGGCAGAAGGTACGTGGAAAAAGACGGGAAAAAGATTCCCGTCCCGGGAATCCCCAATGAGGGAGAGATAAAGACGTTTCTCGACGCCGTCCGCTCCGACATTGGTGTCGCAAAGCGCGTTGCGACCCTTGCTCTCGCGTATCCCTCAAGGAAGGAAGCTGGAGGTGATGAGTGATGTTTCTGAGCGTTGGGGTTAGGTTTGAGGCAAACGTTGAGGCATTGAACATGGTCGAGACCGCCGGCAACTACAGCAAGCACAGGCGCGTTCCGTACCTCGTCGAGGAGGACGGGAAGCTCAAGACCGTCTACGTCCCGGCAATGAGCGGTGAGAGCCTCGCCCACGCCTACCAGGAGCACCTCGTCGGAGAAGCCCTGGGCCTCGACCTCCCGGTGTGCGACGACTGCCGCAGGGGGGAGTTCTACAAGTCTATGGACGAGGTTCATTTGGCACCGAAGTTATTCCTATCAGATGCTGTGTTTAAAGAGGTTTTCCGGGATATACCTTCAATTGCAACAGAAACGCTCAAACTCTTGGAGGAGGAACTCCAGAAAGCAAAGAAAGGTAAAAATCCAAAGGAAGAAAAGATACGGCAACTCGAGAAATACATTGAGCTAATTAGAAAGTTCCAGGAATCCGACAACCCCAGGGATCTCCTTGTTCAGAATAATGCTCTTGCTGCCCAGCTCATTGGAGACCTCATGATCAAAAAGAAGGTGCTGAACCTAAGTCCGTACACAATAGAAGAGATTATAGTTAAGAACTGCGTTATTGAGGACATTGGAGGATTCATGTATGCCGCCTCTCCACCTGTTAGGAGAAGCTCTGCCTTCCAGGTCAGCTACGCACTTCCGATCAAGTCCATGGCGCTGTTCGCGACCTCAGAACCCCAGCTTCATGCAAGGCACGCCCAGATGGACTCCTCCAGCAAGAAGAGCAACGCCTCCGAGCAGATGATTTACTACGTCGAGACTGGCACGGCCCTTTACGGCTTCACCTTCAACCTCGACCTAGATGCCATAGGCGTGAGTGCAATCACCTCAAAACCAATACTCGACGAGAACGAGATAAAGAAGAGACGCGAGGCCGCGTTAAAGGCCCTGTTCAGGATGCTCTCCTCCGCCCAGTTCGGCGCCAAGCTGTCCCGCTTCTTCCCCGTTGGGGGTATAAGAGAAGTAGCCGTAGCGGTCACGGAGTATCCGTTCGTCGTCACCTCGCCGATTTACGACGACTACATCACCAAGACGGAGAGGAGGCTCAAGGTTCTCGAGGGCTTCGGTGAGGGATACCTGTTCACGGTCGCCACGGAGGATAAAGTACCGGAGGAAGCCATGAAGGAGGCAATGGACTACCTCAAAGAAAAGGGAGCCTTCTGAGGTGATCCCTTTGACTTTCTTTTTGAAGGTCACGATGAGGCCAACGGGGATAGTGGCACTCCGCGCCCTCCCGCAGAGCAAGATGAGAACCGCGCTGCGCTACGTTCCGCCAACAACGCTCATCGGCGCCATAGCCTACCCCCTCCTGCACATCGCGGGAGACAGATCCGAGACGGTATACGAAGGAAAAACCTCCAGG